>NZ_LBCB01000014.1:70273-141988 GCF_000980515.1 Akkermansia sp. UNK.MGS-1 | reverse complement strand
TCTCCTGCTTCTCCTGCTTCTCCTGCTTCTCCTGCTGTTTCCTCCGTTCCTCCAACCTCCACGCAGGCATCTTCCCTCCCTTCTCCCCTCTCCTGCTGGAAAAAAGGTTTTCGTCATTATGCGGACTTTCGGGGCTGCGCTTCCCGTGCGGAATTCTGGTGGTTCATGGCTCTTCCCCTCCTGGCGTTGATTCCAGCCCTGGCGGGGTATATCCTGACGGACTGGCTGCACATCCCTGATACAAGACTGAGCATCTACGGAGACGCTTTAACCATCCTCTTGTGGGCGGTGTTGTTCATCCCAAGCATATCAGCCGCGTTCAGACGCCTGCATGATACTGGCAGGAGCGGACTCTGGCTTTTTTCCCTTTTCATTCCCTTCGGGCTGGGGCATCTGATCTTTTTTTATCTGACACTGGGAGAAAGCAAGGCGGACGGCAACAAATACAGCCGCCGTCCGGAGCCCCAACCGGCTGATTCCCCTGCCGGAGAACTGAAAAAACAGCCATTGACTCCGTTTTACCTTTACTGGCTCATCAGCCTGCGGAAATTGAATACGGTGGCAGGCCGCGCGTCCCGGACGGAATTCTGGTCCTTTTTCCTCCTTTCCGTCCTCCTGTTCCTTCCGCTGGGCTACAGCATGATAGACGTTGACAGCCAGCCGGCGGGTTTTTATGTCTCTCCTTCCCTCCAAATCCTGTTATATGCCGCCCATCCGCAAGACGCTCTAATCCTGCTGGCTCACTCCTGCTTCAATCCCACCTTTTACTTTTTCTACCAATCCGGAGAGCTGAGCATGCTTTCCCTGGAGCTTCTGGCAGCCGTGGCGGGGCTCAATATCCTCTTCAATCTGCCGGTCGCCGTGCGCCGCCTGCATGACAGCAATCTGAGCGGAAAATTCATCCTGATTCCCATTCTTATTTTCATCGTCACTTTCCTGCTGATTTTCCTGCTGCGCCTGGTACCGGAAGATATGGCCCCCTATCTGGACTACCTGGGAATGGTGTCCAGCCTGATGGATTTGCTTTCCATCCTCTTCCTGTCCATGATGCTTCTTAAAAGCTCGCCAGGCCCCAATGAATACGGCGTGCTTCCGCAAAAAATGACCGTATCCTGATTCCAGGATACGGTTGAAAGGCAATCAAAACCCTATCGGGTACAATCAATTTCCCGTGACTCAGACGGAGAACGTCAGTCCCCGAAGCATACGCCTAAATCGCGGGCCGTGCGCACCAGCTGGCAATCGGGATCCACCAGCTTCAAGGTTTTCACAGCTTCCTCAATGGGTACGGCAGTCATCTGCGTCCCACGGAGAGCAACCATGCAGCTGAACTGGCGCTTTTCCACCAGTTCCACGGCATAACTGCCGAACCGCGTTCCCAGAATCCGGTCATAGGAACAGGGAGAACCGCCGCGCTGGATATGGCCCAGCACGCAGGAGCGAGTTTCAATCCCAGTAGCTTCTTCCAGTTTCTTGGCAATCACCTTGCCGATGCCTCCCAGGCGAACTTCCCCCTGGGTCTTTTCATCCAGCAATACCAGTTCGTCCGCCAGACGGGCCCCTTCAGATACCACTACCAGGATTTCCCGCTGCCCGGCAGCCTTGCGCGCCTTGATGCATTCCACCACGTTTTCAAGGGAAAAAGGAATTTCCGGCAGAAGAATAACATCAGCACTCCCTGCGATGCCGCCTTCCAAGGCAATCCATCCCGCATGCCGACCCATCACTTCCACCACCATCATGCGCTGGTGCGCGTTCGCGGTGGTTTCCAGACGGTCCAAAGACTCGGAAACAATGGAAACGGCGCTGTAGAAGCCAAAAGTGACATCGGTTGCGCCCAGGTCATTATCAATGGTTTTGGGCACGCCAACTACGGGGAGCCCTATCTCGGAAAGCAAAAGAGCCGTGGACTGGGAGCCGTCTCCGCCCACGACGATCAGGGCATCCAGCCCCAGCCGGCGGACAGTGGCCTTCGTTTTTTCCAGCACTGCGGGTTCGATAGCCCCCTTTTGGTCCACGCCCACCTTGATGGCAAAGTTGCCTTTATTCACGGTTCCCAGAATGGTGCCCCCCTTGGCTCGCAATCCGCGGCAGGCGGCAGGGGTCAGCCATTCAAACCGTTCGTCCCCTTCCTCGGACAAAAGCCCTTCAAAACCGTCGTAAAAACCCACAACGTTCCAGCCGCGACGGGAAGCCGCGCCCACAACACCTTCAATAACTGCATTCAACCCGGGGGAGTCACCCCCGCTATTCAAAACACCGATGTTCATATTCGGCGTTCCTTATAGCAGAAAAATCCTTCCCCGTCTACTTCCTATCTCCTTTGTGGAGCAGATTTCACAGGAAGCTGGACAAATTCCTTGGGGTCCTTCATATCCATGCCGGAAGCCTGCCAGTTTTCCCAAACGCGCCAGCCAGTGTTCATCATCTCCCTGGCGAGGGAATAGCGGCTCGCAGAACCAAGCACCGCAATAATCATGCGCTGCGGATAAATCACCTCCGTCCCCGTTTGGGGGCTCCGGCGGGAAATAGCGTTGCGCGTCACGCTGAGCAGCAGGCAGGAGCCGGCGGCGCGGGATGTGCCCGCCTTGATGCCGTCCACGCCGGAAGCGCTCATGAGCCTGTTGTTGTTGGAAATATCATACATCGTCCTGCCCTTGGTCTGGGACTGCACTTCAATGCGCCGGCTCGCCTGGGAAACAATGTAGCAAAAAGCCGGATTTTGCATGCTGTAAACGCCCAACAAGGCCATATCCAGCGCGCAGGAAGTGGAAACGGAGTTGCCGGCGTCCAGCCCGTGGGGAGCGGTAAAGTGCGTTTTGGCCATCCTCAGGGAACGGGCCAAATTGTTCATTTCCGCCACAAAAGCGGCAATGGGGGCGCCGCCGCCCCGGCGGGACACCAGGTCACGCCCCACAAAGGAGGCAACAGTCAGGGCGGAAACATTGTCCGAACCCAGCAGGGTGGAATACAAAGCGTCCCGGAGCGTCAGCCGGTCTCCCGGCTGGAGATCCATGGGATTGCCCGCACGGAGGCCGAACGCTTCCTGGGGCACGGCAATGAAAGTATCCAGAGGCAACCGCGTGCGGGCCACCCAATCCAAAGCCACCATGGCGGTGGCTACCTGGGAAAGACTGGCCACGGGCCTTTTTTCTTCTGCGTTGGAACTGAAAAGAAGCTTGCCGGAATTGGCCTCAATGGCAATATAACTGGGCCGTTCCTGTGCCTGGGCGGAAAACTGGAATACACAGGCCAGGGTCAAAAGGAATAGAGATAGCTTTTTCATGGCGGGACCGGCGGGATAGTGCCCGTTCCCTCCTCATTTGAAAAGTCTAAAATGTTTTCCGTACAACACTTATATGTCATGACACGGAAAAACGCATTGACCTTTGGGGGCCCGTCCTATTTGTTGGAAGAAGAGTCTTCCCAAACGGAAGCGTTCCTGACATACCCAGCTCCATGACCAGGATTCAGCTTTTTTACAGCCGGGCCTACCCGGGAAACACCCTGCGCGCCAATACTCTCCAGGCATTGGCCCATCTGGGTGTCAATCCGGAGATGCAGGTTGAGGAGACCGTTCCGGAACAGACCGGGACGCCGCTTCCCGCACTCGCCATTGACGGGGAAATCGTCGTCTACGGCGTGGAACCTTCCGTGCACGAGCTGGAACTCCTTCTCCAAGACCGAGTACAGGAGCGGGAAGCGGATTTTCCCTGCGGCGCGTGCGGCATGGGATGCAGCGGCATGAACAGCCCGGAAAACTGCCCGATGTGCATCCAGGACGGGAAAGACGGCAGCATGGCGGGCAGAATCATCGGCTTTGCCATCCTGCTCATGCTCCTGTTCTTCGCGATGAAAATCCTGTCCTGAACTGTCCCGGATCTTCTCATGCCGGGCTGCCTCTTTTTACTTACGCTTCCTTCCTCTTTCAGGAAATGAAGATGCACGGTAGTTAACGGCGTTTGCCCGCCCACGCAGGCGGTCTTGATAATTTCTTGAATTCCCCTTTCCTCCGGCACACAGTAGAGGCATGCGCTCCTTCTTCGGTTCCATTCTCCTGATTCTGGTGCTGGCAGCCCTCGGCGCCACCATTTATTACCACTGGTCCACCAACTCCCACCTGGAATTCGAACTCCGCAACCCCGACGAACCGGAAAAAACGATACAGGTCATCAACATGGAAAAACGGGCGGCAGCCCTGCAGGCTGTTCCGGGGGAAAAAACTCCAGTTTCCCCCGCGGAAGAAATTCCCGCTTCCGCTGCCGGAATGCCGGAACCCGCGGAATTATAATCCCTCCTGTTGCCGCACTATGAAACCGGTCATTGGATACACGCTGGGCGACCAGTCGGGCATAGGCCCTGAAGTCATTTTCGCCGCGCTTGCCTCCGGAGAACTCCCGGAAGACGCGGAATACCGCCTCATCGGCAAGAGAGTGGAGCTTCCCCTGGGCAGGCCTAACGCGGAATCCGCCAAACACGCCTTCGACCATCTGGAACAGGCGGCCCATGCCCTGCGGGAAGGAACGGTTGACGCTGTCGTCACCGCCCCCGTCTGCAAGGAAACCCTGCATGAGGCAGGTTTCCGCTGGCCGGGGCAGACGGAATTCTTTGCAGAACGCCTGGAAACGGACAATTACGCCATGTGCCTGACCGGGAAACGGTTAACAGTGGGGCTGGCAACCATCCACACCTCCCTCCAAAGCGTGCCTTCCCTGCTGGAAACGGAGGAACTGGTCCGCATTGGAACCCTGCTGAAAGACTTCTGCATCCGCAAGGGAATCATGCGCCCGCGTATCGCCCTGGCAGCCCTGAACCCCCACGCCGGGGAACACGGCGCTTTCGGCGATGAGGACGGGAGCATCATTGCCCCGGCCGTGGAACGGCTGAGGGCGATCCATCCGGATGCCGCATTTGACGGGCCTTCCGTCCCGGACTGCGTGTACCGGGATGCCGTGGAAGGGAATTATGACGCCGTGCTGGCCCCTTACCATGACCAGGGGCTGATTCCGCTGAAGCTGGTGGACTTCCATACCGCCGTCAACGTCACCCTGGGCCTTCCCCGCCCCCGGCTGAGTCCGGACCATGGTACCGCCTTCAACCTGGCGGGAACCGGAAAGGCCAATCCATCCAGCACCATCCACGCTTTCCAGCTGGCCGTACAGATGGCGCAGACGCGTTAACGTTTTTCTTCTTTCGGAGCTCTTCCCGCCATACCCTGCGCAAGACAAAGCTGTTCCGGAGGGGAACAAAGCCCTTCAGCCCGTGGCAGCAACCGCTCCAGCGGATCTGCCTCCCGCCAGTTCCTCCCTTTTTTTGCAGGAAAAGGAATCCTTTACCCGGGAAAAGCTCATATCCTAAGTTGCGGCGTCCACTCTTTTCCGTACGGCACCCGCCAAGCGAACGCCGGAATCGTCTCTCCTACAGCAAAGGCCGCCGGCAGGAAACGCCATGCAGAACAATTCTTCCGCGCCGTGGGGAGAGTAAAACGCAGGAAACGGCATGTTCCCGGAAACAAGGTAAAAAATAGGCTTGCTTTCTGAAGGCAATCATTGCACCTTACTTGCCCGCAAGGTGCGCACCGTTCGCACGACACATTTCTAATTATCACAAGACCATGAGAAATTACGAAGCTCTTATCGTATTCAACATGAAGGGTACGGAAACTCCCGTTGAAGAGTTGATCAGCACCGTAGCCGCCGCGATGAAGGAAGAAGGCGCCGACATCACCGCCACGGAAAACGCCGGCCGCCGCGAATTCGCCTACGAATCCAACCACCTTTCCGCCGGGCAGTATGTGACCTACACGTTCTCTGCGGAACCTTCCGCCATCAGGCCCATCCGCGAACGCCTTCGCCTGAATCCCCAGATTCACCTTCAGTATTACAAGGTGCTCGGCTAAATCAGGCCCATGCGGACGAAGTTTCCGCTCCTTGCTTTTCACCAAAAAGAACTGCTCCCGTGAAGGGGCGGTTCTTTTTTCTTATGTACTACCCTCCCTTCCCCTCTGGAGGAAAAGCTGCCGGCTCAACCAATATTCCCCCGCCTCTAAAGCAATATTGATCAGGAACCGGCGATAAGAGGCCAATTGGCCGCTCCGCATGTCCCGACCACTTTCCTTTCCCCATACAGGGGAAAAACTGATTCATGGAGCTCTACGGGGGAACGCCGTCCTAATAACTTAAATGAATTAATCCCGGCGTCTTTTTAATAAGGCTGCTTTTCGAGAATCACGCTTCATTTGATTCATCATTCCTCCTGCCCTTCTGCTGTCAGAAGAAAGAGCCGTCAGTCTGCGAGCCGGCAATTTCCGGCTCACAGGGAAATAAAGTTTTTCAGCAGTTTCACGCCCAGTTTCTGGCTTTTTTCCGGGTGGAACTGGGTGGCGACCAGATTGCCGCGCCTGACAGCGGCAGCAAAACGCACGCCGTAGGTGCAGAAAGCGGCAATCAGGGATTCATCCTCCGGCTGGGGATAATAGGAATGCACGAAATAAAAGTACGGTTCCTTCCCCATGCCTTTCCAGATGGGATCGGCGGGATCAGTGAGAGCCACGCTGTTCCACCCCATGTGAGGCACCTTGAGTTCCGATTCTGAAAACCGAACCACGCGCCCCTTGAGGATGCCCAGTCCGGGAACCTGCCCGCTTTCTTCCCCGCTTTCAAAAAGAACCTGATAGCCCACGCAGATGCCCAGAAAAGGCCTGTCCTGCTCTATCCATGCCCGGACCAGGGGCACCAGATTCTGGCGGCGCAGCTTTTCCGCACAGTCGCCGAAGGCGCCCACGCCGGGAAGAACCAAATGGGTTACGCCCGCCGCATCTTCCGGAGTACGCACCAGATGACCGGTCACGCCGGCGGCCTCAAAGGTGTTCAGCACACTGCGGAGATTGCCCGCACCGTAATCAATCACGCCAAGTTTCATGTATTTTACAGCATTCCCTTGGTTGAAGGCAGCGTCCCGGCGGCCCGGGGGTCAATCGCCGCAGCCTGCCGCAACGCGTGGGCGATGCCCTTGAAGACAGATTCCGCAATGTGGTGGCCATCCCTGCCGTAAAGCACTTCCACATGCAGGTTGCAACGCAGGTTATTGGCCAGCGCACGGCAGAATTCCTCGCAAAGGGTCAGCGGAAAGTTGGGGGCATCCGGCAAGCCGCCTTCCGGAATACGGAAAGCTACATACGGACGGTTGCTCAAATCCATCACCACGCGCGTAAGAGTTTCATCCATGGGCAGGTAGGAACAGCCGTAGCGAACAATGCCCTTTTTGTCCCCCAGTGCATTTTTAATGCATTCCCCCAGAACGATTCCCACATCCTCCACCGTGTGGTGGGCGTCTACTTCCAGGTCTCCGCGGGCCTGAAGGGTCAGGTCCATCAGGGAATGGCGGGCCAGTAAATCCAGCATATGGTCAAAAAACGCATGCCCCGTTGCGACGGCGGCGCATCCCGTGCCGTCCAGGTTCAGTTCCATGCTGATGTCCGTTTCACCCGTGACCCGTTTGCAAGAAGCGTTCCTCATGCAACACTTCTATACTGAAGACGCGGCGGAAGAAAGCAGGAAATATCGCATGGGGAAAGATTTGCCCTCTTCTCCCCGCAAAAACATGCAGACCGTCAAAGGAACACGCCTCCGGCCCCGCTCCGACAGAAAAACCTCAGGAATCTCTGACAACGAATTGCGCGAAATCAACGGCCGGAAAGCCTGACGGGCAGGATGGAATCAACACATACTTAATCCATCCCGTCCGTAAACGCCATTTCCGCCATATTCCTCCGGAGCGTTTTCTCCGGAAAACGGCAGAATTATTTCTTTTTGGCCTTGGCGGCCGCCTCTCTTTCCTCCTGGCGTTTCTTATCCCGGTCTTCACGGGCTTTGCGCGCCGCTTCCGCACGTTCGGCGCGTTCACGGGCGCGCTGTTCCCGCAACCCCACGCGCACCGTTTCCGTCAGTTCCTCATAGTATTCCCTGGGAACCTGGGCGGTCCGGAGTTCCGTCAGAACCTCCATAGCCTCGTCAAATTTTTTCTCGTCACACAGATCCCAGGCCTTTTCCAGCGCAGCGGAACCGGCTCCGTTTTCCGGGTCCTGTTTTTTTAAGCGTTCCGCATCCGTAGCGGCTACCAGCTTAAGGTCTCTCATGGCTTCCAAAGAACCTGCCGTAGGTTCAAACCACCGGTCCCCGCGTTCCTTGACCTTCTTGCGCAAAGCCCGGTACACTTCCGTGAGCTGGTTTTCACGTTCCCGGATGGCAGTCTGCCTTTTCTGGAAAGCATCCATCAACACCTGGCGCTGTTCCTTGGTCAGTTTGGGATTTCCCCGGCGCTTCTCTTCCTCCTTTCTCAGGGCTTCACGTTCCTTCTCCAAGGACTTTTCCTTGGCGGCGATCATGACCTCCAGCTTACGGTTGAGCTGTCCGGCGATTCTGGCGGCATCCGGATAGGCATCCGCCAGGGCGGCGGAACCGGGATAACCGTCGCGCAAGCGGTCATACACGGCCATGGCCTGGTATGGATTGCGCACGGCAAGCGCCTTGAAACGCTTCAGCAGCTTATTGGCCTCATGGTCGTATTTGGTGCGCACGGTCACTTCTGCCTCCTCCCTGGCATTCTGGGCGGCCCGGGCTTCCTCCGTCAATTTCTTTTCCTCCAGCAAAACCACTACTCTGGCTCTTGCCTTGACGGCGGCGTCATGAGCAAGGCCCTGGGGATTTTTCTTAATGGTCTTGTCCAGGTCCGCCAAGGCTTTTTCCAAATCCCCGGCATTCATAGTTTCCGGTTTGGCATACATTTTGCCGATTCGGGCAGCCTCCAGTTCATCAGGAGTTGCCTTCCTGATGGATTCAATCAAATCCCTCTTCACGGTTACGGAATCCTTGATACCTCCGGACACGGGAACCAGGAGGCTGACGCTTTCCGGCGTTTCCACTTCTACCGTGCAATTTTTGTAAACGGTTCCATCCTTGAGTTTTACTTCATCTGCAGCTGCAAGCGGAACGAATGCGGTCAACACCAATATGAGGGACTTGTTCATAAATCTAAGGCTTTTTCCAGATTGATCAGGCAAATACGTATCCTGCACTTTACCAAAAGATGCCCTGTTGGCGACAAAAAAAAGCCCGGAGCCGCAAAAACGGCTCCGGACCCGGTAAAAGAAGAAACAGGCGTATCAAACTTATTTCTCGGCAACAGCTTCTTCAGCAGCCGGAGCCGCTTCCTCGCCGGAAACACGGGGAGCTTCCACAATAGCCACAATCACATCCCCGGCCAGTTCCGTGGTTACGCCGGAGGGGAGTTTGAGATCGGTAATGCGCAGGCTTTCACCCAGTTTCAAACCGGAAATGTCAGCGGTAATGGCTTCCGGCAGATCCTTCACCTGGCAGATAATCGCCAGTTCGTGAATGGTCTGGTCCAGAACGCCGCCCAGGGCCACGCCGGCGGAATCGCCTTCCAGAATGACGGGAACAATGGAATGGATGACCGTGGTATCGGTCACAGCCTGAAAATCCACATGCAGGCAGGCGTTGGTGATGGGGTTGTGCTGCACTTCCTTAAGGAGAACCTTCACGATCTTGCCGTTGATATCCAGGGCCACGAGGATGTGTTCGGAAACGGCGGAAGCCAGCATGCGGGCAAATTCACGGGCGTCAACCTGGATATTGACGTTGTCAAAACCGGGACCGTAAACCACGCCGGGAACCAGGCCCTGGCTGCGGAGTTGCTTCAGATTACCGGAGCCGCAGGCTCTCGTTTCGGCCTTGAGGGAATGGGATGTAGCCATGTTTTATAGAGGCAATATTGAGTGTTGATTGATGATGTTTCCTAATCGGGTTCAGGCAGAGGCCCCGCCGGGATTTCCGAACCCGCGTAAACCGGTACTCAGGTCAGGGCGCAGGACTCTGCACTAAAATTGTCTAAATGTCAAATAATGATGATACGGATTCTCCGTCATGTATGCGCTGCACGGCATGGCCCAGCAGGTCTCCCACGCTGACACAGTCCACTTTGGGGCCATAGGCCATGGGAACGGTGTCGGAGGTAAGAACGCGTTCAATGCAGGAACCGGAAATCCGTTCGCGGGCCATGTCCCCAAGCACGCCGTGAGAAACGCAGGCGAACACGCGCTGAGCTCCCCGTTCCTTCAGGATATTGGCGGCAGCGCACAGGGTGCCGGCGGTCTCCGTCATGTCGTCAATCAGAACGGCATCGCGCCCTTCCACGTCACCAATGACATTCATGGCTTCCACATGGGTGGCGTTGACGCGGTGCTTGGCAACAATGGCCAATTCCGCACCCAGAGCGTCGGAATACGCGCGAGCCATTTTCACGCCGCCCACGTCCGGGGAGACGACGACCAGTTTCTTGAGGTCTTTAACATAATGTTCGCGCAGGTGACGGATTAAAACGGGGGCGGCGTACAGGTGATCCACCGGAATATCAAAGAATCCCTGGATCTGGGCGGCATGGAGATCCATAGTCAGCACGCGGTCCACTCCGGCGGCCGTCAGCAGATTGGCCACCAGCTTGGCGGTAATGGGAACGCGGGGCTGATCCTTGCGGTCCTGGCGGGCATACCCGAAGAAAGGAACAACAGCCGTGATGCGTCCGGCACTGGCGCGGCGGGCGGCGTCCACCATCACGCACAATTCCATGATATTATGGTTAGTGGGGGGGCAGGTGGGCTGAATGAGGAAAACATCCTTGCCCCGGATGTTTTCATTTATCTTTACAAAACTTTCCCCATCGGGGAAAGTATTCACCGTGACGTTCGTCAACTGAATGCCTACGCTTTGCGCAATGCGCTCCGCAAGTTCTCTGTGTGCTGTACCGCTAATAATCTTCATACCGGAAACTGAAAAGCGGACGCATTCTGAACACAGGTCCGCATAATCGCAATACTTAATTCTCACAATTTGATTTTTCTCCATGATGGATTCCCCCGCTCCTGACGGCAAAGAGAGATTTCTGACCGCCCCCATGATCGCCGCCTTGGCCGTGAGCACGCTGCTGCTGGCGCTGAACTATCTGGCATTCCCGGAATTCGGTTCATTCGGAAACGAAAACAGCATCCAGTGGCTCATTTCCTCCTGGAACAAGCAAACGGATTATGAACACGGCTGGCTGGTGGTGCCCATCATCGTCTTCATGCTATACCATGCCAGAAAGAAAATTGCCCAGGCACCCAGACGCATGGACTGGCGCGGCCTGATTCTTTTCATCCCGGCGATCATGCTTCTGATGCTTTCCTTCCGCGTGGGGCAGCCTCGCGTGGCCGTAGGCGCTCTTCCCCTGATTTTATTGGGCGGGGCCTGGTACCTGGCCGGACCGCAGACCGGCAGGCTGTGCGCCTTCCCGCTGCTCTTTTTCTGGCTGTGCATCCCCCTGCCCTCCTTCCAGCAGGCTACGGTGGGGCTTCAAATCATTGCGACGGAGCTGGGGCATTGGGGGGCAACCATCTTCGGGGTGGACACCTATCTGCAGGGCACCAATATCCGCTCTACCGGCGGACACTGGGATGCCTTCAATATTGCAGGAGGGTGCAGCGGCATGCGTTCCCTGATGGCACTGCTCATGCTGTCCGCGGCCTGGGCCTACCTGTCCGACTTGAAATTCTGGAAAAAATGCGTGCTCTTCCTCAGCGCGATTCCCCTGGCCGTCATCGGCAACGGTGTCCGCATCACCAGCATCGTGGTGATGGCGGAATACGGAAATCCCGAGTTTGCGTCAAAAACCTGGCATGACTGGTCCGGCCTGCTGTTTTTTTTCCCCATCAGCCTTTTCGGCCTGGCAGCCGTCCACTCCCTGCTGGCCGGGGAGCTCATCTGGAAGCCGTCACAGCGCAAGAAGCTGGTTGTTAAAATGAACAAGTCCCATTAAGCGTTTCCGCCGCCATGAATATTAAAACGCTCAAAATTCTCATCATCCCTTTTCTACTGGCCGTCATGCTCGGCGGCACTTACCTGATGCCGCGCAGGGGGGAAGTGCAGGACTCCTCCATCAGCATGGATCTCCCCACAGGCATGAATCCGTCCGGCTGGCACGGCACGCGCCGGCAGGAATCCGAGCAGGAACGGGGCATCCTGGCCCCGGATACGGAATTTTCCAAAGCGGATTACGTGCAGGAACTCCCCATCAGCCTGGATGCGACGGAAACCGTACCCGTTCTATGCCGCGTTTCCATCGTTAAATCCGGTCATGATTTAAACAACTCCATCCACCGCCCGGAACGCTGCCTCCCGGCCCAGGGCCATTTTAACCTGACGGGAACCACGGTGGATGTTCCCGTGAAAGGCCGCGGAACCATCAGGATGACCAAGCTGAAATCCCAGCAGAACATCGCTCCGGACCATCCGCAGCCAGTCATTCTGGACAACATGCATTATTACGTATTTATCGGCCACCGCCACATGACGGAAGACCACCTGATCCGCACCCTGATGGATATGAAAGACAGGGTTCTGCACGGCATGGACCAACGCTGGTGCTATTTCCAGATTTCCACCACGTACGGGGACAAGATCAGAGTGCCGGAAGAGAAAGCCAGGGAACAGACGGAACGCCTTATCAGCCAACTTCTTTCCCAACTGGTGAAGTGGGATGAACTGAACCGGTAGCACGGCTCCGGCAGTTCAGTCCGGAAGATTTCTTTCCAGCCAGGAGGCAGCAGCTTGAAAAAGGCTGCATGCTTCTTCCCCAGGCGGTTCATAAAGCATGGGCGCAGGACGCCGATGGGAATAAAGGCGGCCCTTCCGGTCACGACTGTAGCCGGAAAAAGCAAGATTGGCATCAGCCCCGGCGCAATGTCCCCAGCGTCCGCCTATTCTGGGCACCGCGTCCATGAAGCCGCCGCCGTCCCGCAGGTAAGCGTTCCCCCACCATTCCGCACAGGCCGGACGCACGCTCTTTTGCCTGCGCGCCACGGCGTCTATCGTCAGAAGGCAAAGGGGAGCAGCCTGAACCGACTGGCGCCTGGCTACTTCCACCGCGCAGGAGCCTCCGTAGCTGTGTCCTATCAACACGACAGGCAGCCCGGGATATCTCCGTCTCAGCTCTTCCAGCTCCACCGCTATTTTTCCGCACCTGTCAAAAAACACGCCGCAGCCGCCTCCGTCCCAGTGGTAATAAGCCGTTGCGTACGCCACACCCGGCAAAAAACCGGGAAATCCTTTCTCCACACGGCTCAAACAACCCGCAAACATGTCCCCGAAACCGCCGATGAACACAGCCAGATACCCGGGAACGTTTTCGCGGGAGAACCGATTCAGCGTCCTTTGAAAATGCATGACGGCCCCCATGATGGAGAAATCACGTCAATATCCAAGCCTGTAAGACGTTCTGGCTTGATAAAACCTGAAAACTGTCCAAATGTGGTGGTATGCAAGTAATCATTCACCAATGGGCCTTCAACGGAAGCTTTGACCAGCTTGCCTCCCTGCCCCGCCAGGAACTCGTCAACGACTGGTTCGGCTATGATGTGGAGCCAAGTGCGGAATTCGCCTTCGCCACGGACGGGGAATTCCTCTGGTTTCTGGCTTCCCGCAGCAAGGCAGCCACCATCCATCCGGAAGCCCGGCCCGGCCAGTTCCAGCCGGAACTATGGCGGTACGACCTGGCGGAATGGTTCATGGCCGCGGGAGACGGCACCAATTACTGGGAATTCAACCTTGCTCCCAACGGCGCATGGTGGGCCTGCGCCTTTTCCGACACCCGCCGCGCCAATGAAGATATTCCCGCTCCGCTGGCCGTGGATACCAAGTGCATTCTGACGGACGAAGAATGGTGCGCCATGGCCCGGATTCCGTTGAACGAACTGCGCGGCGTGGACATCCGCGACTGCAAGCTGGCAGCCACGTTCATCCTGGACACTCCGGACCAGATTTTCCTGACTACGGCGGACGACCTTTCCGGCAATCCGGATTTCCACCGCCCGGACTGCTTCTGCACCCCCATTCTCAAATAATCCATGTCTTTGAAAGAAGACATTTCCCGCATTCTGGGGCCTGAAAAAGTTTCCGGAGCCCCGGATGTGCTGGCGGCGCACGCCGGGGACAAATGGTACGCCTCCGTGCTGCCGGAGGCAGTCGTTTTCCCGGAAAGTACGGAGGACGTCTCCCTGTTGCTGCGCTACGCATCCTCCATGAACATCCCCGTCACGGCCCGCGGCGGCGGGGTGGGATACGTAGGAGGGTGCGTTCCCGTGCGCGGAGGCATCAGCCTTTCCCTGGAACGGATGAACCGTATCCTGGAGATATCCCCGGAAGACGGCGTTGCCGTGGTGGAACCCGGCGTTATCACAGCGGATCTCCAGCGGGAAGCCCGTGCTCTGGGATGGTTCTACCCGCCGGACCCGGCCTCCAGAAAGGAATGCAGCATCGGAGGAAATATCGCCACGAACGCAGGCGGCCCCAGATGCCTGAAATATGGAGTCACCAGAGCTTACGTGCTGGGGTTGACCGTGGTGCTTGCCAGCGGAGAGGTAGTGGAATGCGGAGGACGCACCCATAAAAACAAGACGGGGTTCGATATCGGGGACCTTTTTATCGGTTCGGAAGGAATGCTGGGCATCATCACGCGGGCCGTTTTGAGGCTCATCCCCCACCCGGAAGCATTCGGCGCGCTCAGCGCCGGCTTCCCGCAATTCCCGCTGGCAGCTGCCGCCGTGCAGCGCATCCTGAACAGCGGGCATCTTCCCTCCGCCCTGGAAATAACAGACAGTTTCACTCTCCGCGCCGCCCGGAACTATCTGGGGGACAGCGCCCTGCCTTCCGGCTGCCGCGGCCACCTGATTGTGGAAGTGGACGGCAGGCGGCCCGCCGTGCGTGAGGAACTGGATTCCCTATGCACCCTGCTGGAAGAATGCGGCGCGACCGGAATTCTGCGCGCAGACACGGAAGCGGAGGCGGAAGCCATCTGGCAACTCCGCCGGGAATTTTCCTACAGCCTGAAAGCAACCGGAATGACCAAGCTCAACGAAGACATCGTCATCCCCAGATCGCGCTTGGTGGCCCTGGTGGAATTCTGTGAGGCCCTGAACCGGGAAACAGGGCTGGACATCGCGTGTTTCGGCCATTCCGGGGACGGCAACATCCATACCAACATCATGGTGGACGATTATGCGAATCCAGAGAAGAAAGCCCTGGCGGACGCCTGTGTGGACAGGCTGTTCCACTGGGTGCTGGCACACGGAGGCGCCATTACCGGGGAACACGGCATCGGCCTGGCGAAGGCCAAATGGTTCCGGAAAGCCGTGGGGGAAGGCGCCTACCACCTGCACGAACTGGTCAAATCCGCCCTGGACCCAAAAAATTTGCTGAATCCTGGAAAAATGGGGCTTCCGTAACGTAAAATAAACTTCCATGACGCCTCCGGACGGGGCATCATGAATGCCGTACTTCATGAATAGCCCGCACAAGTCCATCCTAGCTGCCCTTTACGATTGCTTTCCGGCTGCAAACGCCGTTCTGGTGTTTCTTCTGGATCATCCTCTGGCCTGGTTCACGCCCAAATGGCGCCGGAAAGGACGTATGGCCCTGAAAGCAGTGCGCCGCTACATCAACTACAATCGCGATCTTCTGCCTCCCGAACGCCTGGCGGAGTTTGAAGAAAGCCGCGACCTGCTGAAAACGGCCCTTTACCGGGGTGACAGGCAGCAGGCGGAAACCATTACCGCCAAACTGGAATCCACGCTGGAATCCATCCCCGGAGCGGTTCCTTCCGCCTTGGCGGAAAACGTGGAAGTTCTGTTCGTGATTCTGGCCATTTTCCTGGGTTTGCGCTGTTATGTAGTCCAGCCCTTCCGCATCCCGACCGGTTCCATGCAGCCCTCCCTGAACGGAATCCGCGCCCTTCCCCAGGAAGGGGATCCTACCCTGATGCAGAAAATCGGGGACATGATCCTGTACGGCGGCTCCTATGTGCACGAAACGGCCTCCAAGGAAAAGAAAATCGTCCGTTTCGAACCTGCCACCAAGTATCTTCTGCTCACGGTGACCAACGTGATTTTCGATGACGGCTCCAAGCTGGAAATTCCGGCAGCGGAAGCGGAAACGCGCCGCTACTTCCTCAATCAGGAACCGCGCTTTGAAGCCGAACGGCACACCCCGTTCAGAAGCTACCTGCCCGGAGACACAATCGTCAATGCCCGTTTTGACGCCGGGGACCTAATCGTGGTGAATAAAATGGCCTACCACTTCCGCAAGCCGGAACGAGGGGAAGTCTTCGTCTTTGATACACGCGGCATCGAAGGCATCGCCAATAAGGGAAGCAGCACCGGCCAGGAAGGAGGAACCCACTACGTCAAACGCCTCTGCGGCATTCCGGGAGATACCCTCTCCATTCAGAACTCCCAGCTAATCGTCAATGGGAAACCAGCCACGGAATGGACTATCCAGAGGGTCGCTTCCGGCAAGCCCCCCTACCAGCCCTGCGGCTACGTGGCCCTTCCCGCCCCCCTGAGCCTGCTGGACGGCAGAGCTTACATCACGGAAGGGGGAACCGTTCATCTGTCCAACGACAGCAAACGCCCCTATCTGCGTGAATACGTGGCGCTGGGGGACAATTCCACCCGCGAAAATTCCTTTGATTCCCGGTACTGGGGCCCCGTCCGCCAGTACAACATCGTAGGCCCCGCCAGCTTCTGCCTGTGGCCCTTTACTTCCCACTGGGGCCTTATTCCATGATTTTTATCCCTTTCGCAGGCACGTTTTTTCCGTCAAGACATGACTCAAGCCCAAACCATCACCAGCAAGGCCAAGTCCAACCTGGCCTTTGCCCTCATTGATCTTCCTGAAGAAGAACGCCGCCATATGGCGGAATTTTACGCTTTCTGCCGCACGGTGGACGATATCGTGGACGAACCGGGCATGACTCCCCGCGAACGCCACGACGCATTGAACCGCTGGGTGGAGGTCATCAACGGCGGAGAAGGCCTGGAACTGACGGAACTGGAGGAGGACATCATAGCCCTCATCCAGGATTTGGAGCTGGACACCACTCCCATGCTGCACCTGATTGAAGGCTGCCGTTCGGATATCTGCCAGCAGCAGCCCCGCAGCCGCGATGAACTGCTGGACTACACCTACTGCGTAGCCTGCTGCGTGGGCCTCACCTCCGCCCGCATCATGGGGGCGGGAGAAGCCTCCTATCCGTACGCCATTGCCTTGGGGCATGCCCTTCAAATGGTGAACATCATCCGGGACGTGGCGGAAGACTGCGGCAAGTCCAACCGCATTTATTTGCCCAAGGAGGATATGGACCGCTTTGGATACACCCTGGAAGACCTGCGCTGCAGGGTGTATTCCCCCCGGCTTCAGGAGCTGCTGAAATATGAAGCGGATCTGGCGGAAACTTTCTTTGCGGAAGCGGAGAGGGAATACAACCTTCTCAGCCCGGAAGACAAAGCCGCCCTTATTCCGGCGCAGGCCATGGCGCTCATTTACCATACCATTCTGGACAAAATGAAGGCGAGCGGCTTCCGTATTTTCGACATCCGCTACCGCGTCAACACCTTCCACAAGCTCTGGCTCCTGTTCCGCACCAAACTGGATATTGACCCTCAATCCTACTACGACAAATCCAAAGCGTATTATGACAAGCTGGTAGGCTTTCTTTCCCGCCCCGGCAGAAAGGATGAAAAACAGGGGCCTCCCAGGTGAGCCATGGAAAAGCTGCGGATTTTTCTCCCGGCCCTGCAAGAATTATCCTTGTCCCGAAAACCGTGTTCCTGTAGGAGTTGCAGCATGCAAAACCCCGTGGCCTCCCTGCTTTTTATTCTCGCAATGTTGACAGGGCCATGCCCGGCAGCGGATTATCCGGAACGGACGGAGCGCACGCAATCCGCAGGAAACCATGTCTGGCATATAGACCCGGACAAGGGAAATGACGGCAATCCGGGAACGGCCCCATCCACGGCGTGGAAAAGCATGGCGCCGGCCAACCGTCTCATCATGGCGCGGGGAGATACGCTCGTCATCCATCCGGGGGAACATGCCGTCTCCCTGGCGCTGATGGGGGAAGGTTCCAAACAGGCCCCGGTCACCATCCGGTTCATGCCCGGCAGGCATATCTTCAAACACGGTGCCCTGATGACCGGAAAACCGCAGATTTCCAACACCAACGATGCGCCCAACGAGCCCAAGGCCATGGCTATCCGCCTGATGGAAGCCAAAAACATACGCCTGGAGGGAAAGCCGGGAGCCACCGACATCCTGCTGGAAGGAAAAGCCATCTTTGTCTGCATGGAACATGCGGAAAACGTTTCCCTGAACGGCCTGGGGTTTGATTACCTGCATCCGACCATGGGGGAATTTCTGGTCACGGAAGTTGAAGGGGATACCATGAAAGCAACTATTCCGGACGGAATCCTGTACACAGTGAAGGATGGGAACCTGACCTGGCACGGACCCGGATGGGAATTCCGCATGGGAGGGTATTCCAAAGTTTTTGATTCCGCCTCCGGCACTTTCCAGGGCCGTTTCGACCCCGGGAAAACAGTCATCAGAGAGTTGTCTCCCGGAAAAATCAGCGTCACGTTCAAGGAAGGCTCCCCAACCATGAAACCGGGCCAATCCTACCAGAACCGCAATACCCGGAGGGACTGCTGCGGCTTCTTTCAATACAGAAGCAAAAACATCCTCTGGAATAACTGTCATATTTACTATATGCACGGCATGGGCGTCGTTTCCCAGTTCTGCGAGAACATCATGTTCAGCCACTTGAACATAGCTCCGCGCCCCCGCTCCCTCCGCACCAGCTCCTCCTGGGCGGATAATCTGCACTTTTCCGGATGCAGGGGAAAAATCATCGTCAAGGATTGCGTGCTGGGAGCCTCCCATGACGACGCCATCAATGTTCATGGCACCCACTTGCGCATTGTAGGCAGGCCGGCCCCCAACAAAATCACCGTCCGGTTCATGCATCCCCAGACCTTCGGCTTTGACGCCTTTGCCCCAGGAGACCGGATCGATTATGTTTCCAGCAACACGCTGGTGCCTTATGCATCCAATACCGTTTCCGGCGTCAACCAACTCAATGAAAAGGAAATAGAACTTACGCTGCAACATCCCAATCCCGGAAACATCCAGCCTGATGATGTTGTGGAAAACGTCACATGGACGCCATCCGTCCATATCAGCAACACGGTATGCCGCCACATTCCCACCCGGGGCTTCCTGCTTACCACCAGGAAGCCGGTGCTGGTTGAACGGTGCCGGTTTGAGAAAACGGGCATGCCCGCCATCCTGGTGGAAGATGACGCCTCCGGCTGGTATGAATCCGGCGTGGTCAGGAATATGACCATTTCCCGCAATACCTTTATTCAATGCGGAGAAGCCGTCATCCAGATCGTGCCGCACGCCCCACGGCCGGAAGGGGAAGTTCACCGGAACATCACCATTACCGGAAACACATTTGACCTCAAGAACGGAACCGCCATCCGCACTCGCCATACCGGCAGCGTCAAGGCGGAGAAAAACACTTTCACCAAAGACGGAAAAAAGATCCCTGAAGAAAAGGCGGTGGATATCCGGTAGAAAACCTCTTTCCTACCGGTGACGGGAAACATGCACCGTTACGGAAACGCTGTCCGTCCGCGGCAGGATGAACTTGCGCAGAGTAACAACCACGTGCCGCGCGCCGAACTCCTTCAGGCAAACCTTTCCCATATCCTCCGCCAGCGTTTCCACCAGCTTGCGCGGGCGCGCCATGGCCTCCGCCCGGAGCGCACGGGCCATGGAATCATAACAGACGGTTCTGGAAAAATCATCGTTCAGTCCGGACAAGGCCTCCTCCGGATAAAAAGTGATGTCCGCTTTCAGGGTCTGCATGGAAGCGCGCTCCTCGTCCGGAACGCCGATGAAGGTATCCAGTTCAAGACCGTTGATGTTAATGGAATCCTGCGTATCGGAAGGGAGCGCGTAACGGCGCATCAGCGTGCGCAGAACAAGCAGGTCCGGAACAATCATGTCCGGTTTGGCCTTGGAAAGCTGCGCAGCGTCATTATAGCCGGTCAGGACGGCAATGGATGTGATGCCTGCGTGATGGGCCGTTTCCACATCATGCTGCATGTCCCCGATAAATGCGGTTTCATGGGCATGCAGCCCATGCTGGGCCAGCAGGGTATGAATGTGGGCATCCTTATGGCGGATGCCCGCATGAATGGCTTCAAAATATTCCATCATGCCCAGCTCCCTGCATTGGGTATCAAACTCCTTGGCGTCCACGCTGGTAAGAATAAAGCAGCGCACGCCGCGCGCGCGGCAGAACTCCAGGAATTCCCGGGCATTCGGCAGCACTTCCACCGGAGCATTGGAAACGCGGAAGGCGTACCGGAAATGGTCTTCCAGTTCATCCAGATCCGCGTGGGGGAGCACCCGGGCATAATAGTCCGGATAGGGAAGCTGGAATTCCGCGCGAAATTCATCCCTGTTCATGCAGGGTTTCCCGTATTGGGAAAAGACGTAGTTGGAGGCGTCCAACGTCAGGGCCAAGTCGTCCACCAGGGTGCCGGACCAGTCGAAAATGATATTTTTAAACATGGGAATGCGTATGAAAAAACTCAGTCCAGGGCGTACCGCATGGCGGCCAGGCCGAAAAAGGCGGCCGTCTCCACCCGGAGAACGATAGGGCCAAGCGTGACGGGAACAAACCCCGCTTCCAACGCCATGGCCGTCTCCCGGTCCGTAAAATCCCCCTCCGGCCCCACCAGCAGAGAAGCGTGACGGACGGAACGGGAACGAGCGGCCTCCAGCACTTCCCTGACCGGCCGCACTCCGGGCGCCAGAGAGGCGATAATATTCAGTCCTTCCGGAATTCCTCCGCGCAGCCATTCCGCAAAGGGAACGGGAAGCGCCACTTTCGGCAGCGTGTTCTGGCCGCACTGCTTGCAGGCCTCCAAGGCGATGCGCTGCCATTTCTGCCTTTTGGCCTCAGCCTCCCGGGCATTCAGGCGCACGATCGTGCGGTCCGTCACGAGCGGAACAATAGCAGAAACCCCCAGTTCCACAGACTTTTGGATAATGAGATCCATGTTGGCCCCCTTGGGAACAGCCTGGCACAACGTCAAATGGGCCACGGGGGGAGAAGGAGGGCATTCCTCCCCCGGAACCAGCAGCACGCCGGAGCTGCGCGGAGGTTCCGCCACCACAGCGTGGGCCGCACGGCCGCAACCGTCAAACACGATGCAGGAGTCACCCTGCTGCAGGCGCAGAACCTTGGCGGCATGGTGCGCTTCATCCCCTCGCAGCTCCCAGGCGGGAGCAGCCCATTCGGAAGGCGGGAGGAAAAAGCGGGCCATGTCTGAAAAAGGGAAACGGACCTTATTTGCCCTTCAGGTAACGCGCCGCCTTGTCGGCAAACTCCACGCAAGCCGGCTGGTTCCGATTTTCATCCAGGGCAGAGGCAAACGCGTTCAGCTTATCCACCTGCTCCTTGGTAAGCCGGGAGGGGATTTCCACCTCCACCTCCACCAGCATATCCCCCACGTCCGAACCGCGAAGGGCCTTTACCCCCTTGCCGCGCAGACGGAAGATCATGCCGTTCTGCGTTCCTTCCGGCAGCTTGATGGTGGCCGCGCCTTCCAGCGTGGGCACTTTCAGCCTGCCGCCGGAAACAGCCAGGGAAAGCGGAACCGGAACCGTGCAGCTCAGGTCGTTGCCCTCCCTCTGGAAAATATCGTGCGGTTTGACGTCAATAAACACGTGCAGATCCCCGGTAGGGCCGCCATGCACCCCGGCATCCCCTTCCCCGGCGATGCGGAGCTGGCTGCCCGTGGCAACGCCCGCAGGAATACGGATGGTGATGTGGGAATCCTCCCTGACGCGCCCTTCCCCGCGGCAGACGGGGCATGGGTCCGAGATGATTTCCCCGGTGCCGTGGCAGGTGGGGCAGGTGGACTGCTGGACGAAAAAGCCGCTCTGCTGGGTAATGATGCCGCGCCCCTGGCAGGTAGGACAGGACTTGAACGCTTCCTTTCCATCCCTGGCCCCGGTACCGTGGCAGGTCTTGCAAGTCACCAGACGCTCAATCTCAAGCTTCTTGGTGCATCCCTTCGCAGCCTCTTCCAGCGTGATGTCCAAATCATAGCGCAAATCGGAACCGGGTCTCTTGGTGGACCTTTTCTGGCCGCCGCGGCCGGCGCCTCCGAACATATCCGCAAAACCGCCCATTCCGGAAAACATCTGGGCGAAAATATCCATCGGATCCTGGAACCCTCCCCCGGCATAACCGCCGCCCGCAGCGGGACCGCCCTGTTCAAAGGCGGCATGGCCGAAGCGGTCGTAGGCAGCCCTCTTGTCCGCATCGGAAAGCACCTCATAGGCCTCTCCCAGCTCCTTGAACTTTTCTTCTGCGGACGGGTCGTCCGGGTTGCGGTCCGGATGGTACTTTAAGGCCAGCTTGCGATAGGCCTTCTTAATCTCATCGTCAGTAGCGTCCTTGGAAACGCCGAGAATTTCGTAATAATCTTTTTTAGCCATGTGGCGTGAATGTTAAAAAAACGGTCAGACTTGCGGTTCGGGGTCCGGAGTATGGGCGACAACCACGTTCGCCGGGCGCAGAAGCCTGTCTTTCAGCATATACCCCTTGCGGATAACGCGCAGAACGGTGCCTTCCGGCTGGTCGGAGGGTTCCCGCTGAAGAGCTTCCTCCGTGGCGTGGTCAAACATGCTTCCCACCACAGGCTCCACGGCGCTCACGCCATTGCCGGCGAGAAATTCGTCCAGCTGCTTCTTCACCATGCTCATGCCGATGTAAATCATGGAGGAGGCATCTGCGCTGGCGGCGGCCATGCCCATTTCAAAATTATCAATGACGGGTAGAAGTTCTTCCAGCAGGCGCTGATTGGCGAACTTGGCGCATTCCTCCTTTTCCTTCACCATGCGCTTGCGGTAGTTATCATATTCCGCAGCAGTGCGCATGGCGGTATCCCGCCATTTAAGCAATTCCTCTTCCAGGGAAGGTTCCGCCACCTTCTCCTCGGCAGGAGCATCCTGCACCTGTTCCTGCACCTCCAGCTCTTCCGCTTCCGCGTTTTTCTCTTTCTCTTCGTCGCTCATGCGGGCAATGTAAATTCTTTTACCGGATGCGTCAACGGCCTGCTAAGACATGGATGACGTTTGACGCGTAATGGACCGCGCCTGATGCAACCCTTCTACGCATAAAGAAAATGCCTGCCTTCCGCCCGGCTTTCCTAAGCTCCGGAAATATCCTCCGCAGAAAGCAGCCGGGCAAGTTTTCCCTCGCATCCGTCCGGCAGTTCCACCACTTTCAGCCGGGAGGATTCCCCGCGCAGCAGGCTGATGGAGGAACGGGGAATGTCCAGCCATGCGGACAGGAAAAGGACGACGACCTTGTTCGCCTTTCCCTCCACGGGAGGCGCGGCAATGCGCAGCTTCAGCGCGCGGCCGGCACGGGGATCTTCCTCCCATCCCACGGCCTCGCTCTTCTTCGCATTGGGAATAACTTTCAGAGCCAGTTTCATACCGTTTCCATGCCGGACTTCCCGTGCTGCCTGGCCACCAGATCCCCATACCTGATTAAACCGCCGCCAAACAAATCCAAAGCGCTCCCCACCGTGGCATCCATGGTTCCGCCGCTCAAAGCATCTATTTCGTCAATATCCTGAATGCGGCTGATGCCTCCGGCATATGTCATGGGCAGGCGGCGCCAGTTTCCCAGCATTTCCACCAGTTCCCGGTCAATGCCGGTGCAGAGCCCTTCCACATCCGCCGCATGAATAAGAAACTCCGCGCAATATTCCGCCAGAACATCCAGCGTCTCCGCCGTTACCCGGAGTTCCGTCAAAGTCTGCCACCGGTTCATGGCCACGGCCCAGCCTCCCTGAACCCTGCGGCAGCTCAAATCCAGCACCAGCCGTTCCGCGCCCACTGCGAAAACAAGATCCTTCAGCCTGTCCATCCGCAGCGTTCCCTCCGCATCAAACAGGCAGGAAGTAACAATCACATGGCTGGCCCCGGAGGAAATCCATTCCTCCGCGTTTTCCGGCGTCATGCCGCCGCCCACCTGAAGGCCTCCCGGCCATGCCGCCAGGGCCTCCCGCGCCACATGGTCGTTCCCTGGGCCCAGCTTGATCACATGCCCTCCGCTCAGACCGTCCCTGCGGTACAAATCCGCATACCATGCCGCGCCGCGGTCGGAGACGAAATTGGTGCGCAATGAAACGCCATCCTGCGTCAGGGTTCCGCCCACAATCTGCTTCACGCGCCCGCCGTGTAAATCAATGCATGGTCTGAATCTCGTCACGCGGTCACTTTGCCCGGGGCGCCCCTCCAGGTCAAGACGGTATTCCCTTTACCCCTTCCCTGAATGACGGGCATGGAAAATTACACAAAACGGGACGGGGACTCCGCTCTATCGGATAACTGCCGTCAACCACCATTCAAAAAACCGATGAACAACAACCCTGCCGGAAACCATCTTCTTGCCTGCTGCGCCGGAAGCGCCATATCTGCCCTCCTGGCCTTTTCTTCCCCCGTCGCGGAAGCCGGAATTCACCTGCATGGCGAAATCCGCGTACCTGCGGCAGGGCAGGCCGTTTTCCTGTATGACCCCTCCGGATTCCCCATCTGGGGATATTCCCCATGCGGACGGCCCATTTACGCCTATACCCCTGCAGGCGCAACCATTTACGTCATCAGGGACATCTACCGCGGCTGCCATGTTCCTGCATGGAACCCCAGGCCGCATTACCACGGCCCTTTCTGGCCGGCGGGCGTCTGCCGCAGACATCATGCCGCACGCCTTACGCCATGCCCGCCCCCTTTCCGGCCCCACCGCCCCAGGCGCCCACATGAAGGGCCCCCTCCCCGTTTCCACCGCCGGTAAAACGCATCCCCATCCTCCGCAAAGCAAGAGGCCGGCCCAATCCTTCCTTTTTATTCCGGGAAAGAAAGGCCGTACCAGCCTTCCCCCAGCAGCCTGACCAGCGTAAAGGAATATTCCCCCTTGCGGTTGGGCTCTTTGCTGCGGGAAAGGAGAACCCGCGCGCGGAGCATGTCAGCCTCGTCATTGGCGTTCAACACCCGGTATGGGGAATGTTCCATCTCCTCATTGATCTTAAACAACATGAACAAACGCTTGCCCATTTCCGATTTTCTGGGGACATACACCATGGGCCGGGCAATGCTGCGCTCTTCGGAACCGTTCATCCCGGGAGCAATCAGCTTAAATGCGTAGTCATCCTTATTTTCCGACATGCGCTCCCGAACCATCCATACGCGGAATTCCGCAATATCCTCCCCTTTTCCCCGTACAAAATCCTCCCAGTTCATCGGCTGAAAGCGGGCAAACTGCTGCCAGTCCAGCTTCCAGGAACCATCCTGTTCATCCTTGAAAAAACAGAATTCCATATCGGGAGTCTTTTCAAAACCAACCAGGAGCTGGGCGCAGGGATGCCCCTCCACCTCAAACACGGCAAAGCTTTTAGGCCCCTTAGGCCTGCTGACAATCGCCTCAGGCGGAGACATGGCGTAATGCCTGACCATTAAAGGAAGCGATTGCAGGGACTTCCACACAAAAGAGGATTTTTGCACCACATCCGCGGCGCTCAGATATTTCTGTGCCTCCGCCAGGCAGTTGCGCAGCAGGTCCTGCTTTTCCATCGGAGAAATGTGATAAGGAGGCCAGAAACTATAGTCCACCCTGTCTTTCAGAGCGGCTTTCAATTCTCCGGACAACATCTCCGGCGTGGCGCAAATCCGCGCGGCCGCTCCGGAATCCAGGGATGCCTGGCGCTTCTGGAGCCAGAAGAAAAGACCGCCGAAAAACATTCCCAGCGCGATCACGAAAAAGATGACGGAAAGAATGCGGCCCAGCGCAAAGCCCGCTTTTCCGCCGCGCCTGCGCGCGGCCGGAGAAAGGAACAGCTTTTTTTCAAATAAATCACTCATTTCAAAACGGAAATATCCACAGAAAACAATCGCGGAAAGACGGTCACACACTACCGGAACGCCCAAGGCAGCGCAACGATAAAAAACAGACACATTTTTTTATCCCTGCCGGAGAAAATTGTTTCACATCCACATGCGGGTGATGTACATTAAACCGGACGAGTTTCAAGAGCTCCCATCTTACCTTTCACCCCCTCTTTTTAACGCCATGTTTGGATCATTCACTACCGTTCCCGCCCCCAAGGGCAATAAAAATCCTGAATCCACCCCCAGCTGGATGGATGTAGCCAAGAGCCAGGACATTCCCGAACCGGTTGCGGAAGCCGTGCCTTCCTACGCCCCCACCACCCGTGTCCAGCAGCTGACCCGCAATGTGCTGAACTCCGATGTGGAGGTAATCGGTTCTCTGTGTTTTTCCGATGACCTGCTGATTGACGGCACCGTGGAAGGCGACATTTCCTCCGAAGGGGTGCTTTCCGTAGGCCAGAACGCCGTCATCCGGGCGGAAATCAACACCAAATCCGTCATCATCCACGGCAAGGTCATCGGCAATGTAACAGTCACGGACCGCGTGGAACTGAAAAGCACGGCGGAACTCGTAGGTGACATCCAGGCCGCCTCCCTGGCTATTGAAGGCGGTGCAATCTTCATCGGCCATTCTACCGTAGGCGCCCCCACGGTAGGAGCTACAGGAGCTTCCGCCGCCAAGAAGGCGGCTTCCGTCCATGCCTTCGCTCCGGAGCCGGCCCCCCCTGCTCCGGCCAGCCAGAGCACGCTGGATATTGACGCGGAATAAAAAACTCTCCGCCTGCTACTTTCAAGGGCGGCAAAAGAACGGTCCGTTCTTTTGCCGCCCTCTTTGTTCCATGAACCCCATCTTCCATCCCGTCCCCCGGATCAGCGCCGCGCCCTCTGGGAAAATCAGCCACCCCTCCCCGGCGCCGCCCTGGACACTCCCGCCAACTGCGGAAAGCAACCCGGCGCCTGCCCGGGAGGTGGAATGCTTCTCCTGCCGCAAAATCACTTCCGTCCCCGCCACGGCAGTTTCCGCCAGGTGCGGCCATTGCTCCGCGTATATCAAACTGGACGACGTCATTTTACACAGCAGAACGCACCGGACCAAGGTGCAGACCTGCGGAAGCGTTACCGTGCAGGCCAATGCAGATCTGAAGGGGCTGAACATCGAATGCCGTGACCTGGTCTTATACGGCAGGGCTTCCGGCGACTTCCTGTGCCGCGGCGTCTGCAAAATCAAAACGGACCAGCACATCTCCGGCTCTATCTGCGCCCGCAGGATGGTGGTGGAAAAAAAGACGACGGTGCTGGTCACAGGAACCATCCGCGTGGAAAACATCTGGATACAGGGGTCTCTGGAAGGAACGCTTACGGCGGATGAAACCGTCACCATCCACCGGCACGCCAAATTCCTGGGAGATATCACGGCGCGCCGCCTCATCATTGAGGAAGGAGGCACGCACCAGGGAGCCTTTACCCGCCTTACGTGACATGAATCTTCCCATCTC
The DNA here is from genome assembly GCF_000980515.1 of Akkermansia sp. UNK.MGS-1. NCBI lineage: Bacteria > Pseudomonadati > Verrucomicrobiota > Verrucomicrobiia > Verrucomicrobiales > Akkermansiaceae > Akkermansia > Akkermansia sp. UNK.MGS-1. Next base: position 114,567 of record NZ_LBCB01000014.1, on the reverse strand, counting down.
CATCCGCGGCGCGCGCCAGCACAACCTCCGGAACCTGGATCTGGATCTTCCGTCCAACAAGCTCATCGTATTCTGCGGCCCTTCCGGCTCCGGAAAATCTTCCCTGGCGTTTGATACGCTTTTTTCCGAATCCCGCAGGCGTTTTCTGGACTGCCTGTCGGCACGCTCCAGGCAGGGCATGGATCAACCGGAAAAACCGGAAGTGGACAGCATTACCGGGCTGCCCCCGGCCCTGTGCCTGGAGCAATCCGCCAGGCAGCAGAGTTCCCGCACCCTGCTGGGGAGCATCACGGAAATTCTGGACTACCTGCGCATCCTTTACGCGGCTGCCGGCACGCCCCATGACCCGGAGACAGGAAAGGAACTGGAACGCAAGAGTCCGGACCGGATTACGGAGGAACTCGTTTCCCTGCCGGAACACACGCGCCTGATTCTGGCCGCTCCGGCGGAAAACCTGCTGGCCCAGGATCCCGCAGCGACGCTGGGCGACTTCCAGCGGCAGGGCTTCCTCCGGGTTTACTGGAACGGAGAAATGCGGGATATTGAAGAAATAAGTTCCCCCGTCCCCCCGCCTCCGGACGCGGCCCTGGTCATTGACCGCCTCATCGTCAGAGGGGAAAATACGGCCTCGCGCATTGCGGATTCCCTGCAAACGGCTCTCCGTATCAATCCGGACGAAGTGCGGGCCATCATCACCATACCAGGAGAGGAAGCCTCAATCCGGGCCTTTCACACCCGCTACCGCAATCCGGAAACAGGCTTCCTTCTGCCCCAGCTTACGCCCCGCCATTTTTCCTTCAACTCCCCGCTGGGGGCATGCCCCTCCTGCCGGGGAACCGGCCTGAATGAACAGGAAAACGGTCCGTGCCGCGCCTGCGGGGGCCAGCGTCTTTCCCCTCTGGCCCTGGCCGTCACCATGCCTGCGCCGGACCGGGCCTACAATCTCGCGGAACTGACGGCTCTTCCTCTGGAAGATATGGCAGGAGAACTGGAACGACTGAAAACGCCCTCCTCCCTGGCGGCGGCATTGACCCCGCTCATGGAGGAAATCAACAAACGCGTGCGCTTCCTGAATGAGCTGGGACTCTCCTACCTGTCCCTGGACCGCCAGGCAAACACCCTCTCCGGAGGCGAACTGCAGAGGGCGCGCCTGGCTTCCCAGCTGGGAGGCGGCCTTTCCGGAGTCCTTTACATCCTGGACGAACCCACGGCCGGACTGCACCCCGCCGATACGGACCGCCTGCTCCGCGCTCTCCGGACGCTCCGGAACCAGGGCAACACAGTACTGGTCGTAGAGCATGATGAACAAATTCTAACCGCGGCGGATCACCTGGTGGACATGGGCCCCGGCTCCGGAACCAACGGAGGCCGTATTCTGGCACAGGGCTCCCTTGCGGAGATACTGGAAAATGCCGAAAGCCCCACCGGAGAATGGCTTTCAGGCAAGCGAAATATGCCCGCCTCCGGACGCAAGACGGCTCCTGCGGGGCGTCTGGTACTGACCGGTGCGGACAAGCACAACCTCAACAACGTCACTCTGAATATCCCGGTCGGCACACTGACCTGCATCTCCGGCCCTTCCGGTTCAGGAAAATCCACCCTTGTCCGGGACTGCCTCATCCCCGCAGTCAGGCAAGACCTCTCCGGGAAAAAGGGTATTCCGCTCCGCGTGCAGGGAACGGAACACTTCAACCGCCTCGTCGTCATCGACCAGTCGCCCATCGGCAAAACGCCGCGCTCCACACCGGCCACCGCTACCGGCCTGCTCCAGGTGCTGCGCCCCCTTTACGCACAGCTCCCCCTTTCCAAGCAGAGGGGATATACGGCGGCGCGCTTTTCCCCCAACATTCGCGGAGGCCGCTGTGAACGTTGCCAGGGAACGGGCATGATTGAAGTGGACATGAACTTTCTGGGAAACGTGGCAATGCCCTGCGACGCCTGCCAGGGGCAGTGCTACAACAGGGAAACGCTGGAAGTCACCTGGAAAGGGAAATCCATTGCCCAGGCGCTGGCCCTGACCGTGGACGAAGCGGCGGAATTCTTTTCCTCCCTGCCCAGAGCCGCCGCCATCCTGAAAAGCATGCAGGACGTAGGGCTGGGATACCTCAATCTCAACCGCAGGGCGGACACCCTTTCCGGCGGAGAATCCCAGCGCATAAAAATAGCTGCGGAACTGGCCAAAGCCCCGTCCTGGAAACTGGCGGAAGACGGGAAAAGGGCCCTGTTCATTCTGGACGAACCCACCAGCGGCCTTCACTTCAATGAAGTGGCCCTTCTCCTGGCAGCCCTTTTCCGTCTGAGGGATGCCGGGCACACCATCCTCTGCGTGGAACACCACAAGGACCTGCTCAATGCCGCGGACTACCTGGTGGACATGGGCCCCGGAGCCGGCAGGCACGGCGGCAATATCGTGGCCGAGGGCTCCCCCGCAGATGTAGCGTCCAATCCGGAATCGCCCACTTCTCCCTGGCTCGTCCCCCGTTAACAACGGCAGCCCCTGAAAATCACTCATCTGTCCTGTCCTCCGGACATCCCGTTCCCGGCGTCTTCGGGAAAAAATCTGCCTCCCGGAGTTTATTCGTCTCCTTCCCCTATTTATTATCTTGACGACCTCCCTGTTTTTTAACAAAAAAAGGAATTACGTATTCCTTTTTCCTATGACTCTCCGTTTCCTCTCTTCGGCTCTGGCGGCGTTGTTACTTCCCGGAACGCTTCATGCCGCGCCCGTATTCCTTGAAAACGTCTCCGAATCCGGCGGATGGTATGATTGCAATAAAAAAACCAAATGGACATGGGGGACCAAGCCCCACCCCACCAACCCGTTAAATCCTCCGGTTTCCGCACGGCCTACAGAATGGCTGTACCTTCCTTATGACCAGAATATCTGCTGGGCGGCGGCGGCATCCAACGTTCTCCAATGGTGGCAGGATACCAGAAGCGACCTGAAATCCACCACGCCCAACGGGAAATCCGCCACTTACGATGTCATGCCGCAGGTCGCCCAGCTGGCCATTTACCAAACCATCTCCACGAACTGGACAAACAGCGGAGGCTCCGTGGAACAGGCCTACAACTGGTGGGTCAACGGCGGGATGCTGGATACCACCGCCTATCCGAGCCTTTCTACGACGACAGCTCCCGGAGGATACTGGAAAGAGCTGGGACTGACAGTCCCGCAGTCCTCAAGCGGAGGAGCTGTTGACAACCCCTTATTTTCCGCATACAGCTTCTGGGAAGGAGACACCAGAAGCGGCGTTTACCAGAAACTGACAAACAGCATCAACAACAACTGGGGAACCACGCTGACCGTCGGGGAAGAAGGGAGAGGCCACGCCATCACCATGTGGGGCTACGACACGGACAAAGACGGCAATCTGATTATCTACCTGACGGATTCGGACGACTACGCTGTGGAAATGTTCCGCCAGAAAGTAGTCGTGAACGACTATACGGACGAATACGGCTCCTCCCACTGCGATATTTATCTGACCAGCCTGGATGGAGAAAACGACGTGTACAGTTATAATTACGAGGAAGCGGGACTGTCGGGCATCCGCCTGGGGGAAATACAGAGCTTCACCGCTCCGCTGGGAGATCTGAGAATCCCGGAACCCGGCGCCGGAATCCTCTTCCTCTGCGGTTCATTCCTTGCCCTGTCCCGCCGCAGGCGCGCTGGACGGTAACGCTTTCCGAACTCCGGCCCCAATAAAAACGGGTCTTGATTCTTATGGGGGAAATGTGCAGAATCGGCGAGCGCACAAGTTCAGGAGAGCAAAAATTGTCCCAGTGTTCCCCAGTGCGGTTACCTGTGAAATGAATGACGCTTCCCACAACCACGGCGAGCAGGAAAACACCGTCTCCACCTATTCCGTCGACGTAGAAACCCTTCAGCAAATAGCTCTGAAAGGAGACGCCCAGGCACTGTTCCAGCTGGCAATCAACTACGAACAGGGGCGCGGGGTGGCGGAAAACCAGCAGGAAGCTTTCTACTGCTACCAGCAGGCGGCGGAACTGGGCCACGTTACCGCCCAGCTCAATCTGGGATGGGCCTATTCCAACGGCATCGGCGCCCCTCAGGACAACGACAAGGCCTTTTACTGGTACCGGAAAGCCGCCGAACAGGGGCACCCCACCGCGCAATTTGACCTTGGGTTCTGCTATGTCAACGGCTTGGGAGTGGAAAAAGACGAACACCAGGCCATCGGGTGGTACAAAAAAGCGGCGGAACAGGGCCATGCGGTAGCCCAGCTCAACCTCGGCTGGATTTATGCCAACAGCCCCAGCCGGAAAAACTGGGAACAGGCCGTATACTGGTACAAGCAGGCCGCGGAACAGGGAGACCCCCGCGCCCAGTATAACCTGGCCTGGTGCTATGGCAACGGAAGCGGGACCCCCAAAAACCCGCGGAAAGCCGCTTACTGGTATGAAGAAGCCGCCATGCAGAACCACGCTACGGCCCAATACAATCTGGGCTGGTGCTATGAAAACGGTTTCGGCGTGGAGCCGGATCTGGACAAAGCGCTGGTGTGGTATCACAAATCAGCCCTTCAGGGCCAGATTACGGCCCAATACACGCTGGGATGGTGCTACGGCAACGGCCGGGGCATGGAAGTGGACATGGCCAAAGCCGTCCACTGGTACACCAAAGCCGCAGAACAGGGGCATACAACAGCCCAGCTCAACCTGGGGTGGTGCCATCTGAACGGAAAAGGAACGCCCGTCAACCGGGAAGAAGCCCTGAAATGGTACCTTAAGGCGGCAGAACAGGGCAACGCCACAGCCATGTTTAATGTGGGCAACTGCTACGCCCACGGCTACGGCATTGAGCAGGACGATAAACAGGCGGAAGAATGGTATCTGAAAGCCGTCCGGCACGGCAACAAAAAGGCCGCCAGCGCCCTGCGCCATCTGGCTTCCAAACAGGAAAAAGAGAAAAAACGGACTCGGAGGACTGAAAAGTCGTTTTCCTGCCTGCCTCCCCGGGAAATCCCATCTCCTTGACGTGGCTCCGGTCATCAACACATGCGGGAAAACATGTCCCCGCCCGGAAATAGATACCTGACAGCCGTCAAAACCCCGGACAGTCATCGCCGCCTCTTCCTTCCGTCCGCCGGGCCTTTTCGGGACAGCCGTTCCACGGCCTCCGGAAGCCGGGACGCGCCATCGCCGCCCAGCGCGGCGTCAATATCTTCCAGCGCATGAATCAGGTCAATGACCTCCCGGCGGGGCAAGGCGCCCCCGGCCGGCACGCAGAAATGAGTGCGGCACGCTAACGGCCTGCCTTCATAAATCATGCATTTTCTCTGCCCGCTTAAAAAAGGGCAGCTCCCGTCCGGAGGCAGCTCCAGCCGGGTACGTCCGGAAGCGCGCCACGCCTTCCAGGCCACCCATGCCTCACCCAGCGTTACATGCGGCGTCTCCCCGGTCAGGCGGAACCGGCAGCAATCCGCAGCGCCGGTACAGAAACGCTGGGCGCGGGAAGCGCGGAAAGCGCCTTCATCCAGAAGGCGCCGCACCTCCATCAGCATCCCGGCGGAGGGAGCCATTCCCCCCGCCTTTCCCTGGCGGCATTTGCCACGCGCCATGACTGAACCGGTTAACAGGTCAGGCCGTCCGCCTTCGCCTGGTTCCAGTACGCATACTCGGAACGGTTGAAATCCACGTATTCCGGAGACAAATCCGTGGTATACACCGTATGGGAAAACTCGCCCCGATTCAAATTGATATCCACCTGGAACGCGGGAACCTGCACGGCCTGCCGCAAATCGTCGGACGGAGTATCCGCCTGCACGCCGCCGCGGCAGGCGGCCAGACCGGCGATGTCAATGTCTATCTTCTCTTCGTCCACCTTTGCTCCGCAGTAGCCCACAGCATGAATAATGCGCCCCCAGTTGGGATCGTTCCCGTTCCAGGAACTCTTCACCAGGGAAGACTTGGCTACGGCTTCCGCCGCTTTTTTAGCTTCATCCTCCGTGCGGCCTCCCGTCACATGCACGGTGACGAACTTGGTCACCCGCTCTCCGTCCTGCACGATGTGCTTGGCCAGTTCCAGCATCACATGGGCCAAAGCCTGCTGGAATGCGTAAATATCTTCCGGAGTTTCCAGCTTCACGCCGGATGCCCCATTCGCCATCACCAGAACCGTGTCATTCGTGCTCATGTCTCCATCAATGGTGATGCAGTTAAAAGAACTCTTCACTCCGGACTGGACGCACAGCTCCAGCACATCGCGGGAAACGCCCGCATCCGTCGTGATAAAACACAACATGGTCGCCATGCAGGGATTGATCATGCCCGCCCCTTTGCAGCAGGCGCCGATGCGCACGGGTTTACCCTGCACTACAAACTCAATGGCAATGATTTTCTCCTTCGTGTCGCTGGTCATCACGGCCTGGGCCACCTCATGCCCCTTGTCACGGGAAAGCCCCTCCGCCAATTCCGGAAACTTCGGGTAAATGCGCATCATAGGCATTGGCAGGCCAATCACGCCGGTGGAACATACGGCCACTTCTGCAGGCTTCAGCCCCAGAAGCTCCGCAACGCTGCGGCATTCGCCCCTGGCGTCCTCCACCCCACGGGTTCCGGTGCAGGCGTTCGCGTTCCCGCTGTTCGCTACGATGGCGCGGATATTTCCTTTCCGGAGATGCTCCCGGCTCACCTTCACGCAGGCGGCCTGCACGCGGTTGGTCGTAAACGTTCCTGCGGACACGCAGGGTTCCGTGGAATAAATCAGGGCCAGGTCCAGACGCGTGGCTGTAGGCTTCTTGATGCCGCAGCTTACGGCGCTCCCCAAAAATCCCCGGGGCGCGCAAACGCCCCCGTCAACCGGAATATAGGATGAATCATTCATCGTCTTGAAAGTGTCTTTCAACATATCAAAAAGCTACAGAACCCACAAGCCTTCCGTTTCATCAAATCCGCACATGATATTGAAGGACTGAACGGCCTGGCCCCCCGCCCCCTTCACCACATTATCCTCCGCGCTCATCAGAATCACGCGGTTCGTGCGGGGATCATAAGCCCAGCCAATGTCCACGCAGTTCGTCCGCGTTACATTCTTGGTATCCGCAGGCTGGTTGCGCCCCAGAAGGCGGACGAACGGGGCCGCGGCATAAGCTTCTTCCAGCAGGCGGCCGACGCATTCGGGGTCCGCCCCCTTTTTCACTTTGGCCGTAATCGTGGAGCAGATGCCCGTATTAACGGGAATCAGATGGGGGGTAAAGGACATCACCACCGTTTCCCCCGCGGCATGGGAAAGCTCCTGTTCAATTTCGCTCAAATGGCGGTGTTTCGGCACTCCGTAGGCATGAAAACTCTCATTGCACTCGCAGAACAGCAGCGGAATGGACGCCTTGCGCCCCGCTCCGCTCACGCCGCTGCCGGAACAGACCACCACGTCCTCCGGCTCCAGCATGCCCGCCTTGAACAAGGGAATGAGAGGCAAAAGAATGCTGGTGGGATAGCAGCCGGGAGAAGCCACAATGCGAGCCCGGGCAATCTCCTCCCGGCGCCACTCCGGCAAGCCGTACACGGCTTCCTGCATCAGGGCCGTATCCGGGTGGGGGTTCCCGTAATACTCTTCGTACACCTCCGGGCTGTCCAGACGGAAATCCGCGCTCAGGTCAATCACGCGCACGCCCCTGTCCACCAGGCCGCGGGCATAGGAAGCAGCCACGCCATGAGGCAGGGCCAGAAAAGCGACCTCCGCCCCAGTAGCGGCAATCGCCTCCACATCGGAATCCGTAAACTTCAGACCGGAACCCGGAACCTGACGGAAACGGGGAAAAACCTCCCACAACGGCTGCCCGGCATACTGGCGGGAAGTAGCGCACACCAGCTTCACCCCGCGATGGTTCAGCAGGATGCGCAACAATTCCTGCCCGGTGTAGCCACTGGCCCCGACGACTGCAACTTGAACTTGCTTCATGACAAAAAAGGTATGCTATGAAAAAAGACTCTTGCCAACACTAAAGTTTTCCTATATACACCTCGCCGTCATGAGACACGACCCCGGTCGGTCCGAGTTCATCGGGTTGTAGCGCAGTCTGGTAGCGCACCTGCATGGGGTGCAGGGGGTCGCAGGTTCGAATCCTGTCAACCCGACCATTTTCCCATTCGTGAGGCCTTGCAGAATGAAGTATTCTGCAAGGCCTCAAACTTTTTTGCTCTGCACGGTATTCCACCCGGTCCTATGGTTCTGCCATGCATCACATTCTGAATGCATGACAATTTTCCAAAACCAAATATACACCGCCCTCAAAGCAGGAAGTCTGATCCTCCCTCCCTTTGGAAAAATTAATCGGGAAAATTATCACAAGATACATTTCCTCCCTCTTGCTAATAAACAAAAAAATCCTGGGTATTTGCCGGGTTCATGCCATTCATATTCATTGCCATTTCCTCTCCGACCGGCCCGCTACTCCGCTTCCCTGCCGTGAGACAGGACAAACCGGAACCGGGAAGAAACAGTTTTTTATTGCGTTGCAGGCAGGTAAATCATATACCCCGCCGGTTCAGACTTCACCTTTTCCCCCTTGCTTTCATGCCATCCATTTCCTTTCTGAATCATCTCGGAGCCCTGCTGACGCTTTGGCTTCTCCTATGCTGCGGCGCACCAGCGGCGGAAAACGGCAGAATCCTGATGGTGACGGAAGCGACTTTCCCTCCCTACGAATTCCGGGACGGAAACACCATCCTGGGCATTGACCCGGAAATCATGCGGGAGGTAGCCCGGCGCACCGGCAGGGAGCTGGTCATTGAAGACATGAGCTTTGATTCCGTGATTACGGCTGTAGTTTCCGGGAAGGCGGACGCAGCCGCCTCCGGAATCACGGTTACGCCGGAACGCAGGAGGAAAGTGGACTTCTCCATTCCCTATGTGGAAGCCGCTCAGGTTATCATCGTTCCCAAAGGTTCTCCCATCCGGAAGCGGGAAGATATCCGCGGCAAAAGAATTGGAGTGCAGCACGGGGCCACGGGAGACATTTACGTCACACGGAACATCCAGCAGCCGGAACGCTTCCCTAACGGAGCGCTGGCTGTGGCCGCCGTGGCGGCAGGCAAGGTGGACGCCGCCGTCATTGACCAGGATCCGGCAAAAATGTACGTAGCGGGCAATGAGCGGCTGGAAATTCTGCCGGAACCCCTCACTTCCGAATCCTACGCCATTGCCGTCCGCAAGGGAGATACGGTTCTCCTTCAGGATATTAACGACACCATTGCAGCATTGAAAGCCTCCGGAAAGCTGGAGGAAATACGGAACGCTTATGCGGCCATGCAGGTTAAATCCGCTGCCGGTCCCGAACAACACGCTTCCGGAGGGGGCTGGCTGGAAAATACATGGCTGGACCTGAAAGAATCCTTTTATGTCAATTTCATGCAGGAAGGCCGCTGGAAATACCTGACCAACGGCTTTCTGGTGACGGTGGAGGTCTCTTTCTTTTCCGTTCTGCTGGGCATTCTGGTGGGCTTTGTGGTGGCCGTCATCCGCGCCACGCATGACAAAACGGGCAATCTCCGTTTCCTGAATGCCCTCTGCAAACTGTACCTGACAGCCATCCGCGGCACGCCGGTGGTCGTTCAACTGCTCATGATCTATTTTGTCATCTTCGGCTCCGTGGATGTCAGCAAAGTGTTGGTGGCCGTGGTGGCCTTCGGCTTCAACTCAGGCGCCTATGTAGCGGAAATCATCAGAGGCGGCATTATGTCCATTGACAAAGGACAATTTGAAGCCGGGCGCAGCCTCGGCCTGGGATATGCCCAAACCATGATTTACATTATCCTGCCCCAGGCCTTTAAAAATGTACTTCCCTCTCTGGGAAACGAATTTATCGTACTGTTGAAGGAGACCAGCGTCTCCGGCTATATCGCCCTCCAGGATCTGACCAAGGGCGGCGACATCATCCGGAGCCAGACTTATACCGCCTTCATGCCGCTGACGGCCGTGGCCTTGATTTACCTCTCCGTGGTCATGCTGTTCAGCTGGATGCTCGGCAAACTGGAAAGAAAACTGAAAAACAATGAATGAACATCCTGGAAACACTCCCATGTTCCAAATCAGCCATTTGGTTAAGGAATTCAACTCCGTGCCGGCAGTCAACGATGTCACCACGAAAATTGACCGGGGTGAAGTGGTCTTCATCGTAGGCCCGTCCGGTTCCGGTAAAAGCACCTTCCTGCACTGCCTGAACCTGCTGGAGGAACCGACCTCCGGAGAAATCCGTTTCAAGGGAAAGCTGATTACCTCTCCCGGAACGGACGTCAATCAATTCCGCCAGCATGTAGGCATGGTTTTCCAGCATTTCAATCTTTTCCCGCACCTGACCATTCTGGAAAATATCACCATCGCCCCGGTTAAAACGGGACGCTCCAGCAGAAAGGAGGCAGCAGACCAGGCGGAAACCCTTCTCCAACGCATTGGGCTGTACGGCAAGAGGCACTCCTATCCCCTCCAGCTTTCCGGAGGCCAAAAGCAGCGCATCGCCATCGTGCGCGCCCTAGTCATGAATCCGGATGTCATCCTGTTTGACGAGCCGACATCAGCCCTGGACCCGGAAATGGTGGGAGAAGTGCTCTCCCTGATGAAGGAGCTGGCGCAGGGAGGACTGACGATGGTAGTGGTTACCCATGAAATAGGGTTCGCGCGGGAGGTGGCTTCCCGCGTCCTGTTCATGGATAAAGGGAAAATTGTGGAAGAAGGGCCTCCGGACCGCGTTATCGACCGCCCCGCCAATCCCAGACTGCAGGAGTTTTTTTCCAAGGTGCTCTGACACGGGCAGTTCTGGAAAAAATACAGAGGAAGAGAGGAAGAACCTCTCTCTTACCGCCTGCGCCTATAAACCAAGCAATTTAGAATAACCTTCTCTTTCCTTCCCCGGACAACGGGAAGCCTCTGTTCTCTACAACATGATCTCCACGTTATAAGACTCGTCAATCAACAGATAGTCACAGCCATAGAACCTGCATTTTTCAAGATTGTCCCTGTTTTCACGCAGCAACTCTTCCTGCGTAACGGGAGAACTCTCCATGCGCCGTTCAATCGCATTCTCATGGTTCAGGATATCATGATAATGCCTTTGAATATAATTTTCTGAAAAAATAAGGCATACATACCGTATCCGTTCCCGGCAGGCCTGCGTAAAATCCTTCTTCCAGTCAAAGGGAATATAGCAACCTTCCACCACTAAATTTTGACCGTTTTCAATCGCGGTCTTTACTATTTCTTTGATAATGCCCCAGAGGAAGGGAGTCAGCTCTTCATCGGGGCTTTCAGGAAAGAAAGGGCATATCCCGCTGCGTATCAACCCCATCTTTAAATGGTCAATGGATAAATAGGGATAGGAATATTTTTCAAGCACCCGCTGCGCCGCGAGTGTTTTCCCTGTATGCGTGCTGCCGCCAATCAAAAGAATCATAAGACTTCCCTCCCTGGCATTTCATAAGAAAGAACCCCAATCTTTCCCATGCAGCCAATATCCGGCATCCTTTCGTATTCGTTGGTGATATCCATACTTAACCAGTTGCCAACATACTCACAGGATTCTCTGCATGCAGTGCATTCCGTAAAATAATCACCTTGAACATCAATCGTAAGCAATGCCTGCATCAGCTTGCTCTCTCTTCATTTTTTCAGTTCCTTCCGGAACGGACAAGAAAAAACACAAGGTCTCCCGCCCCTCTCCGTTGCCCGCCGGAATAAAAGCTGTTACGGTTCTCGTCCGCAGAAATAAAAATAACCTTCCTACAGCAAAGCCTTTGCCGTTTCCGGCAAAGGCTTTGAACACGGCGTCCCATTACGGGCACAAAACGGGAACCGCCCTAATTGCCGTAAGAGGATTCCACGCGCCTGGCTACGTCGCGGTAGCCGTACTCGGCGTCGTAAATCTGCTGGAATGCAGCAAGGGATTCCCCCTTCTTGCCCTGCTTTTCATAAAGCAAGCCAATCATGTAAAGGATTTCCTTCTTGGTGTCATTCATTTCTATTAATTCCTTATTGGCTTCCTCCAGCTGGCGCAGGGCCATATCATGCATGTTCTTGGCGTCATAGCACTTGCCGAGCAACAGCATGGCACGGATGCGGATATGGGGGTTGTTGCGGGCACGCTGGAGTTCCGGAATGGCTTCCGTGTAATTGCCGCAGTCGAAGAGGGCCTGGCCCAGCTCAAAACGGGTTTGCGGGTCCGTGGGGTTGTTTTCCACACGCTGGCGGCACAAAGCCACCTGCTGCTCCGCAGCTTCCTTGCTAAACTGGGCAAGCTGTTCCTGAAGTTCCTTATTATCCGGCTCCGCGGCAGCGCGGCGGCGGATTTCCTCCACCTGGGCCTTGCGGCAGCGCTCATTCATTTCCGAGGCCTTGTTTTCCAGGGAAATATCATTGTTGCTGAGGCTGAACGCGTAATTATAGAAGGAATAGGCATTGGCCCAATCTTCCATTTGTTCATAAACGCCGGCAATGTCGCGCACGACGGCCAGATCCTGCTGGTTCTGGGCGTAACGGGCGGAGAGAAGCCCCAGGCGCTCTTCCAGTTCCGCACGGGTGAGCCCTTTCTTGTCGCTCTTGTCCAGGGTGTTCGTTTCCGATGAGTTCTTCATCACGTCCCGGAAGCTTTTAGCCTCCTCCCACTTTTGCTGCTGCATCGTGGCGCGCGCCATGCAGTCCTTTTCGCTCTTTACGGCCACACTGTCCGTGGGATCCAGCTTCACAAGGTCATGGTACACTTCCGCAGCCTGGGCCGGCATATCCCGGGAAACGTAATGGGAGGCCAGCATGTGGAGCATTTTCTTGTTGCCGGGATGCCCCTGGCGAACGGTCTCCAGAGCAAAAGCGGCCAGATCCGGAAAATTTACTTCCATGGCAGCCGTGTACAGGGCCTCGTTTACCGGAATGCTGTAAGGATCATTTTCCAATTCGTCTTCCAAAGCGGAAAGCTGGGTAGCCGCGTCCTTTTTGGAAGAAGTAAGCTTGCTGGTGCTGATTTTCATGCCGCTGAACAGCCCCCCTCTCTTGGCCTCCGGATTCAATTTGATTTCACAGGCGCGCAACGCCTTGCGGCCTTCCAGAAAACCGGGAAGCTGCTTTACCAGGGCCTTGAGCAGGCTGACGGCATAGGGATAATTGTTCATGTCCACCGCCTGGCGGGCGCGCACCCAAAATTCGGCCTGCTGGGGAGTCAACTGTTCTTCTGTAATCGTTTCAATCATGGAACTATATAAGCGTAAATGGTGAACAACGGCAGCGCCCCACCAGGGCGGCCCCGCATGTAATAGTTTAATGCTATCAGCCGGGGAGGCATACTTCAACCTTGTTTTTTGTTCCCGTTAGGAAAAAATATGCCGCATGAGACTGGATGCCCTTTTATCCCGCTACGGATATTGTTCCAGGAGGGAAGCGCCGGGTTGGATCAAACGCCACTCCATTACATTCAAGGGAAAACCATGCTCCTCCCCCACGGACAAGGTGCAGGCGGAAGGCATCCTACTGGACGGAGAACCTGTGGAATTCCCGGACGGCCTGTACGCCGCCCTTTACAAACCTGAAGGGTACACCTGCAGCCATGACGACGGGGAGGGGGATTTGATTTACGACCTGCTGCCCTTCCAGTGGCGGCACAGGAACCCTGCGGTTTCTTCCGTAGGACGGCTGGACAAAGAAACTTCCGGCCTGCTTCTCCTCACGGACGACGGAAAATTCATCCACCGCATGACCTCCCCACGCCATCACGTCGCCAAAGTTTACGAAGCCGTCACGGAGGAGGACATTCCGACAGAAGCCGTAGAGTTGTTCGCCTCCGGAACCCTCACGCTGAACGGGGAAACCCGCCCCTGCGCCCCCGCCCTGCTGGAAATCCGGGAACCGCGACGCGCCCTGCTGATTCTTACGGAAGGAAAATACCACCAGGTTCGCCGCATGCTGGCTGCCGTAGGCGCTCCCGTCTTATCTCTGTGCCGTGTTTCCATCGGCTCCCTGCATCTGGACAGCCTGAACCTGAAACCGGGGGAATGGGCTCCTATCCGTCCGGATGCGCTGTAAACCTCCCATCCGCCATGTGGATTCCCATTTCCGAAGCACCAATTGCCTGTTTTCCGCACTTTGAGGTGGCGGCGGAATCCGGGGACTGGATTGTGGTGGACAAGGGAGCGCCCCTCATCGTCCACCCGTCCAACGGGAAAAAGGAACCCTGCCTCCTGGAAGGCGTGGAAGCCCTGCTAAGCTATGAAATAGCCAACGGAGCCGTCCTTTCCCTAGTCAACAGACTGGACAGGGAAACCAGCGGTCTGACGCTGGTCGCCAAAAACAAAAAGGCAGCCAGGGAGCTGGGAAGAGCCATGCAGCGGCGCCTGATACACAAGGAATATCTGGCAATCGTGCAGGAATGGCCTGAATGGACGGAAACAGCATGCACCGCCCCCATTTTAAGACAGGGGGAAGTCGCGGAAAGCCGCATATGGGTCAAACAGGCCGTGCACCCAGCCGGAAAAGCATGCACTACCGTTTTCCGGAAAGAACGGACATGGAATACACGCCGGGGCCCCCTGGCGCTGGTTCGGTGCATTCCGGAAACGGGACGCATGCACCAGATACGCGTGCATCTGGCGCACCTGGGACATCCCATCCTGGGTGACAAAATTTACGGTCCGTCCGAACATTGCTATCTGGAATACATCCAGCACGGATGGAGCCGGGAACTGGAGGAGCGGCTGGTTCTGCCGCGCCACGCGCTGCATGCCTGCCGGCTGGAATTTCCGTTTGATGAAGAAACCTTCACCGCGGAAGCCCCCCTGCCGGAAGACATGCGGCTACTGCTTGAAACCGGGGATTAGTAAAAAACTCCGTCAGATGACCGGAATGACTTCATCCCGGTCAAAACGTACTTTCGCCAGACGGGCGTACTTATCCGCCTCTTCATTCCGGTAACCCAGAGCCAGGGCGCAAAGCGTGTAATAAGGGGAATTTTCCAGATGAAGAATGCGGTCATAGGCGGCCGGATCCATCCCTTCCAGCGCGCAGGTGTCCACGCGGAGATCCGCGGCGCAGCTCATCATGAACCCGAGGGCGATGTACACCTGCCGTTCCAGCCAGGCTTTCAGCACTTCCGGAGACTTGGAATCCACCAGTTCAAAAATGCGGGCGCGGTACTGGTCCAGGGAGTCCATGGCAACACCGCGCACTTCCACAATACGTTCCAGATAGCGCTGCACGTCTTCCGGCTTGAAATCCCTGCGGGCACAGAAAACCACCAGATGGGAAGCGTCCGTAACCTGGGGCTGTCCCCATGAAACTTCCCTAAGCCGGGAACGCACGGCGGGATCCCGGACATCAAGGAACTTCCACATCTGAAGCCCCAGGGAGGAAGGGCTCAAATGCAGGGATTCCAGAAGGGCTTCCCAGTCCTCCGCCGGAATGCGGCGGTCCGGATTGAATACCTTGGTGGCGTAACGCCATTCCAGCGTCTCGATCAATTCCTGTGCGTTCATATTCATGTATGATTATTCGTGCAGGAAGCCGGACGGTTTTCCGCCGCAGCTTGTTCCATGCCCTGGCATTTTCCCCGTTTCCCTGCCGGAATGCAAGCCAAGGTTCCGGCACAAGCGCGGCAGCGGCTCCTTACCCCTTCTTCCTTTCTTCCTGCCCGGCACGCCGGAAACAGGCCGCTCTCCATCCTTCCAACCGTAGGCTTTCCGCCTCTTGCTGACCAGCTACATATCTTTCCCTCTCCGGAACAACACCCCACACCGGGCAGACCCCATTCTCAAAACGCGAATCCTCTGAAAAAGGAAAAAGCTTCCGGGAAAAACCCCGCAAAAAACCGTGTCCTTTCCGGATATCAAAGGAATTTGACCGGCATATAATCCCCGGTCTGCTGGATGGTAAAGCTGATGCCCAGCCCGAATTCGTTTTTGTTCCCGTTCTTGCGAACGAAAGCGCCCACGCCCAAATACCAGGATCCCATATTGTGGTACACATTGTATTCCTGGATGTCCAGCTTGCCGTCCAACAGAGAAAAACGCCACTTGCCGCTGAAAGCCCAGGCTTCCGAAAAGCGCTGCAAAATACGCAAATCCAGCTGGCTGCTGTCCTCCAGAAGGGAATGCTGGTTCAAATAACGGTGCCCCACGACGAGCTCCGTGGAACGCCATGGCATGAAACGCAGGGAGTTGTTGTATTCACGGCAGCCGGAAATCTTGTCCTTACCCAAAACGGGAGCCTGCATTTCCGACCGGTATTCCATCCAGGGAACGGGATTCCAGCGCATGAACGAAAAAAGGTTGGAAAAATCCCGACGGTTGACGGGATCATGCAGATAGGCATCCATGAACACATCCCAGGAAAACCAGCGGTGGGAATTAGCATCCCGGCTGGTCATCAGCATGTTGCGCAATCCATACCGGAAGACAAGCCCCGTGGACAGGGAATCAATCTCCGTGTATCTGCCTATGCTCAAGGATGGGGGATTGGTCGTGGGGGTATCGCCGTCAATCTGGGGATAAAGCTCGCTCAGGCGGTTGGTTTTGACATACGCCAGCGTAAAATGGGGCTGAACAATATGGTTCATGCCGTTCAGCCCAAAGGAATCACTATATACGGAAGAATAACGGCGGGAGAATTTGAAATCGGCATCCGTTCCGGCGTAAAAAATTCCCTGGTTGAGCGGTTTGTAGTCCTCCACGCCGTAATATCCCGTATAGCCTCCGCCCACTTTGGGGGTCAGGTTCAGGAATCCCATGATTTTCTTGGAAACGGAAACCTCATGGAAGGAGTGGAACCTGCTGTAGCTGTCCGTCATCAGCATTCGGGCCCAGTAATCATAGGAAGAAGTTCCGGGGTCCATCCCGTCCAGCATGTTCCGGATTTCCGTCCGCATGAACGGAGGAACGTACTGCTTGAGGAAAGCGAAGCTGGTGCGGCTTTCATACATGACGGGGGAACGGAATACGGGAGACTTGATGCGCTCATAACTGAACTCCGTCCGCTGGTCCGCTATGTAAAAATTATTGGGGACAAAACGCTGCAACAGTGAAAAATCATTCGTATCGTCCGTACGGGAAAGAAGCACCGTGTTGTCCGGAGAAGAATTACGCTGATAAATTTCCGGATAAAAATCGCGGAGCATGTACTCGTCGCTCAACATGTTGATGTTGGCCTTCAACCGCCAGTCCGTGCGGAGATTCACCCTGTGGCTCCACATCTGCTGGAGCGCGAACCTCCACCGGTCCGGATCCAGATGCTCACGGTACTCATCATCACCGGCGTTGATTTTCACACCCTTGTCATGGGTTTTGTAAAAGGACAGCCCCGTCATGTCCGGACAATCCTTTTCCAGCAGCACGTCGCGGATGTCCAATCCGTAGGCGAAACCGCGCCGGGTGCGGTAATCTGCATGCAGGGTTCCCAGGTAATCCGCGGAAGGCATGCCGTTGTCCGACCATTTTTTCCCCATCAGGAACCCGTATTCATTCAGGAGGTAAGGCCCCCAGATGGAGCGCATGCCGGGGATGGGAAGGTAGCCAACTTCCGGATTAAGGGAATGGCTGAGGTAGGGGAAATAAAAGAAGGGAACGCCACCGTAATAAAGGGTCAGGTTCTTGAAAGAAAACCTGTCTTCCGGATACACGCGTATCCTGTCCGCGGAAATCCAGGTGAGAGGCTCGCTGATGTCTTCCGCCGTGACGGAGGCATTGAGGGCTTCCAGATAAGTATTGCCGGCGGCATCCTTCCGGGATTCAAACTTTCCGCTGCGCAGAATCAATCCCTCCATCTTCGCACGGATGGCATCCGTAAGAAGCACTTCGTTCTCCCAGTCAAACTCCGCGCTGTCGGCGCGTACCAGGCTGTTGGTCCTTGTCCTGCCGTCACCCTGGTAAATGGCCAGGTTCCCCTTCAGAAACACCTTGCCCTGGTCCATATCCGCCTGGGCATAATCCGCAAATACCTCCACCCCGGTATCCGTAACCATGTGGACATGCGGTCCTTCAAAAATAACCTTCCTGGATTCCTCCACCCTGATGGCGCCGTCATTGGTAATGGAAATATTGGAGGGAATCTGCGGCATGAGAGTGCCGGAAAGCAGGTTGCCCGCCATTTTCCCTCCGGCATTTTCCTTCCCGGTTTCAGAGGAAGGGACGGGCGGCTGCTCCGCAGCCGTTTCTGCAAACAGGGAAGCCCCGGCAACCAGCGCCGCCGCACCCCATAGCTTTGCAATCGTCCCAATCATGGCTAGCCCACAGAACACTATGAGAAAGGGCAAAAGACAAGCCTAATGTCACATTTCTCCGCCAGTGGGGCAGAAAATTTACCGGGTCAGCATGCCGTTGGCTATGATGCCCCAATCGGCGGCATTGCCGTCTCCGGCGTCATCCACGCGGATTTCCAGCTTCCTGCCGCCCTCTACCGCCGTCTTCACGGGAATGGAGTCCCCATCCTTGAGCACAGGGGATTCCATAAGCTTCCTGCCGTCCAAATACACGCTGAATTTGACGCTGCCGCGGGAGCCGAAGGGCAGCCCCACATCCGCGCGGAACTCCTTCCAACGCCCATCCAGGTCATAGGCAAAAACAGCCGGGGCATGAGCCAGAATGAAACGTTCCGGCCTTCCGATTGTCCGGAAGAAAGGCACGGGCCCCAAATCCGACGGGAACAGGACATCCCACAACGGAACGGCCCACCCCACCTGGGCTACGGAAGGCTTGCAGTCATTCAGGCTGATACTGGCGGTTGCCGCAGGAATCTGCGCCGGAACAACTTCCAGCGCGGGCTCCTGGCGCCCCAGAGCGCGCTTCCAGACAGGGAGCCATTCTTTCACTTCAGAACGGGAACCATGCCTGCGTTCCACTTCCGCCAGCGCCTTCCGGGCTTCTTCCGTGCGGCCCCGTATCCACAGATTCTGAACATCCCCGAAATAAACGATCTGGGCCAGAGAAGGGGCCTTGGCTCCCCGGGCATCCATCCACACGGGCAGAGTAATCATGCTGCGCGTGCTGTCGCAATTCAATACGGCCACCCGCATTTCTATAAAACCACCCTTATATCCCGGCCTGCAGATGGTGAGATCAAACTCTCCCTTTTCATCCAGAGAAGCGCCCACGGCATTGGAATCATAATCCGAACCTCCGGGCGGATCCAAATGGGCAACAATGCCATACGCGGGGCGCGTCAGATGAACCCTCCCTTTCAGCCGCAATCCGTCTTTAACGGGAATGGCCTCCAGCCGTTCAAAAGACCCCGGGACATACTTGCCGAGCATACGCCCGAAGGAGGCGTCTGCGGGAAGTTCCGTCTCCACCCCGTTGAACAGGGGAACACTGGCCAGTTTCAAAGCATCCGTCGGCGCCAAATAGGCACCCTTCCCTTCATGGCGCAGCTCGTCGCCGTAGGTGGAATTGCCATGGCCCATCAGGGAAGCTCCGGCGTCGGGGTAATTCCATCCGTCGCCCGTGTGGGGAAGGCCGAAGGAATGCCCCAATTCATGGGCCGTACCGCCTATGTAAATGGTGGCGTTCTTTCCCCTGGTCACCTTGAAACGGCCGCCCTGCATCATTTCCGTATCCAGAAAGCTGGCGGGATCCAGCCCTTCCTGGTCACAGGTCCACCCCGTGCCCTGGTGGCTGAAGCCGCCGCCGTAATAAGGACCCACGCCGTCCGGAAGCTGGCAAACGACCAGCACATGTTCCTTCTCAATATCAATCCCCTTGGAAGCCAGCACCTTCCTGGCGGCTTCCCGGGAGACGGGGCCGGAGCTCTGCACGCTCATCTCGCTCATGGGTTTATCCACATAGGCATCATGAATAACCAGCTTGCCCCGTTCATCCAAATCCAGCTGGAATGTGAGCGGAGGGAAACCGTTGGCCTGCATCTGGTCCGCATAATATGCCTGAATATTCTTCAGAATATGATCATACCGTTCCCGGTATCCTTCAAGGGCAGGCCTGTCCTTGAACGTTACGTAAACCACATGCAATTTTCTGGAAGACTTCGGTTTGCCCCGATGATAGGCGCTCAGCGTTTTCCAGGCGGCACGGGCATTGGCGGCATCCCTGGGATTAACCGTCCAGCTGACGGGCAGACGGGTAAACTCCGCTCCCTCCCTGTCCGAGGAGGCAGGAACAGATGCCCTGGAAGCTGACTCCTCATCCATCCCCATGGCAGGAACACTCCATATCCCGGACCCCAGGACCAGCAACAAGGCAAAAAAACGTTTCGACATAACATTCATGAACTAATATCAGGATATACGGGTAAACCGAAGGTGTTTTATCACCATATCATTCACCAGACGATTCATATTTTCGGAAAAGGAATCATACACCACTTCCACACGGCAGGGACCGGGCGTCATCACCGTTTCCACTGCCGTTGAATAAATAAAATACTCCCAGTTTCCGGAACGGGACGTATGGGGGAAAGCCAGCGTGCCTGCGCGCCTGCCGTTCAGGTACAGACTGCGCAGGGCGCAGGTATTCCCGTCTGAAACATCATAAGTGCCGTTAGCGAAAAAGGCGTCCACCCGGTACACTCCGGGCTTATCTATATTGACATTGTAACAAAGAGCGTCCGGGGATTCCGTGACGCGGGAAAACCAGACTTCATCCCCGCTCAAGCCGCAGGGGCGCGTCTCCATGCGGGAATCCGCAGAAGGATAATCATTGGGTTCATTAAGATAAGACTCCCTCCCATCCAGAGCGACTGCCATCACCTGGAAAGACACGTCCCCCCGGCCGGGTGCGGGGATATAATGGCAGTACTCCGTTTGAGACACAGGGATGCCATTCCGGTAAACACGGTAATAATCGGCTCCTTCCACAGACTCCCATGCAATACCATGGCGCGCCGCCTTCCACGCAGGAGACTCCAGGCTGCTGCCCATGCGGGTTAAATTCACCGCCCCTTCATCCTCTTCTCCGCCGTCCAGCTCCAATTTCACAAAAACGCGCCCCTTCATGCCCGGCAAAAGGACGGGAGGGGCCTCCTGCCCGTTGACCAGGCACCGCGCTATCCGGTGCCCGCAGCCCTGCAGAAACACATCTACCGTCATGCCGCGGTATTCCAGCCCGGACAACTCATGAACGCCTTCAAAAGACTTTGGAACGCAAGGACGGAATTCCAGAGAATCCGGAGACAGACGGATGCCGAACAATCCCTTGTAAAAACAGCCCAGCATGCCGGCAATACTCCAGAGCTGGCTATCCGAACTCAGCAGCAGCCCCTCATCCAGCCCCGTTTTCAGAAGGACATTTTCCTTGTTCGTGCCGCACAACAGGGCGGCACGGACCATGCAGGCGACCGCCAGCGCCAGGGCAGATTCATTCTCCACCGCCGCCGCGGCCTGCGCATAATAGCCCTCCAGGAAAGGCCACATGGCGCGGTTATGGTAGGCGGGCACGCTATCAGGCATCTGGGGATGGATGCAGGGAATGCCATAAACGCCATGAGGAAGGGAGGCAACCATCCCGGCGGCATGGGAACCGCCAGCCTGCCCCAGAAGGACGCAAAGCAGATTGCCCAGGGAATCCACCTTCTCCGACAGTACGGGATACCCGCGTCCGTACAGGTACTGCCCGTACAGGACATGTTCCGGAATCCTGAAAAAACGCTCAATAACCGCGGCCAGGGAAACGCTCTTCTCCTCCCACTCCCGGGCCTTCTCCTCCAGCCCCAGCTCCCGGAACATCCGCGCCAGAATCTTGCGGGCCTCCGCATGCAGGAGCATGGTGGACAGGCTGCAAGAATCCCCAATATCGGCAGAAGTCATCCACGCAGGGTAGCTCTGCTCCCTCCAGTCCAGCACGGACGATTCCCCCTTCATCAAGCCGCCCGTGGCCGCAAGCACCTGTTCATCCCTCATGCATGTCTTTTCCATCACCCGGCAGGAAAGGGACAGCCAGTCGGCATCCCCCGTCAGGCAGTAAACTTCCCACGCAGCCATCCCCCACACCACACGGTCGGAAGAAATGGGCCAGGAACCGCCCGTGCCGGTATCCTGCTCCACCTCCCCGTTCCGGACCCGTGCATTCAGACTGTTCATACAGGCACGGACATTCCACAACCCCAATCCCAGATGGGTGGAATAGGAAATATCCCGGGTCCACACAGTAGGCCAGTTGGCTCCCGTCCGGAACGTCCCTTCTTCATTAAGCAGGGCTCCAGCCTCATGCAACGCCAGGCCGTAAGCCTGATTAAGCACTTCAAAATTTCCCCGGTAATGCGGGGCGTTCCCGGCTTCCGGAAAGATGCGCCACTCGGAATAGCGGCCGTTTTTCATGGTTTTCACCTGACCGTCCGGCTGTACCTCCGCCCAATGCGCGGCATCCTGGCGCAAGGAATTTCCGGTCAGCGTAAAAGCCTCTCCCCTGTATAATATGCGGTCCTGATCCATAAACTAGCGGATGCTGCATCCATCGTTTTTTTTAACACGGAAGAAAACTTCTGTCCCGCAGAAAATGAGGTTTATGGAATCTTCAGGACATAAAAAACCGGGCTTCCCGAAAACGGGAAACCCGGCGCAAGAGCAAATCAACATTAATGCTTCAACAAAGAGGAAACAGCGTCACGTTCTTCCTTCAGTTCATTAACGGTAGCGTCAATTTTTTCACGGGAGAACGCATCAACCGGCAGCCCCTGCACGATTTCCCAGCCGCCATCCTTGGTGGTGCGGACCGGGAAGGAGCAGATAAGACCTTTTTCAATGCCGTAGGAACCGTCGGAGCAAACGGCCACGGAATACCAGTCGCCTTCCGGAGTCTGGGTAGCCAGGCTGCGGACGGTATCCACGGCTGCGGAAGCGGCGGAAGCGGCGGAAGAAGCGCCGCGTGCCTTGATAATGGCGGCACCGCGCTGCTGCACGGTGGTAATGAAATCGCCCTTAAGCCATTCCGTATCCTTGATGACTTCCGTCACAGGCTTTCCGCCAATCCTGGCGTTGGTGAAATCAGGGTACTGGGTGGAGGAATGATTGCCCCAGATGGCCATGTTGGTCACTTCCGTCACATGGACGCCGGCCTTTTCCGCAAGCTGGCTCTTGGCACGGTTTTCATCCAGGCGAGTCATGGCAAAAAAGCGGTCGGAGGGAACGCCGCTCGCATTGTGCATGGCAATAAGGGCATTCGTATTGCAGGGGTTGCCGACCACCAGCACACGCACATCCTTGGCGGCGCTGCGGGCAATGGCCTGCCCCTGGCCGATGAACACCTTGCCGTTGATATCCAGCAGGTCCTTGCGTTCCATACCGGCCTTGCGGGGAACGGAGCCTACCAGCAGGCACCAGTTGGCGCCGGCGAACGCTTCATCAGGATCGCTGGTCGGGACAATTTCATTAACCAGCGGGAACGCGGCGTCACGCAACTCCATCACCAACCCTTCCAGAGCATTCATGGCCGGGGGAATTTCCAGCAGGCGCAGGTTGATCGGCTGATCCGGCCCCAGCATGCTGCCGGAGGCAATACGGAACAGAAGGGAATAGGCAATTTGGCCGGCGGCTCCTGTAACGGTAACGGTGATAGGTGTTTTCATAACGTTCAAATTAAAATAAACAGATATTTTCCTGTCTGGTCACGGTTATACCACAAGGAAAGGAGGCGCTCAATCAGGAACTTTTTATTTTGACAGAAAAAATTCCCTATCCCATAATGCTCAGGGGTTGACTGCTCTTACTTTTCCATACAGTTAAGTTTTTACCAATATTTACGCTAACACTATGAATTTAACAATTATCGGCAGTGGTTACGTGGGGCTGACCACAGGCACCTGTTTTGCCGAAATGGGCCATCACGTCATTTGCGTGGATAATAATACGGAAAAAATACGTACTCTTCAATCCGGGGCCATCCCCATTTACGAGCCCAAGCTGGAAGAGCTCGTGAAAAAAAACGTAGCCGTGGGGCGGCTGGAATTTTCCCCTTCCATCGCCGCTTCCATCGCGGAAAGCGAAGTCATCTTCATCGCCGTGCCCACGCCGCCCAATACGGATGGTTCCGTGGACCTGACCTACATTGAAAAAGTGGCCAGGGAAATCGCCCAGGCGCTCCAACCAGAAATGGGATACAAGGTCATTGTGGACAAATCCACCGTACCCGTCAAAACCGGGGAAAAAGTCAGCCAGACCATCAAGCACTATGCGGGGCCGAATGTTCAGTTCGACATTGTCTCCAATCCAGAATTCCTGAGGGAAGGATGCGCCGTGGACGACCTGCTGCACCCCGACCGCATTGTCATTGGAGCCAACTCGGAACAGGCCATGAACGTCATCAAGCGCGTTTACCAGCCCATTCATGCCCCCATTCTGGAAACGGACGTCAACTCCGCGGAACTCATCAAGCACGCAGCCAACTCCTTCCTGGCTCTGAAAATTTCCTACATTAACGCTGTCGCCAAGGTCTGTGAAAAAACGGGCGCAGACGTGGAACTGGTGGCGGAAGGCATCGGCATGGACAAACGCATCTCACGCCACTTCCTCAACGCGGGGCTGGGCTACGGCGGGTCCTGCTTCCCGAAAGACGTCAAAGCCTTCATCAACATCAGCCGCACGCTGGGCATTCCCTTCACCCTGTTGGAGGAAGTGGAACACATCAATGATACCCAGCATATCCACTTCCTGGACAGAATTCGGGACCGCCTGTGGGTCCTCAAGGACAAAAAGATAGCCGTTTGGGGCCTTGCCTTCAAACAGAACACGGACGACGTCCGGGAATCCATCGCCCTGAAACTATGTGAAAAACTCTGCGGGGAAGGAGCCATTGTCACCGCTACGGACCCCAAAGCCATGCACACGGCGGCCCCCATTCTGAACCCTATGGGGGTCAAACTGGTGGAAGACATGTACGAATGCGCCCGGGATGCGGAAGTTCTGGTCATCGCCACGGAATGGAGCGAATATGCGAATGCGGATCTGCAGAAACTCGCCGGAGTCATGCACAACCGCATCATCTTTGACGGAAGAAACATCCTCTCCCCGGCAAACCTCCGGGCCGTAGGATTTGAATACCACTCCGTGGGCAGACCCTCCGTTGAAGAAGCCTGACTGCCTCCGGGAACCGTCCCGGCTTCAAACGTCCCCATATGTAAAAGGCCTCCGGCACATTCAACGCACCGGAGGCCTTTGTCATGTATTCGCTAATCCTGTTGGCCGGTCAAAACTCAAATAGCAGCCCCGCACGCAAATAAAAACCGGGGTCATAATGGTACTTTTCCAAATCATGGCTTCCGTTGCTTGTCTTGATAGTGCCGGAATTCCCGAAGGAAAAACCGACATCCGCCACCAGCCTGGGGCGCACGCTGCCCCAGTGACCCAACCCCACATCGGCGCCTATGCCGGCGACGCCGGAAATCCATGCAAACTGGCGGACGCGGCGGTCATGGTGAATCGTCCATGTGCCGGACGCCACGGAAACGAAGGGTCCCCACTTCAACCCATCGCTCACCTTGTTGATATAGGAAAGGCGGGCCCCTTCCAGCTGAAGCGTCCAATTGCGGGAAGCTTCCCATTTAAACTGGATAAGGGGCAGGAAAGGATAATCCCCAAGCTGCGGATAACAGCCGATGCCGATTCCATAGCTGAACCGGTCGTTCAAGGGGCCTGCCAGAAGAACATGGCCTCCCAAGAAAATATTATGGCTCGTCCATGTATCGAAATCCGTGGAAATCTGGGGCGTCACACCGAAAACCAGGCGCGTCTTCCCCGTGATGGCATAGGAGGCGTTCACATTCAGCCAAATCGTGTACAGCCGGTCCACATCCATCTCATCCGCTCCTTTTCCATTAAACCAGCTCAGACGCAAGGCCGCCGTAGAAGAAAAATTCCAGGAACCGCTGGACATCCTGCACAAATTCAAATCCGTCATCCAATTCTGGATATCCACGCTTCCGCGCCCGTTTCTGGAATCCATGGGGCCAAGCAATTCAAAATAGGACTGCGTGGGGAAAACAGGCCTGGAGGCGGATTCCCCCGCCGGAGCCGGAGCGCTGTCGTAGCCGCCGGAATAAGCCTCTGCATAAAAACCGGTATCGTATCCGTCAGAAGAATCGGAATCCGGATAAGGCTGGGTATTCGCCTGAGCGGTCAAAACAATGCCGGACGCAAAAAAGAGACTCGATAAGAATCGAAGGAGCATGACCGGAAAGTATACATACGCGCGCACGCGGTCAATCAAAAGATATACAAATGACTAATTAACCGCCTCCATTCCCAAACAGAACCGCAACCATAATCATCACGAGGACAAGAAGCAAGTACCACCGGGCAATCTTGCTGCCCCGGAAACACGCTCCCGCACAAACAAGAGAGGCAGCAAAACAAACCGCCGCGGCCAAAAGCATCACCTGCGCCAGCAAGGGAAAATCCAGCGCCCCCGCACCCGCCGCCAGAAGTGTTCCCGTCACATACCCGCCAAACGACCACCCCAACCCCGCCAGCCAGGAAACGGAAAATGTCTTTTGTCGGCCGGGCCTCATCAAGCCACTCTGCAATCCTTCTTCCTAATCTCAAGCAAAAAATCCAGCCTTCTCGGCAATATCTGCAAAGAGGGGGCTTCCCCAGACACTCGGCTCCCCTCAAAAAAAACAACATCTTCGCAAAACGGACTGCAAAACACTCAATCCCGGTTGGAAAACTCTTCTTCCGGCAAAGTTGAATAAAAACGGGATAAATTACTTAATCCGGCATTCATCAATACTCGCGGGCTCCATGAAAAGAAAATATCTTGCCCCTTCCATAGACTTTCATTATATTACGGCAAAACCGGAAAAACAGGAAACGAACGTACTCCCTTCCCTGCCCCATTGGATCAAGCATCGCACGTCACAAACCACCAGCTGAAAAAAACTTGTCATGAAAATAAATTTTTTATGGACCGCATGTTTAGTTGCCATAACCGGCTGTGATTCCCCCCAAAATCATCATTCTCGAATTGAGAGCGGCGAAACAAAAACAGAAAAACAGTTGGAGAATTTAAATTTTTACGGCACTTATGAAGGAATTCTTCCTGCTGCCGATTGTGAAGGAATCAGGACGGCGTTAACATTAAACAACGATAACACTTATGTGTTGAGAAGCGAATACATAGGAGAAAAAGACGCTATTTTCGAATCAAAAGGCTCTTATCATTTCATCAATGGCCGCCTGATGGAACTGGCCCAATCCTCTTCCAATGAAAAATCTTATTATAAAATACTTGATGGAAGCAAAGTAATGCTGTCAGACAAAGAAGGCACAGTCAATCAGGGCGTCCTGGCCGAATATTATATACTAAAAAAGAAATAAAACTATTTCTATCATCTATCATTTTCTCCATTCCGCCGCACCTCCCACCCCGCGGCGGTTTTCTTTACACCGTTTTTCAGCCCGGCACATTAACAAATCTTATTCATCCGCCCCGCCGTCAGAAAAAATCCGGGCCGCCGGGACCAGGCTTTCGTCAGCACACGGGTGTTACAAGAACTTTGCATCGCCTTTCTGTCCGCGTTGTTTCGGACACAAAAGATTTCCGGCTTTTTTAACTGGCTGCAGGTTCGGCCGCCCCGCCGCAACAGGGGTGTTTTTCATCTTTCCAGGCATACCCCGCTTCCACTCCATCTATTTTACGGACAACCACCAGGGAACAGCTCAAAAAACAAAACCCGTAAATCATTTGATCCACAGGCTTTAAAATGGTCGGGAAGACAGGATTCGAACCTGCGACATCCTGCTCCCAAAGCAGGCGCTCCACCAGGCTGAGCTACTTCCCGTATAAAAAGGAGGGATTAGAAATTGGGAGAAAAAATGGTGGCTCGGGACGGGATCGAACCGCCGACACGGGGATTTTCAATCCCCTGCTCTACCGACTGAGCTACCGAGCCACTTGCCTGCACGCAGAACGTGCTTGCGGGGCAGAATCTATCATCCTCTTCCCAATATTGCAACCACAAAATATTATTTTTTCAACTTCCCTGTATTTTGCCGCGCTCCATAGCAGGAATCCGCCCAGCCAATCAGGAGGAAGCCTGCGCCAGAATACCGCTCAACAGCAATGGGAAAATCAGTGCCGCCCAGGATAGCGTGTGCAGGAGGAGGGGAGGCATGTTCATCTTCAGCCTGTCCAGCACAAACATGAATGCCCCCGCCATTGCCAGCCCATAATAAATCCACGCATCCCCGGTATATTCCCTGGCGGCGGCGGCCAGACAGAATACAACGTAAATGACTATCACCCCCATCCATACCAGGGATACCATGTCGCGGTCGGCGGAATCCTGCCCGTCCTCATCCTCTTCTTCACTCCACCGTTTGCGGCTGAACATGCAGAGGATGACCAGCGCTACCAGATACCAGGTGGGTTCGGAAAGCTGGCCTCCCCAGCCGCCGCCTACCGTCCCGTAAAAGTAGGCCGGTATTCCGGCACCCGTAGCGAAGGAAACGGCGGCAAAAAACGCCCCCATGACGAATCCGGAAGACAGGCTCCCTTTCTGATGAGGGTTGGAAGAGAAATAGAGAAAGAGCAGACTGCAGACGCCAGGCAGAAAGGCAAATTGAAAAATAACCACACCCAATTGGAAAAACATGATCCAAAGCCCCGTCACGGCCGCCACCATAATGAGCAGGGAGATAACGAAACAATGCTTTTTGGCAAAAAGCAGGCATTCATCCGTGTAGACAGCGGAACCGCCCCGGAATATTTTCAGCACCCGGTCCAGCATATTGACGCACCAGACAGCCACAAACAGGAATTGATACAGCCAGGGGGAGGAAACTACCACCAGATGGGACTGACTGACGGCAAAAGCCCAGGCAATGGCGGCAGAAGGGATTTCCAATCCCATCAGGGAAAACCACGCCCACCAGGGGGGCCTCTTCAACACCTGCTCCATTTTTCCGTCATATCATCTCCACAACCGTTCCTTCCGCAAGCTCCCGAACCGTCATCCACAAACTTCCTTATTTTTACGCGGGGATGCTTGACATGCAATGAAACATATTTATACTTGCGTTCCCCTTGCGTCGGAAACGCAATACATCACCATGAAGAAAGATATTCACCCCCAGTATAATCCGGTCGTTTTTGTTGACATCACCACCGGACGCCGCTTCATCACCCGTTCCACTGTTCGTTCTCCCAAGACGGAAGTTATTGACGGGGTTGAACATTTCGTGGTTTCCTGCGGTATCACCTCTGATTCCCACCCGTTCTTCACCGGCAAGAACCAGTTTGTGGACACGGAAGGCCGCATCGACAAATTCCAGAAGCGCTTCGGCACCGTCCGCCGCAGCGGAGGCAAGCCCAAGCTCAACAAGTAAGAACTGCCTTCAGCAATTTTCCAACCCCGTTTCCTTCCCGGAAAACGGGGTTTTTATTTGCAGGCTTCCTTTGATCTCTTTTTCCTGATTCACTCGCAGCAGCACCATGTTGACACCGGACCATTTTGACAGCCAGTCCGCGGAACTCCTCCGCTCCGGCCGCCCCGTCCTTGCCGGAATCAGCGGGGGGAGGGACTCCATGGCTTTGCTTTCCCTGCTGTCCGGCATGCCGGGATGCAATCTGGTTGCATGCCATGTAAATCACCAGCTGCGTCCGGAAGCGGAGGAAGAGGAAATGTTTGTGCTCCGTTACGCCGCCACCCTGGGTATTCCCTGTGTCCGGGAACGCGTCAATGTCCGCAGTATGGCCCATACCCGCGGAATAGCCATTGAAGAAGCGGCCAGGGAAGCCAGGCAGGCCTCGTTTCTGAAATGGGCCGCCGGTTACCCGGGGGCTCTCGTGGCTCTGGCCCACCACCGGAACGACCAGCAGGAAACGGCCCTTCTTCACCTCTGCCGCGGTGCCTCCGGCATTCACGGTATGTTCCCCGTCTCCACCTGGGCCAACGGATTGACCGTCGTACGCCCCATGCTGGATTTTTCCCGGGAGGATATCACCTCCTATCTGGAGCATCGCCATATTCCATGGAGGGAAGATTCCAGCAACCAGTCTGCCGAATATACCAGGAACGCCCTGCGCCATGAGATTATTCCCAAATTGAATGCGCTGTTCCAAAGGGACACCAGCCTTCCCTTTTCACGTGCCTGCCGCCTGGAAAATCAAATCCGCACGGCGCTTTCCCAGGCGCTGGACTCCAT
This sequence comes from Akkermansia sp. UNK.MGS-1, assembly GCF_000980515.1. Classification (NCBI taxonomy): domain Bacteria; kingdom Pseudomonadati; phylum Verrucomicrobiota; class Verrucomicrobiia; order Verrucomicrobiales; family Akkermansiaceae; genus Akkermansia; species Akkermansia sp. UNK.MGS-1. The sequence continues at coordinate 84,490 of NZ_LBCB01000014.1, read as the reverse complement.
GAACCTGACAGATCCCCAGGGGCGCCTGTTCCTGCCGAAAATCAACCTGCTTCCTGCGGAGCTGAGACAATGCGCCGTGCATGATTACCTGCGCCGGCAACATATTCCGGACCTGACGGAAAACGCCGTACTCCGGGTAATGGACATCCTGAATACGGACGGCCCTTCCCGAACTTCCCTGCCCGGCGGAAAACTGGCCGTACGCAAGGAAAAGCGCCTGCTGGTCACGGACACGCCGCGCCCGGTCAATAAAGCGGAGCAACCCCCTGCGGATACAACAGGTGGAATTTAATGGCTTCATTCCCCACCACCAGCGCAGTACCGAACATCCTGTCTTCATCTGTCAGCCGCGGCAGCTGGGCAATCGGGAAGAGCAGACCGCCCAGAATAAGGCCATAGTTGTATACGGACGGCATCATGCACAACAGTTTTTTGGAGATATCCGCAGCATCCAGAGTCGGGAAGACCCAAACCTCACTTGGCTGAAGCATGGAGTTGCGGTGCACGCGCACGCTGTAGGAATCTGACGACAGAGCGGCATCAATCTGGATTTCCCCCTCTATGGAGATTTCATTGTTCAGGCAATCCTTCTGCACCATGCTCTTCGCCAGCGCCGCAGCGGCCCTGGTGCGGTCCGCAGCCAGTTCCGGAACGGAGCCCGAAGTGGACGCGCTCAGCATGGCGACGCGAACGCTTTTACCCAGCATGTGGCGGGCCATTTTGGCCGTCTCTACGGCAAAATAGGCCATATTTTCCACCGTGGGTTCAGGGTTTACCCCGGTATCCGCCAGAAAATAGACGCCGCGGCCGCCGAATTTCTTGGAAAATTCGGGAACGAGCACAATGGAAATGGCAAACAGGGGCTTGGTGGGAACGGGATCCTGCCTGTACTTGTTTACTGCGCGGAAAACGGAAGCCACCCTTTTCATGTTCCCGGCCACAATGGCGTCCGCCTGGCCGTAGAGCACCATCATGGCGGCAAAATGAACCGGTTCGGAAACAATTTCACGGGTATTCATAGGCAACCCGTTGCCGAACATCTGCTCCGCCCGTTCATAACGGTCGCAGAACATCTGAAGATCCGAGCTTTTTTCCGGTTCAATGATACGGACGAATTTCAGGGAAATTCCGTTCATTTCCGCCATTCTCGTGATGACTTCCCTCCTCCCCAGCAGGATAGGCGCGCCGGCCTGCTCTTCCACAAAGCGCTGGGACACGCGCAGCACGCGGACATCCTCCCCTTCCGGAAAAACAATGCGCTTGGGGTGGCGCTTCAGGTTATCCAGGAGCGGCCCTGTAAAATCATTCAGCGGGGAAAAGCCTTGCCAGTCACTCATATGTCACGTGTCCTATTTAACGCAACTCTAAAAAATCCTGTCCATAAAATCAACTCATAAAGTCAAAGACGGCAAATAATGAACAAAGACATCCCTCCGGGTTGAACCGTCCGCTCCGCCATGCTAGCATGGGCATTCCCCTCCATGTACTGCGATTACCATACCCATACCCCCCTGTGCCTGCACGCCTCCGGCACTCCGCAGGAATATGTGCAGGCAGCCGTCCGAGCCGGACTCCGGGAATACGGCATTTCAGACCATGCCCCGATGCCTGGGGAACCTTTTGACGACTGGCGCATGAAGCAGGCGGACATGCCGGCCTACCTGGACTGGCTCACGGAAGCCCGTGAATGCGCCGCGCTGCACGGACTGACGGTCCGTTCCGCTCTGGAATGCGACTGGTTTCCCGGCATCGAACCATGGATAGAGCACCTGCAGGGCCTGCACGCATGGGATTACCTGATCGGTTCCGTCCATTATCTGGGGGAAAAGGAGGAATTCGACAATCCCCACAGGATGGATTTCTGGCACCGGACGGATGTGGAGGACGCATGGGAACAGTATTGGGAACGCTTCCGGAACATGGCCGCCTCCGGAATGTTCCACATCATGGGGCACGCGGACCTGATTAAAAAATTCGGCTTCCGCCCTTCTGGAGACCTGCGCCGTTATTATGAACCGTCGCTGGAAGCCATGCGGGAAACCGGAGCCTGCCTGGAACTTAACACAGCCGGTTGGCACAACAAGTGCGGGGAACAATATCCGGACGGGCAATTCCTGAAAATGGCGGCGGAGGCGGGAATTCCCCTCACCATCAGTTCAGACGCCCACAGGCCGGAGGATGTAGGGCGGGATTTCAAGCGGGCCGGGGAACTGGCCCGGCAGGCAGGATTCAGGCATCTGGCCTCCTTCCAGGGGGGCCGCATGAAACTGTTCCCCCTGCCCGGAATCTGATGCTTTCCCTCCGCGGCAAAGGAATGTTCCGGCAGGCCTTGGCGGCAGCCGCACGGGCGGCCTGTTCCCCGTATTCCCATCCGTCCGTCCCTTTTTCCAGTAAACGGCACAGGCCCATGGACAGAAAAGGGAACGCTCCGGAGCATCTTTAACTTCTGTACAAACTCGGCTTTACGGGCAAAGGTATCGGACGCGGAGGCACGGGACGGGGAGGGGGCGGCTGGGGCCGGATAATGACAGGCGGCGGCGGGTAATTCCACGTCCTGATAATCGGAGGGACAATGATGCGTTCCGTTCTCGGCTGGCTGGCCACCTCCCTCACTTCCCCCTGCAATTGGGAAACCTGCTTATTCAAATCTGCAATCTTCTTCTGGGTACCGTCTTTCAAGGCCAGGTATTTCTTCTCCAAATCCTGCCAATACTGTTCTGCGGTTTCCCTTTTTTTACGGATGGCGCTTATCTGCTCCTGATAGGCTGCCGCCCTTGCGCGGAAAACGCGGGCGTCTTCCGGCAAACCCACACGGTCCGCTTCCAGGGCATTCCACTGCAGAGCCATAACCTCCGCCTCCACCTTGGTAAGTTCCCCCATCAGCAAAAACATGCGGGAAATATCCGCCCCTTCCAGATAGCGGGGATGCCGCTCCGCCTCAGACAGGGACTCCCGGATCTTCCTGGCTTCTTCATCGGCCGCCTTCCTGGCTTCTTCCGCCTTCTTTCTGCGCGCCGCTTCCTCCATCCTTCGCTGGTCCAGCCTGGCCTTCACTTCATCCGGCGTCATCCTGTAATCCCTTTGCTGGGCATCCGTCAAATCTTTATAGGAAACCTTGGCCACCCCGTCCGTGTACTGGATATTGACAAAATCATCTCCGGAAGACACCACAACGGCGTCTTTCAGCACCCTGCCGGACCGCAGGGACATATTTTCCGCCAGGGCGGCAGGAGCCAGGAGGCATAAAATCAACAAACGGGTTCCTGTTTTCATATGATTAACCTCTTCTACGTTGGTAAGAGGCGCAAGGAAAGGAATTTATTCAAAAAAATAGGACCAGAGGTTAATACTGGCGCAGCCGCCGGTTTTTAGCTAGTATATGGCGAGTCATTTACACGTATTATGAGCCGCTATTCTTCATCCTGGACACCTTTACCCGCCCTTCCCGATCCGGAAGGCTTCGCCGGCATGTACGCAGGGACCTGCGGAGAAATAATGATTTGTGCAGGAGGTACCAATTTCCCGGGAAAGCCCATGCTTGAAGGGGGAGCCAAAACGTGGACGGACCGTATCTTTACGCTCTCTCCGGGGGAAAACGAATGGAAAGAGGCCGGCACATTGCCCGTGCCTTATGCATACGGCGCCTCCGCCGGCATCAGGGAAGGCCTGCTGTGCATCGGCGGCTGCGGCAAGGAAGGGCACCGGAAAGACGTTTACCTGCTGAATCTCGCGAAGGGAACTGTCACCACGCATCCTTTCCCTTCCCTCCCTATCGCCCTGGCATATACGGCGGCTGCCGTCCTGGACGGGAAAGTCTATCTTACAGGAGGGTGCGAACGCCCCGGCGAGCAGGACTGCACCAACCGGGTCTTCATGCTGGACACACGCCGGACGGAACAGGGATGGCTGGAACAGGCCCCGCTGCCGGGCCGCGGCCGCTTCCTGCATCAGATGGCCGCAACAGACGGAGCCCTGTACGTGCTCGGCGGCATCGGCCTGCGGGAACAGGACGGCCAACAGGTCCGGGAACTGCTGAAGGAAGCCTGGAGCTATACTCCGGAACACGGATGGACGCGCCTGCCGGACATGCCTTACGCCATCGCCGCAGCCCCCACCCCGGCCCCGGTTTCCGGAAACGGCGTCATTTACCTGCTTGGGGGGGATGACGGCTCCGGAAAAAAATACACTCCCCAAACTAATCCCGGCTTCAATAACCAATCCCTGTGCCTGGACACGGCAGACATGACATGGCACGACGCAGGCCCCATCGCCGCGCCCAGGGCTGTCCTTCCGTGTTGCGCGTGGCAGGATCGTTTCGCGGCCGTGAACGGAGAGCTCAAACCCGGCAGGCGCTCTCCTGAAGTGTGGAGCATCTCCCTCCCCTGATTTGACCGGAATCCAATTAAACCTCTCAACATATGCACATGACACGCTCCCTTACCCGAATTTCCAAGGCTTGCGGCTCCGCTCTGGCAGCCCTGCTTCTCATCGCGGCTCCGGCCGCTGACGCCTCCTTTTCCGTGGATGTCCGGACGTCCGGAACTGTTCCCGACCTTCCGGACCCGGCAGGCCGCGCCGGCATGGTTGCCGGAACCGTCACGGAAGACGACGGCAGCCAGTCCGTCATCGCCGCAGGGGGCGCCAACTTCCCCCAGGCTGCGCCGGGCGCCTCAACTCCGGAGGAACGCGGCCCCAAAACCTACTACCAGGATATTTTCAAGCTTCGCAACGGCCAGTGGAGCAAGGCGGGAACATTGCCCGTCCCGCTGGGTTACGCCGCCTTTGCCAGCGTGGGCAAGGGGCTGGCTGTGGCCGGAGGCCACAATGCTCAGGGCATCCTGAAAGATGCCCTGCTGATTAAAACGGACGGCTCCGTAGAAAAGCTTCCTCCCCTTCCCGTCCCCGTAACGGAAGCCTCCTGCGCCGCCCACGGGAACAAATTGTTCGTCATCGGCGGCAGAGACCGGGAGCAGCCGGAAACCGCACTCAATACCATCTACATGCTGGACACCACGCCGGACACGGATAAAATGAAATGGGTTTCCCTTCCCCCTTTTCCCGGAGAGGGGCGCATTCTCTCCACCGCTGCCGTCTGCGACAGCACCCTGTTCATCATAGGCGGCTGTTCCCTGTCCAGGGATAACTCCGGAGAAACCTCCAGGACGTATCTTTCCGACATGATCGGCTACGACATGACGTCCAAGGACCCTTCCAAATGGGGCTCCTCCGGCAGGCAGCAGCTTGCCGGACCGGGAATGCCCGTAGCCGCCGCCGCGGGTCCCGCCCCGGTGCGGGAAAACTCCATTCTCCTGATCGGCGGAGACAAGCGCGGCAACTCGCCGGACCCGTCCAGGCCTGTGGCGCAGTCCCGGGATATCCTGGTCTACGACGTCATCGGAAACACATGGACGCGCCAGGGGGAATGGCCCGTGGGCATCGCCACGGTTCCCGCCGTTGTCAGGGGCTCTGAAATCATGACCATCAGCGGGGAAACGGCCCCGGGCGTCCGGACTCCCGTAAACGCCTCCGCCTCCGCAGGTTACCACTTTGAAATGAGCACGGTTGATTACGCCGTTCTCATTCTGACCATCATCGTCCTGGCGATCATCATCGTCTCCGCCGTGCGCAACGGCGTTAAAAATGTTGCCTCCGTCACGGACCCGAACACCAAGCCGGGCCTGTGGGCCTGGGTAGCCGTCATTGTCCTGTGGTTTGTGGTCATGCTGAACTATTTTGACCGCCAGCTCCTTTCCGCCCTGCATGAACCCATCGTACGGGACATTCCACAGACGGAAGCCCAGTTCGGCATGGTCACCTCCGTTTTCCTGCTGATTTACGCCCTGCTCAGCCCGGTGGGCGGCTTTCTGGCGGACCGCTACAGCCGCCGGCTGATGATCCTCTGCTCTCTCGTCGTCTGGTCCGTGGTCACATGGTGGACCGGCCATGCGGAAGATTACACTTCCCTGCTCATTGCGCGAGGCGCCATGGGCATCAGCGAGGCGTTCTACATCCCCGCCGCCCTGGCCCTGATTACGGACTACCACCGCGGCAGCACGCGCTCCATCGCTACGGGCCTGCACATGAGCGGCATCTATGTAGGCATGGCCGTCGCCGGTTTCGGTGCCACCATGGCTTCATGGACGGGATGGCGCATGACATTCGCCCTGTTCGGCCTCATCGGCGTGGCGTACGCCGTCATCCTCATCCTGTTCCTGAAAGATCCGTCCAAAGCCCCGGCGGATACGGCCCAGGCAAAAAAACCGTCCGTACCGGAGAAAAAAACGGTGCTGCTCAATGTGGACAATGACGAACAGGCCATCAAGGAACCCTCTTCCAAACTTTCCACCGGAGCCGTCCTTTCCAGCCTTCTGAGCGGACGCCCCATGTGGATGCTACTGGCCGTAGTGGCCTTTGCCGGAGCCGGAAACTGGTTCCTTCTCACCTGGTATCCCACCCTGCTTCAGGACAAATACCAGCTCTCCTCCGCGGAAGCGGGCCCCGCCGCCACCCTGTGGAGCTCCGTGGCCAAATACGTCGCCGTGCTGGGAGGCGCCATCCTGGCGGACATGTGGTACAGGCGCAACGCCCGCGCCCGCGCCCTGGTGCCGGGCATCACCTTCACCATATCCGGCCCATTGGTGGTTCTGGCGCTGCTGCCCGGCATCTTCGGCTGGGACATCACCGTCCCGCTCGTGCTCATGCTGGGTCTGGTCGCCACGCAGGGGCTGGCGCAGGGATCACTGGACGCCACCCTCATGCCTGTGCTACGCTCCCATATCGACGAGCGTTATTCCGCAACCGGCTATGGCCTCCTCAACCTCACATCCGCCGGCGTGGGCGCCCTCATCTCCTTCTTTGGGGGATGGTTCAAGGATCAGGGCGTTCCGCTGACCACCACCCTGGCGGCGGCAGGATGCCTGATGCTGTTCTGCGGGCTGCTGCTCCTGATGCTGCCGCGTCCCAAACATTAAACGCAATTATGTTCATGCCTCCCGTCTTACCCCTGATGAAAAAGCCCGCACGCCTCTGCCTGGCGGCGGGAACTCTGTTCGCCCTTTTCCTTACCCCCCTTGCACAGGGGCGCACCTGGACCAACCTCCAAGGGAAAAAACTGGAAGCAGAATTCATCAGGCTGGACGGCCAGAAAGCCGTGCTGAAACGTTCCGGCGGCCAAACCGTCTCCATTCCCCTCTCCCAGCTCTCCCGGGAAGACAGGGATTTCATCGCGGAACAGGAAAAAGGTGGGGCACTCCCCTCCAATACGGCGGACAATTACCACCTGCCGTGGCCCAGGAGCGTCAAATGCCCGGACAATTTCAAGGTGGAAACCATCAAGGAGGAACCGGGAGAATATATTTATGAAACACCCCATTTCCGCTTTATCTGCGACGCCAAGCTGGGCACCGGCATGATCAAGCGCCTGGGCCTCCTCTTTGAGGCCACCCACTTGGCCAACAAAACCCTTCCTATAGGAAACTCCCCTGCCCATGACGATTCCGCCAAATTCCCCGCCTACCTGTATGAAAAATTCAGCACCTATCTGGAAAACGGCGGACGCGAAGGCACGGCGGGCATCTTCCTGGGGACAACGCGGCCAGGGGACCGCGGAAGAATTCTGGTTCCGTTCGATTCCCTGGGAGTCAAAACCATGGGAAGCACATACGTCATTGACCGTGACAAGGACGCTTCCACACTCATCCATGAACTGACGCACCAGCTCATGTCTTCGCAGGCTAAGCAGGCCAGCTGGTTTTGTGAAGGCTCCGCGGAATACATGGGCATGACGCCCTATGCCGGTGGCCGCTTCAACTTTGGAGCCAACCGATCCCACATTGTCTCCCGCGTGACGGAATACGGCAAAAAAAATACGGGGGGACGGGCCCTTGGGGATGACTTTGAGGCACCCGGCCTGGAAGCTTACATGAACATGCCCTATTCCCAGTTCACGGGAGAAAACGCCAACCTGAACTACGGCCTGGCCGCCCTGATGGCCTACTATTTTTACCACATGGACGGCAAGGGCGATGCCCGGCGCATCAAGAATTACATGAAAGCCATTCAATCCGGAACCAGTGAAAAGGAAGCTCAGAAACTCCTCCTTGACGGACGGAGCTATGAAGAACTGGCCAAAGAAATTGAACAGAAATGGCGCAAGGCCGGCGTTAAAATCCGCTTCCGTTCCTCTTCCTGAACTATGCCGCGGCGTGCCGTGGAAACAGTCCCCCGACGGAAAACGAAGGGCGGTTTGTGCCCTGAAAAACCGTTGACACGGGAGGGAAAGGCGGCACACTTCCCTCAACAGGGATTCACAGACACGCATGGCAGAAGAAGCTTCCATATCCGCCCTGATGGACAGGGTAGCCCGTACCGCCCCCTTTCACCGGGAACTGGCAAAACTGGGCACAGAGGAACAGGCGGTTTTCGACCATACTTCCCTGCCCGGGGTGCCGTTTGTAGCGGCCCTGTGTATCAGAACCCTTCCGGATACCGCACGGGCCTGGGTGGTCGCGCCCCATTTGCGGGCTCAGGAAGCCCTTGCAGCCCAACTGGAAACCTGGGGAGTGCGCCACCTCCTCTTCATTCCGGAAAAAGAGGTGGCCCTGGGGGAGGAAATGGGGGACCCGGAGCTCGCCGCGGAACGTCTGAATATCCTTCACCGCATCTCTTCCAGCCGCACGGGCGGGCAAACCATCATTTTAACGGAAGGCAGCCTGAACGATGAGGTTCCGTCCCCCGACGGCATGCAAAACCAGGGGATCACCCTGAAAACGGGGGAGACGCACGCACCGGACGACTTGATACGGCAGTTTGGGGAAGCGGGATTTGAAGGTGTTCCACAGGTCATTTCCCGCGGGCAATGGTCCCGACGCGGCGGCATCCTGGATGTCTTTCCTCTCCAGTCCTCCCACCCCGTGCGCCTGGAGTTTTTTGACGACGAAATTGAATCCATCCGGGAATTTGATGTGGATTCCCAGATTTCCTTCCGCAAGGCGGAACACGTCAACCTCATACTGACGGAAGCCGAGGGCGCGGAAACCCTGCGGGACTGGATCAAACCGGGCGACCTGGTTATTACCGCCCCTTTCTGCAAGGAACGGGGGAACGTATGCATCCTCACCTCTCCCCCGGAAAATGCGGCGGGGGAAGAAGACTTCTCCCTTGCCATCCATGACAATCCCCTGGGCAGCTTTGAGGCGGGGGACTTCGTGATGCAGGAAATGCGCCGTGAACTGGCGGAACGCCAAATCCGGGAATGGCTGGACCGGAAATGGAATGTCAGCATGTTCTTCCCCAATGAAGGGGAGGAAGAACGCTTCCGGGACATCTGCGCCGGAACGCCCGCTCTGCTGTCCATCACCCCTCTTCGCGGAGAACTTCCGGCAGGGTTCAGCATCCCGGAAGCGAAAACGGCCGTCCTCTCTTCCTCGGAACTGTTCGGCAGGTACCAGTCCGCTACGGCGCGCCGCCGCGCCAGCCGGGAAGACAAGGCGCGCAAGGCACGCGCGCAGGCATCCCTGAAAGACGTCAATCCCGGTGATCTGGTGGTGCATACCAGCTACGGCATCGGCAAATTCATCAACATTTCCGCCTCCCCTGACTCCGGAGACGAGGAAATGAACATCCTCTACCGGGACAACACGATCCTGCACGTCCCCCTCAGCCAGGCTCACCTGGTTTCACGATACATAGGCCTGGGAAGCAAAACGCCGGAACTCAACAAACTGGGGGACTCCAAATGGCAGCGCGCCAAAAAATCCGCAGAACGATCCGTGGCGGATTACGCCGCCCAGCTCCTCAACGTCCAGGCGGAACGCCAGACAGGAAAAGGCTACAGCCACCCCCCGGACAGCAAATGGATGTGGGAATTTGAAAGCTCCTTTCCCTTCCGGGAAACCCAGGACCAGCTCCGCGCCATCGCCCAGACGAAAGCGGACATGGAATCCACCCGCCCCATGGACCGCCTGATCTGCGGAGACGTGGGCTTCGGAAAAACGGAAGTTGCCATCCGCGCCGCCTTCAAATGCGTGACGGGAGGCCGCCAGGCGGCCGTGCTGGTCCCCACCACCGTATTGGCGGAACAGCATTTCCGCACGTTCAAGGAACGCATGAGCGAATACCCCGTACGTATTGAAATGCTCAGCCGCTTCAGCAGCGCGGCGGACATCCGCTCCACGCTGGAAGGGCTCAGAACGGGAGCTGTGGACATCGTCATAGGCACGCACCGGCTCATTTCCGATGACGTATCCATGAAAAATCTGGGCCTGGTAGTCATTGACGAGGAACAGCGCTTCGGCGTCAGGCACAAGGAAAAATTCAAGGAACGCTTCAAGGGAATTGACGTGCTGACGCTGTCCGCCACGCCCATTCCCCGCACCCTGTACATTGCCCTGATGGGAGCACGTGACATGAGCTCCATTGAAACCCCGCCCGTCAACCGGCAGCCCGTCCAGACAAGCGTGTGCCCTTACGACGAACGCATCATGAAAAAGGCCATGGAACGCGAGCTGGAGCGCGGAGGACAGATTTTCCTGCTGCACAACCGCGTGAAAACCATCGAACTGTTCCGGGACCGCATCCAGGCCCTGGTGCCCAAGGCCCGCATCGTCATCGGCCACGGCCAAATGCCTAAAGAAGAACTGGAAAAGGTCATGCGCACCTTCGTGCAGGGGAAAGCGGACATCCTGCTGGCCACCACCATCATCGAATCCGGCATCGACATTCCGAACGCCAACACCATCATCATTGACCGCGCGGACCGCTTCGGACTGGCGGACCTTTACCAGCTCCGCGGCCGCGTGGGCCGTGCGGGCCACCGGGCCTACGCCTACCTCATGCTCCCCAGATCCGCCGCCGCCACGGGAGACGCCCGCAAACGCGTCTCCGCCATCAAACAGTATACGGAACTGGGTTCCGGCTTCAAAATTGCCATGAGGGACCTGGAAATACGCGGTGCGGGCAACCTGCTGGGAACCCAGCAGAGCGGCCACATCGCCGCCATAGGCTTTGACCTGTATTGCCAGCTTCTCCAGCAATCCATCGCCCAGATGCAGGGCAAACGCACGGCCCCCCGTCCGGATGCGGCTCTAAGAACGGACTTTATCATTAACAGCGAAACGCAGTTCGCCGCAAAATCCCGCAAGGACTATCTGGGAGCCTTCCTTCCCAGGGAATACATTAGTGACGCGGCCCTGCGCATCTCCGCCTACAAGGATCTGGCCACCGTCCGGACCCTTAAGGAAGCGGACAATCTGCTCCGCGCCTGGGAAGACCGCTTCGGCCCCGCGCCGGAAACGGTGCGCCACCTGCTGGACTCCCACAAAATCAAAATCCTGGCATCTCATGCCAACATCTCCATGGTGGAAATCAGCGGGCAGCGCCTGATGCTCACCAGAAACGGGGATTTTATCCTGTTGTCCAACAAATTCCCGCGGCTGGCAAGCGCCGCTCCCGCGGACAAACTCCGGGAAACGCTGGACATGCTGAAAAACATTTAAATCCGCTGCGGTCATCTCGTGGCTGAATTCACCCATGGGAAAACATGAAAACCCGGAAAACAGTTCTTGCCCCTTTCCATGCCGGGAACGGGGTTGCGGCAGGAATACGAAACCGCGTATCCGCCAGACCGCTCCGGCAGCTTTCCATCAAATCTGCTTCTCTTTACCGTTGGAAAGCTCCTTTTTCCGCATCATTTCCATGATGCCGCATGTGTTGGCCGGAGCCATGATCACTTCTATTGACCACTCGAAATTCTCTACATTCTCTGCGTAATCATCCATATTCATGGACACCTCCAGAACAGGAGATTCCTGGGTAAGAGCCGAACGGAAAGAACGGGACATAACTTCCTGCCCATCCCTGAGCAGGATCACCTTGTCAATAAAGAGACTTCCCCCCTCTTTGGAAGTCCGCACCAGACGCACGCCTGAAAATTGGTTCATCTTCCTGTCCGGAATGGAACAGCACATCCGCGTATAAGTTCCCTCCTGCTGACCCAGAAGCTCCCAATGGGCTAAAATGGGGGCGGACAAAGTGAGCCACGACAAATCATAACCGGAACCGGCCAACAGTTTGGACAGCCTCATGACCATCTCTGCGGAATAATCCACCCCCCACCCCTGGGAATACAAAATGCCCAGCATTGTGACCAACCATAAATGCTTGAAAAGGGTTGAATTCTCTTGAAGAAGCTTGAAAACGGTTGAAAATACGTGCGTTCCGGGGAAAAATGGAAGGGTGGCGCAAGAAGTTAAGCCCATAAATGCCCGTAAGGGTCAATTTTGAAAAATCGTAAGGGTCATTTGTCCCATGTGAGACACTCCCGCCAGCGGTCCGCGCGTGTCTCGCGGAAGCCCGGCGAACTCTCCGCGGGCTGGCCGCGGTCAGGGAACAGGAACGCCCAGGAGGTCCGCGGCAATGCGAACATTATCCGGGGAAAGGTCGATGCCGTGAGCGACGTGTCCCAGGTCGCGGGCGGCAACAAGAGTCGTCCCGCTCCCCATGAAAGGGTCGAGGACGCGGGAACCGGGAGGAAGAACCGTCATCAGGTGGCGCATGAGCGGAACAGGCTTGCCTGTGAGGTGCATCTTGTCGGAAGGCTTGAGATAATGCCGGAAAACGCCAGCCGGAAACACGCGCGGGCGGTCCTGCTCCTTGCCGATGCTGCCGCGCGTGGCAATGAGGATAAACTCCGATTGGTTGCGGAACATGCCCTGGTGTGGGCGGCAAGCCTCCGTCTTGTCCCAGGTGACGACGGCGCGCCATGTCCACCCGGCCACCTGCAAGGCGTCCGAGGTCAAAGGAAGCTGCCTCCAGTCGGAAAAGACCATCAGCCAGCCGCCGTGCCGGGTGATCCTTATTGCCTCCTGCATCCACATGACGGACCACAAAAAATGGGTGCTCTGGTCCCTGGTGTCGTTATCAAAAGAAAGATACCTTGAGGAAGACAGGTATTTCCGGGCGGGGGAAGCCTTGCGTTCCGCCGTCGTCAGGCCGCCGGAAGCGTACGGCGGGTCCGTAACGACGGCGTGATAACAATCGTTGTCCATGCACTCCATCAGGGAAAGGGAGTCGCCGCACAGGAAAGGGGAACGTGAAAACATGCTCGCATGATGGCACAAAACAGGCCGCGGCTTTCACGCCGCGGCCAGGATAAAAAATGTTAGATTACAACCGGAGGGAGGCATCTTGCGGAGAAGGTCCGTTCAGATAAGCCTCCCGGCGGACGGAGGACCAGAACGCCGGGGCCGTCCGCGTCCGCTCAAGGAATGCGGCAATGTCCGCAAAGTAGTACATAGATTGAAAAGGAGACGGGCGCACCCGCTCAATGACGCCAATGTCCGCCAGGCGGGCCAGCACGCGGCGGCCCACCCGGAATTCTTTTTCAATCTCTTTGACGGTACCCAGCTGGACAGGTTCCCCCATCCTTAGGGCGTACGTCCGTTCGTCGATTTTGATTTTCCGGACGGGAGCATACCAGCGTCCGCTGTCCGGGTAGGAAATAGGAAGGATGAGTTGCTTTGCTTTGGTCATGGTTAATAGACGCGGTCGAGAATTCCGGGGCATACAGGTTCAAAGTAAAACCCGGTCATAAAGAGGGGTTCCCCCGTTTCCTGGTCCGGGACGACGTCATCCCTTCCCTGGCTCCGGAACCGGACAGGAATCTTTTTCCGGAAGGTTCCAAAGCCCCCTGGATCAAGCCGGGCCGTTCCACCTGGACCTGGTGGGACCGCGGGAATGTCCTGGAAAACGACCAATATGCCTTTGTCGATATGACTGCCGAATTCGGATGGGAATATCACCTCGTTGACGAAGGGTGGAAAAAATGGGGCCGATCACTTCCGGAAAGCATGGACAAGCTGGCCAAACTGGCCAGCTACGCCGCCGGCAAAAACGTAGGCATCTGGGTATGGGTGCGATGGTCAGACGTCAACAACCCCGCCAATGACTGGGAAAATATGCGCCGCTTTTTCAGCTCACTCTCCAAAACGGGAATCAGGGGAATCAAGATAGACTTCATGGACTCCGCCTCTCAGGAACGCCTGGACTTCTACGACGCCGTAGCGGAAAACCTGGCGAAAAACAAGCTTATGGTCAACTTCCACGGAGCCAATACCCCCACGGGGGAGGAACGTTCCTGGCCGCACGAAATGAGCCGGGAAGGCATTTACGGCGGAGAACAGAACATCTGGGCCGCCATTGGCGGGCAGCACTACTGCG
>NZ_LBCB01000014.1:0-69962 GCF_000980515.1 Akkermansia sp. UNK.MGS-1 | reverse complement strand
CCCGCCTAGTCTCCGGCCACGCCGATTTCACGGGAGGCTACTTTGGCCACGGCCCCAAGCTGCGCGGTTCTTCCTGGACCCTCCAAATGGCGGCCAATATCATTTACACGTCCCCCATGCTTCACTGGGTCTCCAACCCCGCGGACATGGAAGCTGCTTTCCCGAAGGATTCCCCTGAACGGGAAGTTGTCCGGAACATCCCTTCCGTATGGGAGGAAACCATCGTCCTTCCGCCGTCTGCCATTGGGGAATGCGCTGCCTTCGCCCGGCGGTCAGGAAACCAGTGGTACATTGCTCTGATGAACGGAGACGGCAGGGAACGCACCGTTTCCATTCCTTTGAATTTCCTGGACAAAAACACGGCATACCAGGCCTCCATTCTCCGGGATCTGGCGGAAAAAAATGACGGATGGAGCGTGGAAACCCGGAAAGTCACTTCCGGAAATACCCTTTCCTTCACCATGCGTATCAAAGGCGGAGGTATCGTCCGCATGGTTCCCTCCGGAACGCGGCATCCTGCCCCCTAAAGAACGGCATCCTGCCCCAGGCAGGGAAAAAGCCCCCCCTCTTCTTCCCTCTTCAAAGGCGGAGCGGCGGAAAACCATGTTCATCCGCCGCTACACCGCCCGTCCTGGAAAAACCGGGGAAAAAGTAACAAAACTCAACCCTCCCCGCGCTACCCGTCCGCACCCTGCTCCCTGGTGCTCCACGCCGGAAGCCAGCGCACCTCCCGAAGACGGTAGCCGCGTTCCAAAAGAGCGCCGTGCAGGCCGGGAAGATGCGCCGCTCCGTAAAAGACGCCTATCCTGCGCACGCCCTTGCCGCTCCAACGGTCAAACACTTCCATGCACTTGGCGTTCCGGCCTTCCAGAATCACGGTATTCTCCAAACCATTAGGAGCATTGGCCATCATGCCCATCAGCTTATTCTTCAACCCCGTTTTATTGCCGGCCAGGAAATCCGCCATCAATCCAAATTCACCGGCCCGGTTCGTCCCGGTTTTCTCAACCAGGGAGGACAAGACGGATTTAAGCATCAGGCCGGCAATGCTTTCACCCTTTCTGGCCTGCGCCTCGCGGAATTCATCCAGCGTCATGTCCGCATGGACGAAATGGGCTGCGGAATAATCAATGCCCTGATGCTGGGTCTGGAGTCCCAGCATATTGCTCAACTCCTTGTAGGCGCCCCCCAGCAGCCCCATTAAAAAAGACTTTTCCTCCTGCCCGCATTTCTTCCTCCATTCCACTATCCGGTTCCATTCCCGCGCCTCTTCCAGAGTCAGCCCCCCCAGCGGCTTGCTGCGGTCTATCTTGCGGCGCAATTCCTCTTCCCGCCGGAGGCCCTCTCCGCCAATCATTTCAAAAAGCAGTACATCGTACCTGCGGAACAGCTTATTCAGCCGGTCGTAATATTCCGGTTCCGCCACATGAATAGCACCAATGAGAGCTACTTCCATCCCATTGTCATGGACATAGGCAGCTACGGGAGTGGACAGGCTCTGCCGGTCGGGTTGAGGAGAATCAAGAAGGATGTACCGTCCGGGATACCCGCCATATTCCGCCTTCTCCGCATCGGGAATATCCGCAGCCGGTACAGGAGAACACCACCAAAGGACAGCCAGAAAACAATGCAGCAGTTTCATCATGCTCAGACTACCGGGGAGCATATTAAGAGCAAGCCCAAAAAAAAGACTGCCTTCCTTTCCGGAATGGAAAGACGGCATGAGCATGAATTCCCACCTTATTCAAAAAGCCGGAATCGCAAAACTCCCGCGCTTTTTCAACGGAAGCCGGAAAATCAAAAATCCCGCACCCGAAAACGGATGCGGGGAATGAAAAAGCCCATTCTAAACGCCAGGCGAAAACAATCCGCCCGGCCATGAACGGTTACTTGCCGCAGCAGCACTTGTCGGTCAAGGCCCCTACACCGGGAAGAACCTTGCCTTCCAGCAGTTCCAGGGAAGCGCCGCCGCCCGTGGAACAGAAGGAAAGCTTATCCTGCACCTTGAATTTCTTGGCTGCCGTCACGGAATCGCCGCCGCCTACAATGGAAATGGCGGAGGAATCCGCCAAGGCTTCCGCGACTTCCTTGGTTCCCTTGGCGAAGCAGTCCATTTCAAATACGCCCATCGGGCCGTTCCACAGAACGGTCTTGGCATCCTTGATGATGGCGGAGAACTCTTCAATGGCTTTGTCGCCGATGTCGATGGCCATGCCGCCTTCCGGCACCTTGCCGCCTTCAGCGAAAGGAGCCGTGCAGAAGGTTTCGGCACCGTCTTCAAATTTCATGGCTACGCGCACATCTGCAGGAAGCAGGAATTTCACGCCCTTGGCCTTGGCCGCCGCCAGAATTTCCCGGGCCAGATCCAGCTTGTCCCCTTCAATCTTGGAAGCGCCCAGGTCATACCCTTCAGCCGCCAGAAACGTATTGGCCATGGCGCCGCCAATCAGGAACGTATCAGCTTTCTCCATCAGTTTGGAAAGCACTTCAATCTTGTCGGACACCTTGGCGCCGCCCATAATCACCACAAAGGGTTTTTCCGGGTTTTCCAGCTTGCCTTCCAGGTATTCCAGTTCACGTTCAATCAGGAAGCCCATGGCGCTCTTTTCCGCAAAATGCGTCACGCCTTCCGTGGAAGCGTGAGCACGGTGGGCCGTGCCGAATGCGTCGTTCACGAACAGCGTGGCATTGCCCAGCAGGGACTTGGCGAACTCCGGATCGTTCTTCTTTTCACCAGGATAAAAACGGACATTTTCCAGCAGAACCACATCACCGTCCTTCATGGCGGCGCGGGCGGCTTCCGCTTCCGGGCCAATGGCGGCGGAAACGAATTTCACGTCCTTGCCGAGCAATTCGGAAAGGCGAGCGGCAACGGGCTTCAGGGAAAAAGCGGGATCGGGTTCGTTTTTGGGACGGCCCAAATGAGAGGTAAGGACAAGGCGTGCGCCCTGATCCAGCAGGAACTTGATGGTGGGGAGAGCAGCCACAATGCGGGCGTCATTGGTAATTTCCCCATCCTTGAGAGGGACGTTGAAATCCACGCGCATGAGGACTTCCTTTCCCTTGGCGTCAAGGTCGCGAACAGTAAGTTTAGCCATATCGGTTTATATTGTTTGGTTCAATGAATAAAAAAGGGAGGGCATTTCTGCCCTCCCGGATAAATCCCCGCCCGCCCGGCAAAACCGGCCAGGAAAGCCGGAAAATTGAAACAGGCGGACGGCAAGACTTGTCGTGCAACTGAAGAGCAAGCGTTGTCCGAAAGAACTTACTTGCCGCAGGAGCATCCGCAGCCCAGGCTGTCTCCCAGCTTCTTCATGGCCTGGGCGGCGCGGTTGGAGTAACCCCATTCGTTGTCGTACCAGCCGCAGACCTTCACCAGGTTGCCGCCGACCACATACGTGAAGCCGGAGTCAAAGATGCAGGAGTGGGGGTCGGAAACGATGTCCTGAAGAACGAGCGCTTCTTCGGAGTAAGCCAGGATGCCCTTCAGCGGGCCTTCAGCGGCTTCCTTCATGGCGGCGTTTACTTCTTCCACGGTCACATCCTTCTTGAGCACGGCCACAAAGTCGGTCAGGGAACCGGTCGGAGTCGGAACGCGGAAGGAAGCGCCGTTCAGGGAACCCTTCAGGTTCGGCATTACTTCACCAATGGCCTTGGCGGCGCCGGTGGTCGTCGGAATGATGTTGATCGCGGCGGCGCGGGCACGGCGGGGATCCTTGTGCGGAAGGTCCAGAATGCGCTGGTCGTTCGTGTAGGAGTGAATCGTGCTCATCATGCCCTTTTCAACGCCGAACTTGTCGTCCAGCACCTTCACCATCGGAGCAAGGCAGTTGGTGGTGCAGGAAGCGTTGGAAACGATATCGTGCTTGGCAGGATCGTATTCGCTGTCGTTGATGCCCAGAACGAAAGTCAGGTCCGGATCCGGGGAGGGAGCGGAAATAAGAACCTTCTTGGCGCCGGCGTCAAGGTGCTTCTTGGCGGCGTCGCGCTTGGTGAACAGGCCGGTGGATTCCAGAACGACGTCCACGCCCAGATCCTTCCAGGGAAGGTTGGCGGGATCACGTTCCACGGTGATGAGGATCTTGTGACCGTCAACGACCAGATAATCACCCTCGATGGAAATTTCACCGTCAAACTTGCCCTGCGTGGAGTCATACTTGAGCAGGTGGGCGATCGTTTCGATAGGAGTCAGGTCATTGATGGCAACAACCTTGTTGCGTTCTTCCTTGGACATGGCGCGCAGTACGTTGCGACCAATGCGTCCAAAACCGTTAATAGCGTATTTGGCCATAAGATTGAGGGCTTCAGATTTGATTAATTACTAGTCCCGGACTTATTCAAGTACCATGGACGCTGCAAGTTTAAAAACGTTTCAACCAGCCGTCAACACTATTGTTCCCCCATCATGGCAGTATGTTCCCCCAGCTCCCGCAAACAGGGAACACTCCGCCAGGCGGACATGTTCTCTCATGAAAATCAAAAACTTGCAAAAACACCTTCCTTCCTCCGGAAGCTCCTTCAATTCATGGAACGCAAAGCGGCGCGTATCAGCTCGTCCACGTCTGCATCCGGATGGTCCTTCAGATGGGCGGCTATCGCCTTGCGGGATTCCACCTGCTTGAACCCGAGCGCAATCAGCGCCAATTCCGCGTCCCCGGCGGCCTGGGAAGTAGCGCCCTGGGCCTGGGCTTCCCACGTGGCGGCCAGGCCCACTTTATCCTTCAGTTCCAGGACGATGCGTTCCGCCGTCTTCTTGCCCACCCCCTTGGCCCGAGCAATGCCGGAAACATCTCCGCCCACAACCGCCTGCTTGAACTGCTCCACGGACAGGGAACCCAAAATGGCAATCGCCGTTGCCGGGCCGATTCCGGAAACACGTTCAATCAGCAGCAGGAAAATATCCCTTTCCGCATCCGTGGCAAAACCGTACAGCACCTGCATGTTCTCCCGGACATGCAGGTAGGTTTTCAGCGTCAGCTCTCTGCCGGGAAGGGGATTCAGCCTGTCAAACGTGGACAGGGGCACAATCACTTCATACCCCACCCCATGAACATCCAGGATCAACCGCTGGGGATATGATTCCGCCACCGTGCCGCGCAGAAAAGCTATCATACCCTTAACGTGACACAATCCGGCCCGCGCGCAAGCCAAAAACGCATCCTCCGGAACCGCTTCCGTCATCTTTTCTGGAGCACGTGCAGCCTGACATGTTCCAGATCCTCCCGGTGGTAAAAGCAGCGCACGCGCAGTCCACGGGCTGTTTTCATCCTGCACCTGTATTCACGCAGCAGCCCTTTTTTCACCAGCCTGTAAACATAGCTGCGCACTACTCCCAGCATGCTGACAGCCCCGGCCATATCCATATAACACGGAGGCACGCGGCGGCGCACGGGCTCCCTTCCAGCAAGAACCCGCTCCACATCCAGCCGCCGCCAGTACAGGGCCAGGGGGCCCGTACCCTTGCGGACCACCCGGAAACGGACACCGTGGCGGTGCAGATACTGGCGCGCGGCGGAAGCACTGCAGCAGAGCCGTGCCGCGACGGCGGATGTCTCCACAAATGCGCTACCCGCCTCCGTGTAAGGCTGGCCGGACCTGGGATTCGTTCCGCGGCGGCGGATTTTGACATGTTCAGGGAAACTCAATTTGGGGTTGCTGATATATTCACGCCCTCCCACGCCGATGAATGTTTTCTTAAAACGGTATATCATGATTAACGGGTTTTCACATTGGATTTACGAAGCCTCATGCAGCCGTTCCGCACGAAACTCTAACATATTTTGGAGATTCCAAAAATGCATTGAGTTTAAGAATGTTCAACATTTTTCTTTGTTTTTCTGTTTTTTACATTCATACTAAACTCATTTCTCCGCAATATATGCCCGGAGACCATGCCGGCCAATAATGTGAAAAGGGCCTACGCGCCCATCGGGAAACTTATCCCCCTTAATCTTTTCCGGATCTCAAGCCTTCCATTCCCATAAACAAGAGGGGCTGGAAACAAATTTCCCCCCTTTTTCCAGGCGTTCCTTTCCGATGCCGCAAACTTTCAAAAGACAACTTCTTTCCCTGCGCGATTCCACCATACGGCTTCCCCGAAAACATTCATTTCCGGCAAGAAGCCTGAAGAAGGGATCATGAGAAGCCCCCCGGTTTCACCAACCGCTGACGACACGCCCCTTCACTCTGCCCCCCGTTTCCCCATCCGCGTTTTTTCCGATATTTCCCCCATCATGAAAACCGGCCCAATAAAAAACCCGGCTTCCTTGCGGAAAGCCGGGTATGGGAAAAATGCCTCAGGGAAGAAGTTTTGCCGGACGCCCTTCAAAAATCCCGCGCTGAGGAACGAAAATGCGGTCATTGGGCTGGATGGGAATCGCCCTGTCTTTAATGGAAAAATAATCATACGTCACGGTTTTTCCACCGCGCGTCACCTGCACGTAGCGGGATCCCCAGTCCGTGATGTCGCCGGCGCCCACAATTGCCTCCAGAAGCGTCATGCCGCGCCGCCACAAAACATTCTTCTTCATAGCCACACCGCCGCTTACCAGAACGATGTGTTCCGTCAGCCGCGCATCCGAACTCTGCACCTTCACCAGAAACGTAGGGGCCGTGTACAGCTCCGCCTTCTTGTAGGCGGCCATCAGCATGTCTTCAATCTGGCGGGCCGTTTTGCCTACCACGCGCAGTACATCCTGCCCCGGAGGGAGCTGGGGCATGCGTATCGTACCGTTCCCGTCCAACAGATACTGCCCGGAAATAGCGGTAGCGTCGTCGGAGGGAATGCCGCGCACCTGGATTTCAATGGTGCCCTGGGGCGGCACGGCATCCGGAGACTGGGCGGAGCCCAGCCCCGCCGGGCCCAGCATAAGACAAAGGATGGAACAAATATATTTTTTCATGGAGCCATGGGTTAATACAAATCTTCACTATCATGGGACTGGGTGGCTGCCAGCTCCTTGGCCTTTCCAGAACGTTCCACCTTCTTCATGGAGGAGGCATCCGCATTCTCGCCGGAGGAAGAGCCATCCGCAGAATAGTAGGAATAGTAAGTTGTGTAATACTGATACTGGTGATCGGACGTAATGTCCACATTATTCATCACCACGCCGGCCAGGTTACCGCCCACGGACTCAATTACCTGCTTCTGCCTCAACAGGGCTTTCAGCGGCAGCTTGCGGGGCTGGACAACCATAAGAGTCATATCCACCTCGCTTACAATGACGGCGGAGTCACTGACCCCCAGAATGGGAGGGGAATCCACCAGCACAATGTCAAAACGTTGCTTCACTTCCTGCAGCAATTCATTAAACTTGCGGGAATTCAAGGCGCCTGAAGGATCAAAGGGAGTAGGCCCCGCGGGCATGACGTACAGGTTTTCAATGGGCGTCTGAAAAATGACTTCCTCCAGAGGATAATCTTCCAGCAGGTAGGAAGTCAGCCCTACCTCATTATCCAGCTCATAATACCGGTGAAGCTTGGAACGGCGCAGGTCGGCGTCAATCATCAGGGTGGCATACCCCCCCTGGGCGCAAATATAGGCCAGGTTGCACAGAGTGGTGGTCTTCCCTTCCCCGGCGCTGCCGGAAACAAAGGTCAGCGAAATTTCCTCCAGGCCTTTCTTGTTGAATTCTATGTTCGTCCGCAAAATGCGGTAGGCTTCCGCATCCGGCCCCATGGCATCGGATGAATGCAGAATCGGCACATTCTTGGGAATAATGCCCAGTACGGGAACCTGAAGAGCCCGTTCCACGTCTTCCATGGTTTTCACGGAAGTATCCATGAATTCCAGAAGCAGGGCCAACCCGATGCCCAGCAACAGACCGGCGCCCGCTCCCACCGCCAGGTTAATAGTCACATTCGGTTTGTAGGGCGCAACAGGGTAGGTCGGCAGCTGATACATTTCAATCACCTCACGGGGCACGCGCAAACGGGCAATCTCATCCTTGTATCGGGAGTCCAGTTCCTTAAGCTGGTCCAGCGCAGCGTCATAATCACGGCTGGCCTGTTCATACATGGGAACCTGCAGGACGTGCTTCTGAAGATCTTCCTCTTTTTGGGCGACGGTAGCCTCCCAGTGCTTCCGGCTCGCGGCAACCATTTCCAGCTTGCTCTTCAGGGAAGAACGCAGGCCTATCAATTCCTTGTTCAGCTTATCCCCCAGAATTCTTTCCGTTTCCAGCAATGCCAGCATTTTGGGATGCCTGGCGCCGATGTTCTGGGATTTCAGATTTTCCTTTTCCTTGAGCTTGTCGGAAAATTCAGCATAGGTCTTACGGAGAGCGTCCGCACCCACAGTCTCCGCATTCAGCAGGTCGGAACTGATCACGTAATCCAGCAACTTGTCGTCGGGCAGACGCTGCAATTCCTGCACATAGGAAGCCAGTTCTTTTTCCCTCCTTTCAAAATCCATGGCCTGCGCCTTGGCATTCCGGAATTCCTCTTCTTCCATGCCGGCCGTCAGGGTGCTGCGATGTTCACCGTTCCTCCAGGACGTGGGCAGGTAGGAACTCTCCGCAATCAGCTTTTTGAGAGCCATCATTTTTTCATTGACGGCATCCTCCTGTTCCCGAAGGACATCCTTCAGGCTCTTGATGGCGGTTTCCACCAGACGGTTTTCGCGCATTTCACGGTCCTGCTTGTACGCCTCAGGCACCGCCTTGGCGATATTCTGCACCAGTTTGGGGTCCGGACCGGAAACAATGACGTCCACAAGGTCCGTGGCGCGCACGGGGGCCACCTTGATCATGTCGGCCAGATTAGTCGCCGCCATTTCATCCGTCATCCCCCATTCCGCGGCAAGGTTCAGTTTTCTGGATACCACTTTAAGCACTTCGGCGGAAGTCAGCACGGAATACTGCATGGGAATGTAGTTGGCCGTCACGTTGGAAGTGGCAACTACGTCCCCCCCTCTGCCGATATCCATCACAGGCTTGGGCAGTTTAATCTGAAACTGGCTGGTCGCCCGGTAGGAAGGCGGCATCAGGAAAGTCACTACAACGGAAATGACCAGCACCAGAAGGAAGACAAGAAAGACTTCCTTCCAGCGATTTTTTAAAACCTGCAAATAATCAATATTGCGTACGATGCGATCACTGTTCTGCTGATCCTGGGCACTCATGAAATATAGTAAGGCAGTAAGATAAAAACTCCTCTAATTGTGAATGAAAATTCGCAATTAGAGGAGTAAAGGCATTAATGGTCAGTCAAGACTTAGAAGCTGTAATTCATGCCGAAGGAGAACACATTGCGGTTGTAGGAGGGCATCGGGTAGTTATAGCCGCTGTAGGAACCGTTCGTGTAAGAATATTGGGCCGTAAGGGCCAGGGCATTCGTCAGCAGAAGCTTGATACCGGCGGTAGCATTGAAAGTCAGGTTGGACGTGTCACTGTTGCTGATGGAACTCGGACGCGTATAATCGCTGGCAACCAGGTTTACTCCGCAATTCAGACTGACGCGGTGCGTCAGCTTCAGCGTGCTGTGTACCCCGAAACGCCATGTTTCATTGGAATAATAGCTGGCGCCGTTGTAAGGAATGTAGGTATTCACCGCTTCGTTGGAATAACGGACGAACGTTCCGAGCATGAACCGGTCGCTCAAGCGGTGGTTTAAGCCGAATTCCGCGGAAGGATAGGTTTTTGTTCCGTAGCTTTCGACATACTTGAACTGAGGACCTACGCGCAGCGTAGCAGAAGTATTTTCGCTCACCGCGTATTCAGCGCCGGCCATGACGAAGTTGGAAAATTCGTTATTGCCGTATTCGCGATTACAGTAGGATCCCGTCCAGCCCAGGGAAACAGCCAGGCGTTCCGTCCATTTGTACCGGTTGGTGAAATTCATGCCAACATAATCGCGGTTATCCGTCTTGGCGGAATCCTCCTGATAGTCGATCATGGAGAAATTGGCGCCCAGCGTCGTGGAATAGCGGGAAGTCCACGCCTTGCTCACGGAACTGGAAACATACACGTAAATGTAGTCGCCGTCCCGGCGGGCATTGGCAATACCGTTGGAATAGTTGGGTTCCGGCTGCCATGCGAAGGAGACGCTGCCGTTATAACGCAACGTCTGGTCAAAACTATGGGAAAGTTTGGCGGACAGCGTGGAATTGGAAAGGGCTTCATTCGTTCCGCCATCAAGGTCTTTCAGGTAAAAAATACCCCCCAGCTTGGCGGAGAAAGAATACTGGGTCACGGCATCGTAGTTGGCCAGGGAGCACCCTATGTCCGTACTGATGAACGCGGATTCCTGCTTGTTATAATTGGAGGCGTTGACATTGTCGTCATACCCTCCCGCCAGGTTGAAGAACCACTTGAGAGGAAGGGACTCTTCCAGACCCACCGGACCCGCCAGCGTGTACAGAGACTGCCCGTTGGCATGGACGGCAAACATGCCGGCGGCCACCAGGGAGAGATAAAAAAGACTCTTCATGCTATTTATTAAATAAGAATCAGGTTAATTGCCAGCAGGATTGGACACGGGAGCAGGGCTGGTGGGCGTGCCGCCCACAGGAAGACCGCCCGGCAGAACCAAACTCCCTTCAGAAATACCTTCGTCAGGACTTGCCAGACCAGAACCTTGAACAGTTTCCCCGGAGAGAGGATTGTCAGGGGTCTGAGCTGCCACATCCACAGCAATGGAAGAAACAGCAGCGGCTACCGGAGAATTACCCAGAACCTTTTCAACCGCTTCCGAAATGGGAGCCACGGACGCATACGGGTTAGACTGGGAAGAAACAGCGGAAGCGATCACATTGCGCACATGCCCCTCCCTTATATTGGATCCGTAACTCCGAACAGCGGCGGAAGCAACGGCAGGAGCGCTGGAAGGGAAAGCCCCCGCAGCCATGGACACCATCGCCCCCATCACACGGTCAGAAACGTCAGCCTTAACCGCCTCATTCAAAACTCCGGACACTGCTTTCACATCCAGAGCACCGGCCTTCAATCCGGCCTGAACAATATCCGCCATTTTCACAATAAAAACCTTTTCAACAGCGGAGGCTTTAACCGAATCAACAGCCGGAGCAGCAGTTTGCTGAGCCACACCGGGAAGGGTACCCGCAAACGCAAGTGCCAGCGCACTAAGCGCCGCCTTTGTCACGAACCTGGCTTTCATAAAGGAAGTATTTAGCAAGTGAATTTAATAAAAAAATGGAGCGGGTAACGGGAATCGAACCCGTATAATCAGCTTGGAAGGCTGGAGCTTTACCATTAAGCTATACCCGCGCAACGAACGCATTATGTTCAAATCACGGAATAAGACAAGTTTTTTTTCATTACTGCGTCAAAATAACAAAAAAGAGGATACGTTTTTTCTGTGGTCTTGACATCCGGGTCTTCTGCCGCTAAATAGGCATCCGCATTTCATGCGGGCGTCGTTCAATGGTAGGACGCGAGCTTCCCAAGCTTGAGACGTGGGTTCGATTCCCATCGCCCGTACCAGTTTGTTCCGCAAGTTATTGTTTATCAAAGCTTGCGTTTTTGTTTTCTTGAGACGGCAACATACATGGCAACGCCTGGAAACGGCCTTTCAAGACATTGTCCCACAGGCAGAAGACATGATTTATCCGCAAAGAAGCCTTGTTCCGTGTGAATAAAAAAGACCTGGCAGCCTCTCCCAATACGGGAACAGTCCGGGCAATACGTCCGTGCCGGCGGCGAATGCTTCCGGCACGGACGTGAATTACAGGGAGAGGCTACCAGCCAAGAACAAATTTCCTCTGGATTTTAGCAAGAAGAAGCACTTTGCGGATCATCGCCCGGGTTTCATTAAGGAGGTTGAGATAGAGAAGCGCCCGTCGCATATCGGAGGCGTCTTCCGGACGCAGAATAATCTGCTGTTTGACGGCTTCCGCAAATTCCTCATCCAGGGCGTCCATGCCTGCCAGGCATTCGTCCAGCCCGGTATAGTCATTGCTTTCCATCATTTCCCGGAAACGGGGGTAGAGGGAAGAAACACGGCTGTTCATTCCCCGCAGAAGCTCTATCCTTTCCAAATCCAGCCCTTCATGGTTGTTGTCTATATAGGCATGGCTGGCCGTAGTAATGTTGGAGAGGGATTCAAAGACGGAGGTAGCGTATTCCACCATCTGCACATAGCGCTTGCCTCGGTCGGCCTCTTTGTCCGGGAGTTCACGGACGACGGGCATAACTTCCATCGCCATTTTATCGCTCAGGGAACGGCGGATGCCGCGAGCTTCTTTCCGGAGTTTTTTCAGACGCTTCCGGTCCTCCACGTTCAGGGCCTCCAGATTCATTTCATAGATTTCCGCCATGCGCTTCATCAGTTCAATAATTTCCTCATTGTAGCGTGCGGCGGCAGCCGGGTCCCGGTAATTGGCGGCCTGCGCCTGAGCTGCAGCCTGGGTTCTTTTGCGATGGAGCCTGGAACTTTTCAGAAGCAGGAAAGCCGCCAGAGAACACATGGCGATGATGCCGAAGAGACCGCCATAAAGGATGCAGGCCGCCACAATGAAGCACATGGAAAACGCGGCAAAGGCCGTAAAGAACCACCCTGAAATCACCGTAATCACTCCGGTGATGCGATACACGGCGCTGTCCCGCCCCCAGGCCTTGTCCGCCAGGGAGGAACCCATCGCCACCATGAACGTCACATACGTGGTGGAAAGGGGAAGCCGAAGGGACGTGGCCAGAGAAATCAGCAGGGCAGCCACCGTCAAATTCACGGAAGCGCGAATGAGGTCGAAAGATGCACCGTTATCCGGCCCTTCCGGCACAGGCCGGAAGCGTTTTTCAATAAACCTCCCGACGCAGGAAGGCATGATTTTTTCCACCGCGCGGGAAGCATTCAGGGCATAACGCACCGCCATGCGGGCCGGGGGGACGGAGCCGAACCGCTCTACTCCCCCGCCCTGCCTCGCCAGATTGACTTCCGTATCCGTAACGGTTTGCGCCTTTTTGGAGAACATGAGGGCCAGCACCATGATGACGCCCGCCCCCAGCAGGTAACGCCAATCCGCCGTGACGGGGGCCATCAGACCGCCCATGGACAGAGTGGTAAGGTCCGCCCCCTGCGCTGCTGCGGCGGCCGCAATTTCCATGGAAGACTGCCCCGCCATAAAAACGCCGATGAAGTTGACCAGGTCATTCCCGGCAAAGGAAAGGGCCAGGGCCATGGTGCCCGCGAGAACGGATACTTTCAGGATATTGACTTTGCAAAGATTCTGGAGCACGGCCATCAGAACGGTCCAGAATGCCAGGCTGCAGCAAACGTACAGCCAGATATGGTCGTCCAGATGGCGGATCATATCCTTGGTGACCAGCGTGCTTCCCTTCAGCCCCTTGAAAATGGCAAAGTAGGTGATAGCCGTCAGGGCCACGCCGCACCAGACGGCGCCCAGGTATTTGAAGGATTTTTGATAGTTGAAGGAGAAGATGAGGCGGGAAATCCACATAACCGTTATCCCGCAAATGAAAGCGATAAAAACGGAGGAAAAAATGCCGGAGATGATCGCCAGAGCTTTGGAGGAATTGATGTAGCTGGACAATTCCTGAGCGACGCCCGGTTCCCCGGACCAAATTTTAAAGAGAGCTGCAGCCACGGCGCCGCCCAGCAGTTCAAAAACAATGGAAACCGTGGTGGAAGTGGGAAGGCCGAACGTGTTGAAAACGTCCAGCAGGATAACATCCGTCAACATGACCGCCAGAAAGATCAACATGATGTCATGGAAGGAAAACCGGGCCGGCATGAATACGCCGCTTCTGGCGATTTCCATCATGCCGCTGGAGAACAGCGAGCCGATGATGATACCCAAAGCGGCCACCAGCACAATCGTCCTGCGCGGAGCGGCCTTGGAACCGACGGCGGAGTTCAAAAAGTTGGCGGCGTCATTGGAAACTCCGACAACGAGGTCGAAGCAGGATAACACCAGTATCAGTCCTATGATAAAGTAATAGATTGGGTCCATATGCGTAATAAACGGCCCTCTATTACAGGAGGCCGCTCCCGCACGCCCGTTTTAAAACGTGAACATTCCGTCACATTTTCCCATACGCCCCTGCTTCCGGTCCTCAAAAAAAGAGGAGAGCGGATTCATCCGCCCTCCTCCCGCTTTCATTAAATGTAAAAAACAAAAATCCTAACGGTCCACATGAAGGATATTTCCGTCAGGGGCAATCAGCACATCATAATCGTCACGGCTGTCCGCAACTTCCACCTTGTAACGGACAAGTTCTCCTTCAGTAATTTTTTCCGCTTCCTTAATCCGGCATCCCGGATAACGCTTCAAAACGGACGCACGGACGGCTTCCGGAAGAGAGGAAGCAGCTATTTCTTCCTTAATCCTCACAATTTTCCCATCAGGAGCAATCTTCACGTCAAACTGGAATCCGTTAATTCTAAATTCGGCTTCGTAGATCCTTTCCATGCCATGCATTTCAGAGTCCCATTCAATGGGACCGGCGTTCGGATAAGCACCCTTGACACTGGAAACGGCGGCAACCGGAACGGAAGACTCCGGGATATCGGCCAGGGCAGAAGGCATGACCAGTACTGCCGCCGCAAACAATATGTTCTTATGCAGCTTTTTCATGTTATGATTAGACAAATATGTTCTATAATCATTCAATATTTTTCTAAATTCTGAACATCCTGTGCAGCTTTTTTTCCCGAAACCGGCTCTTGATGAAGCATATTAAAAAAGGCTCCCCGGAAAAACCGGGGAGCCTTGAAGCCGATTGCCTTGGTCTCGAAGAAACGGACGGGGCTTACATCATGCCCATGCCGCCCATTCCTCCCATGCCGCCCATGTCGGAAGCTCCGGAGCCGCAGCTGCAGCTCTTCTTCTCGGGCTTGTCGGCAATGACGCATTCCGTGGTAAGCAGCAGGCCGGCGATGGAGGCCGCATTCTGCAGAGCGGAACGGGTCACCTTGGTCGGATCCACCACGCCGGCGGAAAGCAGGTCTTCATACTTGTCCGTGGCCACATTGTAACCTTCGGCAGTATTCTTCATGCCTTTCACGTTGGCGACGATGAGGGCCCCTTCGCGGCCGGCATTGCAGGCCAGCTGGCGGAGCGGGGCTTCCACAGCGCGATAAACGATCTGGGCGCCGGTTGCTTCATCACCTTCCAGTTTGAGGGTGTCAATGGCTTTCTGGGCGCGAATCAGCGCCACGCCGCCGCCGGGAACGATGCCTTCTTCCACCGCAGCGCGGGTAGCGTGCAGGGCGTCGTCCACACGGGCCTTCTTTTCCTTCATTTCCGTTTCCGTAGCGGCACCCACGTGGATGACGGCCACGCCGCCGGCCAGCTTGGCCAGGCGTTCCTGGAGTTTTTCGCGGTCGTAATCGGACGTGGTGTCCTTGATCTGGCGGCGAATCTGGGAAATGCGGGCTTCAATATCGGAAGATTTGCCGGAACCTTCCACGATAACGGTTTCATCCTTGGAAACAACCACGCGCTTGGCCTGGCCGAGGTCTTCAATGCCCACGTTTTCCAGCTTGATGCCCAGGTCTTCCGTGATGCACTTGCCGCCGGTAAGGATGGCGATGTCTTCCATCATGGCCTTGCGGCGGTCGCCGAAGCCGGGAGCCTTGACCGCGCAGATGTTCAGCACGCCGCGCAGACGGTTGACTACCAGGGTGGCGAGGGCTTCGCCTTCAATGTCTTCCGCGATTACCAGGAAGGGACGGCCGCTCTTGGCCACTTTTTCAAGCAGCGGAAGGAAGTCCTTCAGGTTGTTGATTTTCTTTTCGTGGATGAGGATGTAGGGGTTTTCCAGCACCGCTTCCATCGTTTCCGCGTTAGTCACGAAGTAGGGGGACAGGTATCCCTTGTCAAACTGCATGCCTTCCACCACGTCCAGCGTAGTTTCAATGCCCTTGGCTTCTTCCACGGTGATGGTGCCGTCCTTGCCCACCTTGTCCATGGCTTCCGCGATGATGTTGCCGATTTCAGCGTCCCAGTTGGCGGAGACGGTAGCGACCTGGGCCACTTCCTTGCTGGAGTCGACAGGCTTGCTGATCTTCTTGAGTTCTTCCACAACGGAATCCGCAGCCTTCATGATGCCCCTCTGGAGGGAGATGGGGTTGGCCCCGGCAGTAACATTGCGCAGGCCTTCGCGGTAAATGCTTTCAGCCAGCACGGTAGCGGTAGTGGTGCCGTCGCCGGCCACGTCATTGGTTTTGGAAGATACTTCCCGGACAAGCTGGGCGCCCATGTTTTCAAACGGGTCTTCCAGTTCAATTTCCTTGGCCACGGTTACGCCGTCCTTGGTGATGAGGGGGGAACCGAATTTTTTGTCAATCACTACGTTGCGGCCGGCAGGGCCCAGCGTGCTCTTGACAGCCTTGGCAATCTGTTCCACGCCGCGGAGCAGAGCCTGGCGGGCGGTTTCGTCAAATTGGATTTGTTTAGCCATAATGTTAAATATTTAAAATAATGTTGAATGTGTGTGTAGTGCCATTTAGCCGATGATGGCCAGAATATCGTTTTCAGACAGGATAAGGTAGTCTTCCCCGTCCAGTTTGATTTCCGTGCCGCCGTACTTGGAAATAAGCACGCGGTCTCCGGGCTTCACGGTAAATTCAATCAGGGCGCCTTTTTCATCGCGTCCGCCGGTGCCTACGGAGATCACTTCGGCTTCCTGGGGTTTTTCCTTGGCGGTGTCCGGCAGGAACAGGCCGCCGGCCGTCTTGGTTTCAGCTTCAATGCGCTTGACCAGCACACGTTGTCCTAGGGGTTTGATGTTTGCCATAGTATGTTTTTTGATGTTGTTGTAGATGAGTAATACGGGATGTAATGTTCCGCCGGAGGAGGAATTGCTTCCCACTCCGGCGGGAAGAGGGTTGCTTATTTATCGTCGTCCACGATTTCAGCGTCCACCACGCGGCCTTTCGCCTTGCGGGGACCGTCGGAAGGTTCTTCTTCGGCAGGGGCGCCCGGCATGGGGCCGGCGGCCCCGGCGGACTGCTGGGCGGCTTCCGCCGCCTTGTACAGGGCTTCCAGACGGGATTCCAGGTCTTCTTTGCCAGCCTTGATCGCCGTGATGTCCTTCTTGGAGACGGCTTCCTTGAGACGCGTTACCTTGTCTTCTATTTCACGCTTGAGGTCTGCGGGCAGCTTGTCCCCCATATCCTTAAGCTGGCGCTCCACGGAGAAGCAGAGGGAGTCAGCCTGGTTGATGGTGTCAATTTCCTCAGCGCGTTTCTTGTCTTCTTCCGCGTGGGCTTCCGCATCGCGCTTGGCGCGTTCAATTTCATCCTTGGAAAGGCCGCTGGAGCCCTGAATGGAAATTTTCTGCTCCTTGCCGGTGCCCTTGTCTTTGGCGGATACATGCAGAATGCCGTTGGCGTCAATGTCAAAGGTCACTTCAATCTGCGGCACGCCGCGCGGAGCGGGGGAAATGCCGTCCAGCTTGAAGTTGCCGAGGAGCTTGTTATCCTCAAACATCTTGCGTTCGCCCTGGCAAATGCGGATATCCACGGCGGGCTGGTTGTCAGCGGCGGTGGAGAACACCTGGCTCTTGCGCACCGGGATGGTCGTGTTGCGTTCGATCATCGGAGTGGCGATGCCGCCCATCGTTTCAATGGACAAGGTCAGAGGAGTCACGTCCAGCAGAAGCACGTCATTCACGTCCCCCTGAAGCACGCCGCCCTGAATAGCGGCGCCCAGGGCCACCACTTCATCCGGATTCACGCCCTTGTGGGGTTCCTTGCCGGCCAGCGTATGGGCCATTTCCTGCACGGCGGGCATACGGGTCATGCCGCCCACCAGCACCAGCTCGTCAATGTCTCCGGTTTTCAACCCGGACGCGGCAATGCAGTCCAGCACAGGCTTGCGGGTGCGGTCCAGCAGGTCTTCCGTGAGCTGTTCCAGCTTGGGACGGCTCAGCGTCAGCTGGATATGCTTGGGGCCGGAAGCGTCCGCCGTGATGAACGGCAGGCTGATGTCATAGCTCTGGGTGGAGGAAAGGGCGATCTTGGCCTTTTCCGCTTCTTCCTTGATGCGCTGAATGGCGTCAGGCTGGTTGGAAAGATCCATGCCGGAGTCTTTCTTGAACTCGCCTATAATCCAGTTGATGATTGCGTTGTCCCAGTCATCGCCGCCCAAGTGGGTGTCACCGTCGGAAGCCTTCACCTCAAACACTCCGTCGCCGATTTCCAGCACGGAAATATCAAAGGTGCCGCCGCCGAGGTCATATACGGCAATGTTTTCATTGGACTTTTTGTCCAAGCCGTAGGCCAGGGCCGCCGCCGTCGGTTCATTGATAATGCGGCGCACTTTAAGGCCTGCGATTTCACCGGCGGCCTTGGTCGCGTTGCGCTGGGCGTCATTGAAATAGGCGGGGACGGTAATCACGGCCTCCGTAATCGTTTCGCCAAGTTTGGATTCCGCATCGGCTTTCAGCTTGGCCAGCACCATGGAAGCGATTTCCTGGGGGGAAAAGGTCTTCTTTTCACCGCCCACATCCACGCGGATGTAGGCATCTCCGTTGGGAGCTTCCACAATTTCGTACGGCACCTTTTTATCTTCTTCCGTCAGTTCACTGTACTTACGGCCGATGAGGCGCTTGGAGGAAAACACGGTGTTTTTCGGGTTGGTTACCGCCTGACGTTTGGCGGCCTGCCCCACGAGGCGTTCACCGCTTTTGGTGAAAGCAACAATGGAGGGAGTGGTGCGCGCACCTTCGCTGTTTTCAAGTACGGTACCCTGACCGCCTTCCATCACAGCCATGCACGAGTTGGTCGTGCCAAGGTCGATTCCTAATATTTTAGCCATATCGTTATTTTAGATTGTTTTGAATGGATTTCGTTGAGATTTGATTTCCTCATGACCTGAAGCATCATGCAGGCAAACTCATATTCTTGCCTCTTTTGTTGCAAATGGCATGCCAATCTGGCAAGGCATACTGAAAAATAAACGCAAATGTCATATTATAATCATATTACGCTGTTTTTCCTTTCATTCCTCTATTTTCCCGACAAAGGAAAACGGGACATAATGTCACACCAGAAAAGAGACAAAATGTCACACAAAGTCATTTTGTCCCACTTCCGGGGGAAACCGGATAAAGGCCGTTCCGTCATGAATCCCCCGTGCCGGGAGAAGTTTCCGCGTCCTCCATGGTTCCGCATTTGCCATATGCCAGGCGCTTCATAAAATCCTTGTAAAGCACCGTTTCCATACGGCCGTCGCCGTATTCCAGCACTGCGCTCATGGTTTCCACCCAGTCCCCGCAATTCAGATATCTCACCTTTCCCACCATGGTATCCGCCGGATGATGCACATGCCCGGCGATGATGCCGTCACACTGCCTCTTTACCGCCAGGCGTTGAAGCTGTTCCTCATATTTTCCGATAAAATTGACGGCGGATTTCACGCGGCCCTTGATGGCGCGGGAAACGGAATAATATTCCCTGCCCCGCCAGGCGCGGTATTTGTTGTAAAACCGGTTGACCATCAGCAAAACGTCATAACCCAGAGAGCCGAGCATCGCCAGCCACCGGTGATTGGTGGAAATGGCGTCAAAACCGTCCCCATGCACGCACAGGTAGCGTCTTCCATCCGCAGCCTGGTGCACGTACTCCCTGGCAATTTTCAAACCGCCCAGATGAAAAGGCAGGAATTTTTCCAGAATATCATCGTGGTTTCCGCGCAGGTACAGGACTTCCACATCCTCCTGTTCCATCTTTTTCAACAAGGTGCGGACAAAGCGCGTATGCCTCCGCCGCCAGCGGCTGCCGCGGGACAAAGCCCAAGCATCCACAATATCCCCCACCAGCACAATTTTTCCAGCCCGGACATGTTTCAGAAACTTCCGGCATTCGTCCGCCTTGCAGTCTTTCGTTCCCAGATGAAGGTCCGACAAAAAAACCGTGCGGCATTCCAGCACGGCATCCCGCGGGGGGCGGGCGCAGCCGGTCCCGTTTTCCTCCCGGGCCACGGAAGCCAGCAGTTCTTCAAACCTGTCATGGATGGAATCCCAAGTTCTGGAATTCACCGTCCTGCGGGCCTGTTTCCCAAGCCTCCGGATCATCTCCCCGTCTTCCAGCAGACGGCGCATGGCGGAATAAAACCCCTCTTCATCCCCTTTCTCCGCCTGAAGGCCGTTGATGCCGTCCAGCACCACATCCGCGGAAGCGGCATACCGGTAGCTGGCCGTAGCCAAACCGCTGGCCATGCCTTCCAGCAAAACGTTCCCGAAAGTTTCCGTCTCACTGGCGAACAGCAAAACGTCCATGGCGGCATAATGGCGCGCCAAGTCTTCCCCACGGCGCATTCCGCAAAAAACGGCATCAGGAAACTCACTGCGCAGGCTGTTCATCATGGGGCCGTCCCCTACCACCACCATTTTCATGCCGCAATCCGGAAACTCCCTCTGCAAGCGCGTGTACAGCCCCAGGGCCGTCACCAGGTTCTTTTCCCGCGCCAGACGCCCCACGACGCCAAATACCACTTCATCCCGCCAGACGCCCCATGACTGGCGCAGGGAAGCATCCCTCCTGGCGGGATCAAACAGGACGGCATCCACTCCGCGCCCCATGACGGAAAGGCGTTCAAACCCCATCCCCTCCAGCGTACGGCGCATTTCCTCCGTGGGAACCACTGTCATCCCTGCCCTGTTGTGGAGTTTGCGCAGGTAATTCACGGCGGCCGTTTCCAGTCTGGAGAAATGGTAATCCTTCATATACTGGTGGAAATTGGTATGGAATCCCATCACCACGGGAACCTCCAGCGTACGGGCGGCCTTCACGGCAGACGCTCCCATGGGGCTTTCCGTAGCCACGTATACCACATCCGGCCTTTTTTTCATCCATCTGGCGCGGAACCTGTCTGCAGAAGGCAGCCCTATCTTCACCTCATGGTACATGGGGAGGGGAAGGGACGGCATAGCCGTCTCCCCAGGGTCGAAAGAGCCGTTCCGTTCAGAAGCCCTCATCACATGCACCAGATGCCCGCGCATCCGGAGGCCGCCGACCAGACGCCCCAGCGTCAGGGCCACTCCATTTATATCAGGTTCATACGTATCCGTTACCACATCAATTCTCATGTACCGGTACCATGAGCGGAATGGCTTCCTCAAACAAGATGCGGCCGGAAACGAAACCGTCACAAACATCCGGTTATGCTCGCAGCCCCGGCAGAATCAACAGCCGCTCCGGAGCAATGCCGCCACGGCCTTCCCGTTTTTCCCGTACGGGTACGTATCATGAGCCCTCTTTTTTTATCAGGACATCTTCCAAAACTGCGTATTACTGCAAAAAAAGAAACAGCCCATTGAATATCAAACGCTCTCAATCCATGCGCGTTCATCTGCGCATTTCAAATCCGCAGTCAATCAAATTTTTTGAGAAAAAAGGACTTTCATCGTATAGAGAAAAAAAAAAATCACAACGCATCCTGAAAGAAACAATCCCCAATATTGATTTTATCCATTGATAATAAAATCAATAAGGAAGCACCAGTTCCTTTTTTCGCTGACATGCGGATTTGAAATCCGCCACAATGCATGCATATGGGATACACAAAACGGAAATGAATGAATATTCAGAAAGACTTTTAATAAAAATAATAACAATTTCCATGTAAAAAAACGGAAGAATGAGGCGGGACAACAGACGCGCCTTTCCGCCTTTTTCACTTCAGGAAAACAGGATGCATATTTTTAATATGCTGATAACAAAAAGGTTAACCAACATTTTTCAACCTATTTTAAACACTGCGGATTAGGAATCCGACGTCAATATCAGTTTTTCATACCAAATGCATTTCTCCAAAATCATCCATCATTTTCCCGGACACAACCCTCAACAAAATAAATTTGTTGGAACAAAATATAAACTATTGATTGTAATATACTTGCTTTTCATAAAAACATCTTTGAACACTTCATTCGGATTCCTAATCCGCTATTGAAGCACCACTTCCATCCCTCCCTATCTATTCCATGAAATTGACCAATTGCTATCGCTACATGGCTGTGCTTTATACAGCTTCCTGCGGCGCCGCCTCGCCTCTTTACGGCCCCCTGGAAACAGGTTTGCAGGAATCCCAGCTTCTGAATTCCCTGAAAACCTGCAAATCCCTGGAAGGGCCGGAAACAGACGCCTACCTGAGCCGTACAGGGCTGAACGGAGCCTACAAGACGAAAAAACCTATTGGAGGCCTTTTCTTCTCCCTGCATTTCGAGTACGGAAAGGATGGAGGTCTGAAAGCCGTTTCCTTTTACTCCACCACCAAAGCGGGTAAAGAGGAATACGATACGCGCCTGAAATCCCTGTACAAGCGCATGCTGAACGGCCTGACGGGACTTTACGGCCCCCCCATGAACCTGCCGGACTGGATTGAGAAGGAATCTCTGCCAGCAGAGCGCGTTTTGTACATGCACATGTGGCGCCTCCAGCCGGGCTGCTTTCTGATGGCCGGGCTGGCCAATATGGGCGCTTCCGGCTACATTCCCGTTTTCCGAATATCCCCGCCTTCCGGCATGCCTCCCAAATCCAGGAAAGACAGGAACAAACTTAAATCCGAATGGGCGGCGATTCCCGAATTTTACGAATTCATCAAAGCGGAACGCTTCCTGGCCAATGCGGTATTCGCCATGTCCCATAAAAAATACCCGGACGCGCTGCAGCTCTTCCAAAAAGCGGCGGATCTGGGCAGCCCCAACGGATACTGGGGACTGGCCCACCTGTACAGGCTGGGACCCGACGGAGTGGAAAAAAACATGCGCCTGGCGGATGAATACACCAGAAAATCCGCCCTGTCGGGATTTGCGAGGGCTGCCATGAAATTCGGAAAAACGTGGGACCAATTCTGCAAGAGCCAGGACTTCACGGAAGCGGAAGCCAGGGAATGGCAAAACAGGAATCTTCGCGCCGCCAGAGCCGGCTACGCCTCCGAGCAATACAACATGGGAATCATCTGCCTGTACGGATTCGGCGTGGAAAAAAACCTGGAAACTGCCCGGGAATGGCTGGAAAAGGCAGCCTCCCAGGACCATGCACAGGCCAAAGCGGCATTAAAAGCATTGCCCGATGCCGGGACAGGTAAAGACACTCCCTCCTGAACCATCTCCCAACAACCAGTTCCCCATATCAAGCCGGCTGCGCTTTCCCCCGGAAGCGCACAGAGCCGCTCCGGCACCCCTATGAAACACCGGACCGGCAGGGAAGCGGGTTCCACCGCTTCCCTGCCGTAAAACGCCAATCATGCAGCACCAGGAATCAGCAGATGCGGGGAAGCTGCATTCCTGAAGGCATCGTCAACACCCGCTCCACTCCAAGACGTCCCGTCATCAGCAGGGGCGCCGTCCCCAATTCCTCCACACGGCCTATGACGCAGGCTCCGGCAGATACGCTGCAGCCGCGCATCAGGTTCAGGGCCTCTTCCTCATGCTCCCGTGGAAGAACAGCCAGATAACGTCCCTCACAGGCCACCTGAAGAGGGTCCAGCCCCAACAGCCCGCACGCCGCCCTGACATCCTCACGCACGGGAATGGACATTTCATTCAGCTTCACTGTCAGGCCGGCAGATTCCGCAATCTCCGAAAGAGTGGCGGTCAATCCGCCGC
The DNA here is from genome assembly GCF_000980515.1 of Akkermansia sp. UNK.MGS-1. Classification (NCBI taxonomy): domain Bacteria; kingdom Pseudomonadati; phylum Verrucomicrobiota; class Verrucomicrobiia; order Verrucomicrobiales; family Akkermansiaceae; genus Akkermansia; species Akkermansia sp. UNK.MGS-1. The sequence goes on along the minus strand of NZ_LBCB01000014.1, from coordinate 46,428 downwards.
GGGTCACGTCACGCAGGCAATGCACGGGAATGCCGGCACGAATGACGGCGGCCACGGATTCATGCAACGGAGCGGAATCACTTTCCAGGCCGTCTCCGAAAGACAGCCCGGCGCGCAGGCTCATAATCGTCATGCCGTGCCTCCCCAAATCCCCGCTGAGCAGCACGGAATCCCCCGGACGAACGGAAGAAGGGCTGATCTCCAACCCATGGCGCACGATGCCAACCCCGGCAGTATTAATGTAAATGCCGTCCCCCTTTCCGCGCTCCACCACTTTTGTATCCCCCGTCACAATACGGACGCCCGCCGCACGGGCCGCGGCAGCCATATCTTGTGCCACGCGGGCCAGGACTTCCAGCGGAAGCCCTTCTTCCAGAATAAAGCCCGCCGTCAAATACAACGGCTCCGCGCCGCTCATGGCGAGATCATTCACCGTTCCGTGCACCGCCAGTGAACCGATGGAGCCGCCGGGAAACTCCAAAGGCTGCACCACAAAGCTGTCCGTCGTCATCGCCAGCCTCCCCGGAGGAATCTCCAATACGGCGGCGTCATTCTGCACGCCTCCGGAAGGGCACCCGAAGGCGCTCAGAAACACGGAACGGATCAGCTCATTCATCAAGCGGCCTCCGCCGCCATGAGCCATCTGGATACGGTCGGAAACAGGCTCCGGAACAGGACACTCAAACATGACATCAACTTCTTTTATAATGATAATAAGCGGCGCAAGCCCCTTCCCCGGACACCATGGGAGCCCCCAGCGGGGCCAGCGGCGTGCAGGACGATCCGAAAAAAGGGCATTCTCCAGGACGAATCAGCCCCCTCAGCACCTGCCCGGCCAGGCATCCGGAAGCTTCATCTGCTCCCGGCCTCCCCTTTCCGCATTCAAAACGCAGAACGGCATCCATGTCATTCCACTCACGGCGCAGCCTCATGCCGCCGCCGGGAATCATCCCCAGACCGCGCCAACGGCGGTCTTCCGGCTCAAAAACTTCATTCATTCTTTCCTGTGCCGCCGTGTTCCCACCGGGTTTCACATAACGTCCGTACGCATTCCGCACTGCATATTCCCCGGCTTCCAGCTGGCGGACGCACATCAAAATGCCGCGGAGCAGGTCCGGAGCCTCAAACCCCGTCACCACCATGGGCGTCCGGTAACGGGCGGCCAAACGCACGTAATCCATTTCCCCTGTGACGGCGCAGACATGGCCGGGAGCCAAAAAAGCGTCCGGCCTTCCCTCATCCTGGTCCATCAGCCATTCCAGAGCCGGGGGGACCAGCACATGGGCGCAGAGAACGGAAAAATTGGCATATCCCAGTGCACGGGCCTGCTGCAGGGCAAGAGCCGTAGCCGGGGCCGTCGTCTCAAAACCTACGGCGAAAAACACCACTTCCGTATCCGGATGGCTTCCGGCATAAGCGACCGCTTCCAGCGGAGAATACATCAAAAGCACGTTCCCTCCCCCGGCCTTGGCGGAAAACAAATCCCCGCGGGAGCCCGGCACCCGCATCATATCCCCGTAGCTGCACAAAACCACGCCGGGCCTCAGGCTTAATTCCACGGCCTGGTCAATCAACTCCACCGCCGTAACGCAGACCGGACAGCCGGGACCATGAATCAGGCGCAGGCCGGGAGGCAGCAACTCCTCCAGCCCCAGAGAAGCAATCGCATGCGTCTGGCCTCCGCATACCTCCATTACCGCCCACGGACGCGTCACAGCGTGGCGCAATTCTTCAATCAGCTGCCGGGCTTCCTCCTGCATAAATCATTATTTGAATTCGGAAAACGCCCCTCCCTACAGCGGATCCGTATTTTCCACAATTTCTCTCATTTCCCTGCGGGTTTGAAGAGCGGTCTCCTCGTCCAGCACGCTCAGGGCCATGCCCACGTGAACGATGACGTAATCCCCCGGCACGGCTTCCGGCACACAGGCCAGGTTCACTTCACGGCTCACGCCGCCAAAATCCACCACCCCCAATCTGAACAAAGGGTCCGTCTCATTGACGCTCACAATCTTTCCGGGAACGGCCAAACACATATTCTATCCTTTCCATTGGCGTACGACCGCCGCAACCTGCCCCAGGGAAATTCCCCCGTCATTGCACGGCACCCGCTGGGGCAGAGCCAACTGGCACCTTCTAGACTGGGCCATCCCCGCCAGTCCTTCAAGCAAAAAGGCATTCTGAAAACATCCGCCGCCCAGCACCAGCCTATCCAGGCAGAAACGCTCCGCCACGTCAAAGACCAGATTCACCAGGCTCTCATGAAACTTGCGGGCGATGCAGCCGCGGGAAACGCCTTCCAACAAATCTTCATCCACAGACTTCATCAACGGCCGCCAATCCAGTTCCAGCAATCCCTCTTCTTCATGCATGACCCATTCATACGCGTCCCCCGGCATTTTTTCCCCGGAAGCTTCCGCGGCCCATGATTCCAACATCATGGCGGCATGGCCCTCACACCCCGCCGCACCTTCAAAACCGCACCAGAAAGCCACGGCATCAAACAACCGCCCCATGGACGAGGAGGACGGACAATGGATATTCCGGGCCATCATCGCCTCCAGAACTTCGCGTTTCCGCACAGGCAGCCCCCTCTCCAGACGCTTATCAAGACCCTCCGTACGCCACGGCCCCATCTGACGGGCCAGGGAACAGGCGCACCGGGAAGGCTCCCGAACCGCTTCGTCCCCACCGGGCAGAAGAAACGGCCTGATGCGGGCCACCCTGCGCGGCTCACCCTCTTCCTCCAACACAAAAAATTCCCCTCCCCATACCGTTCCGTCCGTACCGAACCCCGTCCCGTCCCAAGCTATGCCCAAAGCGGGAAACGGCGTTTCATTTTCCACGGCGCAGGCCAGCACATGAGCCTGATGATGCTGCACAGGGACAACCGTCGCATTCCACTTCCGCGCCAGACGCCGGCCAAGGGCAAAAGTGGGGCCGTCCGGATGGGCGTCCACGGCAATTACCTGCGGAACGGCATCCAGGGTTCTGCCCAGCGCCTCCACCGTCCGATCAAAAGCGTTCAGGGAAGCCGCACTGCTCAGGTCACCGAGATGCTGGCTCATGACAGCCACGCCCCTTTTCAGCCAGCAGATGGTATTCTTCAGTCCGGCCCCCAGGGCGAGCACGTCGGGAGCCGCCGCAGATGTGCGCCACACAGGCCGCGGGGCATATCCGCGAGCGCGGCGAACCATCATGACCCTGCCGTCCGTAACGCGGGCCACGGAATCGTCCACGGGCCGCACTACCGGACGGTCATGCACAAAAAACACATCCGCCACATGGCCCAGTTTCTCCAGCCCCTCCTCCACGGAGACGCACAGGGGCTCGCCGCTCAGGTTCCCGCTGGTCACCACCAGAGGCTTTCCCCACACATCCATCAGCAGCGCATGAAGAGGGGAAGACGGAAGCATTATCCCCACAAAACGGCTGAACATGCACACGGAAGGAGCCAGATCCACATCCTTCCTTCCCCGGGCCAGCACAATGGGGGCGGCCGGAGAAGCCAGCAGGCGCTTTTCCTCCTCCGACAAGCGGCACAGCCTCTCCGCCGCAGCCACATCCGGCACCATCACGGCAAAAGGCTTGGCGTCACGCTCCTTCAACCGCCGGAGACGCCTGACGGCAGCTTCCGAAGAAGCATCCGCCAGCAATTGAAACCCTCCCACGCCCAGCAGGGCCACAATCAAACCGTCCGCCAGCACCCATGCCACCTGTGCCGCGGGGGTATCAAACCCATGGCCGAACCCCAGTTCGGAACCATCTGAAAACAGCACCTTCACGGAAGGGCCGCAGGACGGGCAGCCGATAGGCTGTGCGTGAAAACGCCTGTCCTCCACATCCTGGTACTCCCTCCGGCACTCCGGACACATTCGGAACCCCTTCATGCTAGTGCCCGCGCGGTCATACGGCATTGTCTCAATAATGGAATAGCGGGGACCGCAGTGCGTACAGTTGGTAAACGGATAATGATACCGGCGGGAAAACGGGTCGCGCATTTCTTCCAGGCACTCCGGGCACGGAGCCAGATCCGGCAGCATCACCGGAACGCCTCCGGGGGTGGAATCGCTTTCCTCAATGCGGAATTCCTCAAAACCGGCAGGCTCGCATACGGTACGCTCCACTCCATAAACCCGGGCATGCTCCGGCAGGCCGTCCATCAGCGCGGTCCAGAAACGCTCCGGAGCGCCGGACTCCCCTTCCACATGAATCTCCACACCGGACTCCGTATTGCGCACAAACCCCTTCAATCCGTGCCGTACCGCCAAACGGTACACATAGGGACGGAAGCCGACCCCCTGAACCATGCCGGCTATCTCAAATTTCAATGCCGCGGCGGCCTGTTCAATGGTGGTGATGGCCATGATGCTGAATCGTGCCTTCCCGGGCGCGGCGCGCACGTTCCACAATCTCCTCGCACCAGGCCTCCATTCCTTCGCCGGTCTTGGAAGACACCTCCATCACGTGCGCATGATGAGCCACCTTGTTCAGGGCGGCCAGGGCGGCGTCACGGTTAAAATCCACGGCATCCGCCAGATCGGACTTGGTCACCAGGGCGACATCCGCAGAATGGAACATGGGAGGATATTTCAACGGCTTGTCCTCACCCTCCGTCACGGAAAGCAGCACCACGCGCACGCCTTCCCCCAGGTCATAGGAAGCCGGGCAAACCAGATTGCCCACATTTTCAATAATCAAAACGTCGAGATCATCCAGAGGCATTTTCTTCATAGCCTCCGCAATCATGCGGGCGTCCAGATGGCACATGGTGCCCGTTGTAATCTGCACTACGGGGATATCCGCTCGGATCAGGCGTTCCGCATCATTATCCGTCGCCAAATCCCCTACGATAACCCCCATGCGCACACGGCCGCGGAGCATCTCCGCCGTCTTCTGCAACAGGGAAGTCTTTCCTGACCCCGGAGAAGAAAAAACATTGATAACCAAAAGGTTTTTTGCAGCAAAAAAACCTCTGTTGCGCTCTGCCAGCCGGTCATTGGCATCCAACACCGGAACATGGACGTCCATGCCGTGGCCGTGACTTTCATGGGAGAGCTCCCCCCCGCATCCACATTCTTTACACATAATCAATACTGATATTAGATTCCCAAAGAGAAAAAAAACTCATCCGTTTCACGTCATACTCCTATGAAATCAAACAAAACTGCCCCGGTTTTCTTTTTAGCGCGGGAGGAAAACATTTTTCTATATATAAAGGGAAAGATGCAATGCTCCATACGCAGAAAAACTTTTGGGAACATCCTCTTATCATTTCCCCTTGCTGTTCAATATTGTTGTTTGACATCCGTTTACAAATCCCCAGCCACTTAAACCCGCACGCCCCACAGCCCGCGCAAAAAATTCGGATAATAAAAAAACAATAAAGTCCCCAATAATCAATCCTTTCCCGCCCTTCCTCATTTCATGTAAAACCGGAATAACCGTCCCCATCCTCCTGCATAGAGTCATTCATATGGTTTCCACCGAAATTCCTTCATCATAAGCATGTGGACTTGCCAAGGCATAGGAATTCTGTAAACTGTTTCGTCCTCAGACAACATCCTTTTTTCCAGGTTATGCCAGACGCTCGCTTTCAACCACTTCCCGGATTCCGCGATTTTGCACCGGCGGACTGCGCCGTGCGCAACTATCTTTTCAACGCATGGAAGAAGGTGGCGCATCGTTACGGATTCCTGGAATGGGAGGGCCCGACTGTGGAAGCCACGGAGCTTTATCTTAAAAAGAGCGGAGGCGAGCTGCCCACCCAGCTCTTCCGCTTCACGGACCAGGGGGACCGGGACATCACCATCCGCCCGGAACTCACCGCATCCCTGGGACGCATCGCAGCCGCCTACCAGCGCGAATACACCAAACCGCTCAAGTGGTTTGAAATCGGTTCATGCTTCCGTTATGAAAAACCCCAGAAAGGGCGTCTGCGCGAATTTTATCAATTCAATGCGGACATTCTGGGAGAAGCCTCTGCGTGGGCGGATTCCGAACTGATAGCCCTGGCCATCGACTGCATGAGGGAACTGGGCTTTACGCAAAACGACTTCATCGTGCGCGTCTCTGACCGGGAAGCCTGGATCAGGTTTGCTTCGGAACACGGCGTGCAGGAACAGGATATTCCCGCTTTCCTCGGCATTGTGGACAAATTTGAACGTGACCGCCCGGAAGAATGCCAGCGCAAGCTGGACGCCTTCCATATCAGCCGCGGCGATCTGGTGGCCTTCATTGAAAACCCGCCCGACGGAGCGTCCGAACGCTATGACATCCTGATGAAAGACCTGACAGCCCGCGGGCTGGACGGCTATGTCAAGCTGGACTTATCCGTAGTGCGAGGGCTGGCCTACTACACCGGTCTGGTTTTTGAAATCTTTGACACACAGCGCAGCCTGCGCGCCGTAGCCGGCGGAGGACGTTACGACACGCTGGTAGGCGCCCTTTCCAATAACGCAGTGGACATGCCGGCAACCGGCTTTGCCATGGGGGATGCCGTCATCACCCACCTTATTGAACAGACGCCCCATGCCAAAGCGCTGAAAGATGCGGCGCTGGCCTCCGCAGGCTGCGACATCTTCATGGTTCAGGCGTCTGAGAGCCGCCGCGCGGAAGTTCTTGCCATCGCTTCCGCCCTCCGGGACCAGGGATACAGTGTAGACCTTCCCCTCACGCTCACCAAAGTCAACGGACAGCTCCAGAAGGCCGTCAAATCCGGCGCCCGCGCGGCCTTGATCGTGGGAGATGAATTTCCGGTCATGGAACTTCGCGACCTGGGAGCCCGCACCTCATCCTCCGTCGCCATGGACGACCTGTTTGACGCCGTGGCTTCACTCACCGGAAGCAATTGACGCCTTTCTTTCCCCCTTCTTCCATTTTCAATAAAGATGAACTCATACCGCACTCATACCTGCAGCGAATTGCGCGCTGCGAACATCGGCAAGCCGACCACCCTCATCGGCTGGGTAGATTCCGTCCGGGACCATGGCGGCGTTATATTTATCGACTTGCGCGACCGCTCCGGCATCACGCAGGTAGTCTTTCACCCGGAAGTCAATCAGGATGTGGCGAAAGCCTCCCAGCAGCTCCGCTCCGAAGACATGATCCAGATTTCCGGCACCGTGGCCGCCCGCCTGAAAACGGATACGGTGGACACGACCAACGCGGACCTTCCCACCGGGGAAATCGAGGTCTCCGCAGACACCCTGAACGTCATCAACAAGGCTGACGTGCTCCCCTTCCAGCTGGATCGGGCCCTCTCCAACGAAGACCTGCGCCTCAAATACCGCTTTCTGGACCTGCGCCGCCCGGCCATGGCCCGCAACATGCAGATCCGCCACCGCGTCACCAAAACCACGCGCGACTACCTGGACGAGCACGGCTTTCTGGAAATTGAGACGCCCATCCTCTCCAAATCCACGCCGGAAGGTGCACGGGACTTCTTGGTGCCCTCCCGCCTGGCGCCCGGCAAATTCTACGCGCTGCCCCAGGCCCCGCAGCAATACAAGCAGCTGCTCATGGTGGCCGGCATGGAACGCTATTTCCAAATTGCCCGCTGCTTCCGTGACGAAGACCTGCGCGCGGACCGCCAGCCGGAATTCACCCAGGTGGACATTGAAGCTTCTTTCATCACTCCGGAAGACATCTACAACCTGGTGGAAGGCCTGCTCAAACGCGTGTACAAGGAATCCCTGGGCGTGGACATTCCCACCCCCTTCCCCCGCATGACCTGGAAGGAAGCGATGGATCAGTACGGTTCCGACAAGCCGGAACGCCGCTTCGGCATGAAGCTGACGGACGTCTCCTCCATCTTTGAAAACAGCGGTTTCAAGGTATTCGCCTCAGCCGTAAGCAACGGCGGCGTGGTCAAGGCCATCAACGCCAAGGGATTCGGTTCCGCCTCCGTTGGCCAGATTGACGCCCTGACGAAAACTGCCGTGGAAGCCGGAGCCAAAGGCCTGGCCTATATCAAGGTGCGCGAGGAAGACTGGAGAAGCCCCATCTCCAAATTCCTTTCTGACGAAGAAAAGCAAAAACTCACGGAAGCCCTGGATATCGAAACAGGAGACCTCGTTCTCTTTGCCGCCGGCCCATGGGAACCCTCCTGCGATATCCTGGGCCGCGTGCGCCTGCAATGCGCCGAATTCATGGAACTGCTCAAGGACAACAAGGAACGCGACTTTCTGTGGGTTATTGAATTCCCGCTGGTAGGCTGGGATGAGGAAGAGCAGCGCTGGGTCGCCATCCACCACCCCTTTACCCGCCCCGTCAAGGAAGACGAACAAAAACTGCTCAGCGGGGAACTCTCCGCAGACCTTCGCGCGCAGGCCTACGACGTGGTGCTCAACGGCACGGAGCTGGGAGGCGGGTCCATCCGCATCCATGAACGCGACCTGCAGTCCGCCATGTTCAAGGCTCTCGGCATCACGGAAGAACAGGCCCGCGAACAATTCGGCCACATTCTGGACGCTTTCAGCTTCGGCGCTCCGCCCCACGGCGGCCTTGCGCTGGGACTGGACCGCCTGGTCATGATGATTTGCAACGCGGAATCCATTCGCGAAGTCATCGCATTCCCGAAAAACAACCGGGGAGCGGATCTGATGAGCGACTCCCCCGCCGCCGCGGAAAACCGGCAACTGCGCGACATTCACATTCAGGTGAAACTGCCCGCTAAAAAATAGCCGGAATCTTCAAACAAAACCCCGGATGGCAATCATTCCATCCGGGATTTTTTCATGCAGAAAAAACAGGGCTCCCTTTCCCGGCAGGCAGCACACCATTCCTCCCGGCCTTCTTCCCGCGCCTTCAACTCGCCCGGGATACGGCAACCTTCCCGTCGTCCATAACGGCCAAATAAACTCCGGGCCGGGCATGCCGGACATTCGGCCCAATTTCCCAACCGGAATGTGGCGGCCTCCGAATAAAACCAGAATAAACCGGTATCTGAAACAATCCGTTTTCCTACCCTTTCAGCACACATTCATCCCGGGGCGCCGCGAAAGAGCCGGCGCCGATTTCAATATTCAAAATCCGGCAGGGATGCTGGCGCTGTTCCGAGGCGCAATGCCGCATTCCCTGAATCAGCACCCTCAAATCACCTGCCCGGTCATCTTTCCTCCACCCGGAAATGAGCAAACGAAGGCATTGAACCCTCCCATCTCCATTCGTCTGAAACCAGATAGCCATGGTTTCATCCGCAGCCATGCGGCAGCCCCTTCCGGCAAGCTTGAACATTCCGGAGTCCTCCGAACACTCCATGCTGTCCCAAACCACATCCTTGATACCGCATTCGGCTGAATTCCTGACGGCAATCTTTCCGCCGGGAAACCATCCCATATGAAACAGCAGGCATCGCATCAGATAGGCACGTCTTAAGGCGCAATCCTCCCGATGGGTGCCGAGACCAAGAGATTTTCTGGCGCCGCAGAACTTGCTTCCCCGGTCGATAGTCAGCCGGACCTTATAACTTCCGGATGTATTCTTCCGCAATTCGATTGATCTATAGATGGACATGCAAATATTCATACAATATCCAAAAACTATATATATAAAATCAAACGGGCCTAGAATAAAAATGTTAGAAAATTACACAACTTAATATAAAACAACATCATCAACAAAATACCTAAATAAAGAAAAATCAAAATATTTCACACCCAGGATACTCCTTCCATGAACGGCAATACCGGCCGTTCCCAGAAAAGCTATTCCCCTTTCTGACAAAAAATAATCCTAAGGCATGAAACACCGGCGCCGCATTCCCCTCTCCTTTTCAGGAACAACGCAGCTCCCTCCGGCAAAACGCTCAACCTGGGCAGTGGAACTTCATCTTCGGCACTACGAGGAATTTGGCATGGAATTCATTCAATAAAAACTCAACATCATTCCGTCCCCCCACCACCAAGCGCCAGCCCCGTTACAGGGAATAAACAGGAGGCAGAAAAACTTCCCAGGCCCCGCTTCAAAACTTCCGCTGTGTCATTTACCAGGGACAAGGGGAGCCGGTTCCTCCCCTTGCGGCATGCTACGCGAGAGAACTGTTTTCCTTTTCCCGGCTTCCCGCCCTTCTCCGCCAGCACCATACCAAATAAACCGCGGCAGCCCCTCCATTGAGCAGTCCTGCCATAAACAAGACCGGAGCGCCGCGGTTCCATTCCCAGGCAGCTCGTATATCCCCGCGGGCCATTTCCGCATACCCTCGCGTCATGCCGCACAACGGGCATTCACGATGCGGCACGGCAACAGAAGCCGCCAGAGAATTCATCCTGTCAGGGCTAATTGCCAGCGCCATGAGGGAGGGCGCCAGCAACAGGCAGGACAGAACAGCCCATACAGGCAGCCATACTTTCCTGACCACCCAGCTATCACGGCATGAACGCCATGAAGAGCGCCCGCCATTCATCGCCGATCTTCCTAAAAAGGTTCAGGAACTACAAATCCTGGGAGCCTGTTCCATCCGTGGGGGACATTCCATCCGCCTCCCCGGACTGCCTCAATGGCTCCCTGTTTTCCAGCTCCATCTGCCGAAGCTCCTTTTGAATTTCCAGAGCCTTCTTTTCCACATAATCCTGGTGCTGTTCCATGTAAGTCACGGTAGCGCTGGCCATCCATGCCTGGACAATTCCCGCAACGGCGGACAGGACCAACGCGATAATGGCAACAACAAGAGCCCCTTTGGGTGAACCTTTACTGACAGCCACAATGCTCATGATCAGAGCAATAATGGCAAGCAGCCCCGCAGGAATCAGAGTAATCCAGCCCAGGCACGGGAAAAAACCGATCAATGCCAATACCAGGGCGATAATGCCGAGAACAAGAGCGGCCGTGCAGGAAGGAGAACCGCTGCAGCAGGACGAAGGAGAAGAAGAATCAGAAGTATTCATCATAACGTTATTTTATAGGGTTCAGTGAAAATTCCTTTGGGAACCTTCATTCTTTCCCCTTACTGGAAGAAAACTTTCCTGTCAAGATGCAAGCTCTGCCATTCAGGACATCCGGATGTCATTCCGTTCCGCCAGGCATCAGATATCCTTCTTCCCCTTTTATGGCAGCATCAATGAGGATAACCCCATTTCCGGCAGACCCCGCATAAAAACAGGAACCGGCTCTAATGCGGAGAACCAAAAACAACTCCTGCGTTATTTCCCATGCAGCAGCTCCTTCAACGCCGTTCCCAGCCGCGTGACCTGTCCGGATTCATGCGCAGCCGTTACCGTAATGCGCAACCGGGCCGTTCCGCGGGGGACCGTAGGATAACGGATGGCAGGAGCCAGAAAGCCCTGTTCCAGCAGGGCATCCGCCGCAGCCAGGGCAGCATCGTTCTCTCCCACCACAACAGGGAAGATGGAAGAAACAGGCCTTCCCGGCATCCCCAGTGCGGCGGACAAACTATTTGCCAGCACGGAAACACGGCGGCGCAATTCCTTTCCCTCCCCGCTGCGGATCACTTCCACCGCGGCCAGGGCGGCAGCGGCCAAAGCGGGAGGAGGAGCCGTGGAATAAATCAGGGACCGGGCGGAATTAACCATGACATCCGCCCAGGCGCGGGAACAGGCCACATATCCACCACTTACCCCGGCAGCCTTGCTCAAAGTCCCCATTTGAAAATCTATCCGGGAGGAAACGCCCAGTTCTTCCGCCAGTCCGGCCCCGTGTTCTCCCAGCACGCCGAATCCGTGAGCTTCATCCACCAGCAGCAACGCGCCGAATTCATCCTTCAGACGCACAATTTCCCGAAGGGGGGCACGGTCTCCATCCATGCTGAAAACGGATTCGGTCACTACCAGAATCCCGCCGGAAGGATTCGCGTTCCGCAAATGCTGCAGTTTTTTTCTTAATGACTCCATATCGTTATGCAGAAACGTAGACAAACGCGCCCCGGACAAACGCGCCCCGTCAATCAGGCTGGCATGGGACAACTTATCCATCAGCACCGTATCCTCCCGGTCCGCAATAGAAGCAATCACTCCCAGGGAGGTAGCATAACCGGAGGAAAAACTGACCGCCGCTTCAGTCCCCTTCAAAGCGGCCAGGGCCTCTTCCAGACAGGAATGTTCCCGCCGCGTCCCCGTCACCAGGCGGGATGCCATGGCTCCGGCCCCTTCATCCCGCACCGCACGGGAAAAAGCCTCCGCCAGGGACGGATGGTGGGCCAGCCCCAGATAATCGTTGCTTGCCAGATTGACCACTTTCCGGCCATCCGCCAGACGGGCCATTCCTCCGGGCAGGCATTCCACATCCCGCAGGACGCGCAGCAGCCCCGCAGACTTCAACTCTGACAAAAACTGTTCAGGATTCTTCATAAGCGTTCACTATTCAACAATATTCAACCGTCCACAGCCAGACTCAGCACCACATTATGGCCGCCCATGGAAGCGGCGGATTTGACCAGCATCCGCCCCCCGGCCAACGGCAGCTCCTCCGCAGAACAGGCGCCGCCTTCCGGGAAGGTGGCCCAGGGAGGATTGGGAGGCAATACCCCCTCCCTGGCAAAGACCAGCATCAGGGCCAGTTCCAAAATTCCGCTGCCTCCAATGGCATGCCCCGTCCACGGCTTCATCATCCTCAAATCCGGCAGTCCGTCTTTAAAAACCCTTTTCAAAGCAGCCCGTTCGGACACGCTATTCCCCGCCGTGCCGCTGGCATGGGGACAAACGGTCAGAGGAACCGCTCCATCCCGACTTTTCAAAGCAGCCTCCAGCAGGGCGGCTATGCTCTTTCCGTCCTCCGGCATGCCCAGCGGGCTATAGGCATCGGAATTCACCAGATAATCCTTCACATAAATACCTGGAGCAGAAGACAATTCCAGGGCTATGGCCGCCCCTCCCTCGGAAATGCACATGCCGTCGGCCAGAGGGCCGTAGGGATCATTCAAACCATTGCGGGAAAGCATGCCGGAGGCCCAGTACGTCCCCAGCAGCTCCCGGCACAAAGGCAAATCCAGACCGATAGCCAGCGCTCTCTTAACAACTCCCTGCCGCATCAGCATGGCGGCCATGCCTACGGCATCCAGGCCGGCGGCACAGCCGCTCGCCAGCACGTGATAAGGCCCGCAAATTCCCAATTCGATGCTGACGCAGGAAGCAAGTTCGCTATGCAGGGAATTGGGAACGGCCAAAATTTTCATGGGCCGCCGTCCCGGCCACGGGCTCAGCCATCCGGAAGCATTCCCGCGGGAACTGCCCACAATCAGGGCGGCATCCCTCAATTCCTTCCTTCCCCATCCGGCGTCCTCCACGGCCTGGCGCGCCAACAGCAGCGCCAGCTGGGAAGCAGGGCCGTTCCTGCGGCTGCATAACAATTCCCTGTCTGGAATCCATCCGCTCAATACATCGCCCCAGGGATTACCTTCGCCCCACAATTCGCTCAACGGCTTCAACACTCTGCGCCCTTCCCTTACCCCGGCAAGATGGACTGCCGCCCCCATGCCGAAGCCGGAAGCCAGGCCCAGGCCGCATACCCGCGGTTCCGGGCTTCCAAGACTCTTACCCCCCGCCATCATGACGGCGGCCAGACTACCGCCCTGCCCGGAAAAACTCAAGCTTCCGATGCGTCAGGAACAACCTGAAAAGACCACCGCTGCAACCTTGCAATGGAAGCTTCTTTTATGGCAATCTGGCTTCATGACTATTCAGCCCGCCGTTTTTTTCTCTCTTCTATTGGCATCCCTTTCTCTTCCCTCCTTCTCCCTTACCCCGCCCAGTGAAAAATTCCGGGCGGCAGACTGGGCGGTGCTTCATTCATCCCGGAGCGACCAGCGGCATGTTTCCTCCCGGGGCATCGTCCAGACCATGCTGGAAAAACTGCGTCCGGCATGCGAATTTTCCCCGGATATGGCTCCGAAGGATTTCCCCGCCTGGCGGGAAAAAGTCCGGAAAGCCATGCAACAACTGATGAAATTCCCCCCCCAGGCGGATATCCCCGCCCCCGTTCTGGTAAAAACCGTGCCAAGAGAACACTACCGGGTGGAAAAATGGGAAGCCTATCCCTTCCCGGGAGCCGCCGTACCGTTCCTGGTGCTCCTGCCGAACAACGCTTCAGACAAAAATCCGGTTCCCGTGCTATTCTGCATTCCCGGGTCAGACCAGACCAAGGAAGAGCTGGCGGGGGAAACATCACCGGATCTGGACCAGCCTTCCGTACAGCAGCCGGGCAACAACGCCATGGCTTTCCATTATGTCAGGCAGGGATGGGCGGCCATTGTGGTAGACAATGCCGGAACGGGTGAAGAAGGAGACGCGGAACGCGCCGCAGGCCGTTCTTCACACGATTATGAAAACCTGGCCCGCTTCCTGCTGGAAATGGACTGGAGCTGGCTGGGCTACACCTCCTACGCGGACCAATGTATTCTGGATTGGGTGAAAACACGCCCCTGGGCGCAAAAAAACCATATTATCCTCAGCGGCTTCTCCCTGGGAACGGAACCCATGATGGTTCTGGGCAGCCTGAACCCGGATATCTTTGCCTTCGTGTATAACGACTTTCTGTGCCGCACGCTGGAACGCGCCAAAACCATGACCATGCCCAACGGCAGGGGCGTGCGTTCCGCTCCCAACTCCATCCGCCACCTCATTCCGGGCTTCTGGAAACAATTCGACTTCCCGGACATCGTGGCGGCTCTCGCTCCGCGCCCTGTCATTTGCACGGAAGGCGGCCTGGACAGGGACTTCCAGCTCATCTCCGCAGCCTACCGTATGGCCGGGGCGCCGGATCATTTCCAGTACCATCACCAGCCCCGGTTTGCGGACCCTGCCCAACGCTGGCACGGCAGCCAATTGCCCGCAGGTCTGGACAGGGACGCCTTTTTCCGTTTCGCCAATGTGGACCCGCGCAACCATTTCTTCAAAAAAGACCTGGTCATTCCCTGGCTTAAAACCCTCCTGGATAAAAGCGATAATAAAAACTAGCCTAGCTCCAGACAAAAACCGCCCGGAACCGCCGGAACAGGACATTCCCTCATCCTTAGGGATGCGAATCTATCCGGCGGCACATCTTCCGGAATGCATGCCCCAGCTTTCCGCAAAAGCCCGTCACCGCCCGGGCGCCCCTTTCCACGTTCATGAGCTTAAATAAATAACGCCGCACGGAGTCCACCAAGGCGCATCCGGCATAAACCACGGCGGCTATTGCCAACACGTTCACAACCATCAGGGCTGAGGAAGAAGACGCTGCCCACTCAAAGACATCCCACAAAAACCATTTTCCTATCAAAGCATTACAATGCAGCACATAAACGCTGAACGACGCTGCCGCCAGCCATGAAATACAGGAGACAGCCCTTCGGGATGAAAAATGCATCCGGGAAAAAATCAGCAACAGGGCAACCGCCGTCCCTACAATAAAAGGAGAATTATAGCGAATAAACATTCCACCGCCCTTGATCTGCCCAATCAGGTATGGAGACACCACGTTAAGAACCATCTTGAAAACCCAGGCAAAACATACGAATCCGGCATAAAACATCCATAACGGACGCGTTTTCATTTCCGTCAGCAAGCCATGCTTTTTAACATACATCCCCAGCATGTAAAGGATGCCCAGCCACCAGATGCTATACCCTTCTTCCACCGGGAACACATCCGTGTGAAGCAGGGTGGGAATAACGGAAAACAGCACGAAAACGGTAACCAGAAGATACTGGAACTGTAATTTGGTCAGCCTGTTCCCCAGGGCGTTAAGAAACGGAATGAAGAAAAACAGCCCCACATACGCCGTTACATACCAATACTGGCCGGATAAAACGGGAAAAAGGGAATGCAGAATATTGCTCAACTGAACCTCCTGGGGGAAAAACAACAGAGCCAGCAGCAAACTGCCCCATGTATAAAAAACAACCTGAAACCATAAGGAAACCACACGTTCATACCTGAACGTTCCGTCGCAGCACACATATCCTGTAATTAACGCATAACAATTCACACCGCAATAAGCGGCAATCTCCAGCAGCCACCCGACATTATAGGAAGCGGACCCATGGTTCTCCAAAGACAAAACATCAATGGAGGCCAAAAGATGAAGAATTAAAACCATCATCATGGCGACAATGCGCAAGGCATCTATTCCATAATTCCGGGACGGAGAAATATATTCCGGACAACCACAGGAAAAACGCTTTCCTTTCTCTTCATCATCAGCCAGCGGCAAACTCATGGAGAAACATTTCTACGGATTTATTATCCGCGTTCTCCCCTGCTGATGATATATTTCCAAGAAAATCATTTTTTTAATAAAAAAGATAGCCTGCTATGATTTTGAAAACAGGAAATCTTGAAAAACAAGGTTTTTCCGGTCTTTTGGAAAGTGTGTAAACATGGATAGATTCCTCTTTCCGTGTTTGGAATTCCATGTTTTCAACGGGAACCGGATGTCCCTGGTGTATCAAATTTTTTCTTAAATTATTCTTCTTCAATATTAAGGCTTGAACGCGGATAATAAATCCGCTGTCCATTATTAAACAATCCTGCTGTCCAGATCGAACACCTGGCCGGAAGCCGCCGTAAGAACATCCTGTAAAAACAGGATAAACGCCGCAGCCTGTTCCGGCGTATTCAACCGGTTCAAAACATGCCGGGACAAAGCCGCCTCTTTCACGCTATCCCGCAGCACGGCCGTCATCTCCGTCAGCATGAACCCCGGCAACACCAGATTCACGCGAATCCCATCCTTTCCCCATTCCCGCGCCAGGCTTTTCACCAGGCCCGCCAGAGCAGCTTTGGAAGCGGCATAAGCCGCCTGGGACGGAGCCGGACGGAGCGCCGCATAAGAACCGATCATCACCACCTGACCCTCCCTCTTCTCCCGCACCATGGCGGCGGCGGCGCATCGGCCGCACCAGGCGGCTCCCGTCACATTCACATTCATTACCTCGTCCCACTCCTCCTCCGTCTGCTTCAGGAACGGCCTGTCCCTAGTAATTCCGGCGGCGCAAACCGCCAAATCATACGCGGCATGGCAATCAAACCAGCGGCGTACGGCGGAACGGTCTCCCACATCCAGTGCGGCATGGCTGGGGGCATCCGTCTCCCATCCCGCAGCGGAAAAACATTCCACGATGGCCCGCGCCAAACCGCCGTGACCGCCGCTGATGAACACTCTCCGCATCAAAAAAGTTCCCTCAACGTTAAAACCTCACTTGGGGTCCACCCACCGCCCATACTCCTTGATCAGATCCACCAGCCGTTCCACAGCCTCCTCCTGGGGAATATTGAACTTCACAGGCGTGTGCTTCACATACAGGTTGATCTTGTTCGGCGCGCCGCCCACATAACCGAAATCCGCATCCGCCATCTCGCCGGGGCCATTCACAATACATCCCATCACGGCAATCTTCACCCCTTTCAGATGTTCCGTGGCTTTCCGGATGCGGGCCGTCGCCTCCTGGATATTGTACAGGGTACGCCCGCAGGACGGGCAGGAAACGTAATCCGCCCGCGTCAGCCTCGTTCCCGTAGCCTGCAAAATATTGAATCCCAGGAAAGAAGCCAAACGGGGGTCCGACTCGCCCTGAATCAGCACGGCGTCTCCAATCCCGTCGCACAGCAGGGAGCCGATATTGCGGGCAGCCGTCAGCGGCACGTCTTCCCCGGAAACGGAACCGGGCACCAGCGTATCCTTCAGCAGGATCAGGTGCCTGTCCTCAATACGGGCAGCCAGAAGGCGGAACGCATATACAGGCTCCATAGCCAGCCCGTTCTTCACAGTGACAATAGACGGTTCCGCCAGCTCCTTCAACGGCTCCAGATCGGCATCGCACCGGGGATCCACCTCAATGGCATCCAGCTGCCCCAGGGATAATTCAGGCATCATGTCCCCCATCGCCTCCCGTTCCGTCTGCAGGGCGTAAAACCCGGCATCAGGAACCGCCACGCGCACAGGCTGTTCCCAGCCCAGGCGCACGCCATAACACATCGCCAGCCCACCCTGCCTTTTGGAAAACTTCAGGGGATCATAGCTCAACTCCGGTTCAGGGAAGGAAACCGGGTCATCGGAACGCTCCGACGGCTGGAAAGGATTGGACAGGCGGTAAGCCACGGGCACCTCCCTCACAGCGTCCTCCGTCAGGGAAACGCGCAGGGTATCACCAATGCCGTCCGTCAGCAGGGAGCCGATGCCCACGGCGCTCTTGATGCGGCCGTCCTCTCCGCCCCCGGCTTCCGTCACCCCCAGATGAATGGGATAATTCCAATCCGGCCCCAGGGCGTTCATGCGCTCCACCAGCAATCGGTAAGCGGCCACCATCACCTTGACGTTGGAAGCCTTCATGGAAAACACCAGGGAATGGTAATCCAGGTCGCGGGCAATCTGGGCAAACTCAATCGCGCTCTCCACCATCCCCTCCGGCGTATCGCCAAAGCGGTTCAGAATGCGGTCGGACAGGGAGCCATGGTTGGAACCGATGCGCATCGCGCGGCCATGCTCTCGGCAAAACAGAACCAGGGGCGTAAATTCTTCCCTCAGGCGGTCCAGCTCCTCGCGGTATTCGGCGTCGGAATACTCCCGCACTTCAAACTTCTTCTTATCAACGAAATTGCCCGGATTAATACGAATCTTCTCCACCCATTTGGCAGCCTCCATCGCGGCATCCGGCTTGAAGTGGATATCGGCCACCAGAGGCACATGGCAGCCGGCAGCGCACAATTCCCGGGCAATATTCTCCAAATTGGCGGCATACGCCTTGGTCTGGGCGGTCAGGCGGATAATCTCGCACCCTGCCTCCGCCAGCTCCAAAGCCTCCTTCACGCAGGCATCCGTATCCCGCGTATCGGACGTCAGCATGGACTGGATCCGGATGGGATTGGAACCGCCCACCCCCACATTCCCCACCATGACTTCACGGGTTACGCGGCGCGTATATCGATAAGGACTCGGACAATAGGAAGACTGCATGAAACCACTCTACCGCGCCAGATTCCCCTGTCAACCATCCTTCAAAACGGAAAGCCTTTTCCCGCCAATCCGGCCACCGGCAAAAAGGAAACGGCTACGCCCCGCGGATATTGTTCCACGCCAGCATCCCCCCGCACTCAGTCCCTGGCCTATTTCCCTGCCTTCCGGGGATTCCTTCACAGCACGGACTGCACGATAAACAACACGATTGACCCCATATAAACAGCCGCCAGCACCACGGCGGCGCAGCACTGAAACAGCCTGTATCCGCAGGCCAGAACAATCCTCCTGAGCGAGGATTCCGGATGCCGCCGCGCCCACCATGCATACAGCAGGAAGACGGCGGCCGCGCCGGAGGAAAACAGCAGGGAACCTTTCAATAAAGGCGGATAATAATCAAACACCACCCGGTTTTGCCCTTTCAGAAGGCGCACCGCCATCAATTCCCCCACCTTTTCCACAGGCGCCTCCATCCCGTTCCGCCGGACTCTCCATCCCCGGTCATACACGACCGGCACCATGAGAGCCTCCCCTTCCCCGGCATTCAGCGCCACCTCCACATGGCCACCGCTTCCTTTCGCCTCCATTCCGTACTTATCCTGCTCTTTCCCCAGAACCGGAACATCCTGCTCCGGCGTACGCGCCGCAGCCGCCAGAAGGGGCGTCTCCACGGTCCGCAGCATCCTCCCCTCCACCACGGTTTCCCCGGCAACGGCCGCACGCTTCAATTCCAAAACCCCGTTATAGGTGCGGCTCGTTCCTCCGGATGTCTTCTGCGCCTCCGCCATGACGGGCACCGCACATCCATTGACACGGAGTTCCGCCGTATCCGTCTGCGGGAACCCGTACACCGCGCCGGGATATTCCGGAATGTCCGCGCGGTAAAAGGGGCCGCTCATCTCCGTCCTCACTGTTACGGCCTCATAAAGGGGGCCTTCCGCCGATGGGCAGAGCGCGGCGTGCAGGGCATTAAGATTGCTGAACACATCAGCGTTCCCATCCAGACGCAACCCCAGCGCGCCCTGGGGAACTACCAGCCCCCAGCGGGCACCCGGAAGCCTGTATAAATACAGGCCTTCCCGGGAAAGCACGCACTCCATTCCCTCCATGGACCGGGACGCCAGCACAAAACCATGGCCCAGCAGCAAATCGGAAAACAGAGTGCCTCCCTGGCCGTACGTGCGCGTGAATTCATCCCGGTACCCCAGGTTTTTCAGAAAACGGAAATGCCCGATGCTCGTCGTATGCCGGAAATTGCCAATGCCCGGGACAGGCCCCAGGCAATCCGCGTTTTCCACCATCAGGCGATCCCTGTCCTTCACGCGCAGCAAGCCTGAATACCCCTTCATGCCGCGCGCCAGCCATTCCGCATTGAGCGCCTGGACGGAGGCTTTCTCCTCCTCCCCCTGCTTCCAGAACGCGGCAGCCCCTATGGGCAGCCCCAGCATCATCACGGAAGCGATGGACCACGCCAGCCTTTTGCCCTCCACATGCCTCCAGCACAGCCATGCGCATGCAAAAAACAGCAAAGGCAGAAGACGCACCGCAAGATCCGCAGCCGTCATCTTCAGGACAAACAGGGAAAAGAAAAAAGCCGCTATGGGAAGCCCCAGGCTCCATCCCCACCCCCATGGCCGTCCTGCCGGCCCCGGAAGCCTGCCGCCGGACAAAATCCAGGCGCAGAACGACATTACCGCCAGATTGGGAATAAAACCGAACCGGACGGGAAAATCCACGTAGCTCCATAAATGGGCGGCGCGGTGGATGGGCTCGACAAACGCGGGCAAAACGGACGCCGTCAGAAGAAGGATAAACAAACGCCTCCCTCTGTCCGGCGCCGGGGACGCCTGCTTCCCGCAAGCCAAATAAACCGCCGCCAGAGCGGCAAATGACATCCCCGGCAGGCAGGCGTAAAGGCGTTCCAGGAATTTGGGAGGGTCAAACGGCCATGACAACTCAAAAAACGTGGGCGGCGTCATAAACAGGGAGCGCATGGAATCCCGGCTCATTTCCGCCATCGGCAGCCAGTAATAACAAGTGGCCAGCGTCACCGCCGCCGTGTACCAGAACACGCGGGCCAGGCGCACGCGGCGTTCCCGCGTCCCCTTCAGGGGCAGCGTAAAGGCCCACGCGAACAGCCAGCCGGTGACGACGGCCATGAACGCGCTGTACAGGGAGGTAGCCAGCAGGAAGAGGCCGGCGGCATACAGCCAGCCCCTTCCCCCGTTCACCAGCCGGTAAAGGCCCAGGGCAAACAGGGGGAACATGGCGGCATGGTCCAGGAACTGCATGAACCCGTACTTGGTCTGGAAAAAGCCCCCCACGGCATAACCCGCCGTCAGCAGCACGGTCCAGCATACGGGCAGGGAGGGAAACACGCGTCTCAGGAACCAGGAAGCCGTCACGCAGATGCAAGCCACATCCGCCAGCATCACCCAGACCATGTCCTTCAACAGGAAGGAATCCCCCATCGCCACGGCAATCCAGGTGGAGGGGATCAGCAGCTGATGCGGCAGCGTAGGGCTCACCCGGATTCCCGCGCCGCCATTGACATCATAAAAAAAAGCTCCGTCAAACGCTCCGGACATCAGGGCGGAGGCATAATACTTCAAGGTAGGATAAACCAGCTGCCCGTTATCCATATACTCCAGGAAGCGGCCTCCGAAAGGCCAGATCCCCCGTACCGCCAGAAAAAGGAACACCACCGCCAGGGAAAATGCAATGGACGCCAGGGACGTCAATACCGGACGGGAAGAAGCGGATTCCATGGCTCAATCAGCGGACAAACGGTTCAGCGGCCCGGATCAGCCGGAGGGCGCGGGCGCATTCCGCCACGTCATGGACACGGTGAATCTGCGCGCCGTGCAAATGCCCCCACACCGTCATCACGGCGGTGCTCAGCGGCGCGCGGCCCTGCTCCGCATCCCCCAGGACGGCGCCCAGCATGCGCTTGCGGGAAAGGCCCAGCAGCACCGGGCGTCCTGCCACCTGAAGCTTGTCCATGTTGGACAGCAGGGCCAGATTGTGTTCCGCCGTTTTGCCAAAGCCGATGCCGGGATCCCAGCATATCTGCTCCGGTTCCAGTCCCCGCCCCAGCAGAAAATCATAACGTTCCTCAAAATAACCGCGCACTTCCCGCACCACATCCCCATAAGAAGGAGCGTCCTGCATGGTTTCAGGCCGTCCCTGCATATGCATCGCCACCACGCCGCAGCGCGCCGCAGCACACAATTCCGCCATCCCCTCCTCCCGCAATCCGGAAATATCATTAATGACGTCCGCACCCGCTTCCAGCACAGCCGCCGCTACGGCGGCATGGCGCGTGTCCACGGAAATCACGGCATCCGTGCATGAACGGAGTTCCCGCACCACGGGCAGCACCCTGTCCAACTCCTCCTCCGCGGCAACCTCCGCGGCCCCCGGCCTGGTGGACTCCCCCCCTATGTCCAGAATAAGGGCTCCCTGCCGTTCAAGCTCTTTTGCATGGGAGACAGCGCGTTCCGTCGCATAAAAACGCCCTCCGTCGGAAAAGGAATCCGGAGTAACGTTCACAATTCCCATCAGCACGCCTCCGCGCGCCACATCCAATACGTCTCTCCTTACAAGCCAGTTCATCTAATTACGTTCTTGTCAAAGCCACTATACATCACTTTAATAAGTCAGAAACTCTTTTTTCACCATGAAAACAACGCCCCTGCTTCTCTTCATCCCCCTGCTCATGACGTCCGGAGCCCTGGCCGCCGGCCAGGACGATTTCAATGTCCAGACCGCTTCTTCCCGCATGGTCAAACATGAAGACGGTTCCCGCAGCTACTTTGAAAAAACAGGGGACGGAAAAGGGATGAAAAAAACCACTTACAACATCCGCAATGTCCTCGTTTCCGTAACCCTGTACAAAAGAGGGCCTTTTGGAGAGCTGCGCTCCTGCCTGATCTTTGACGGGCAGAAAAACGAACTCTTTTTCGTGCGTTACGGCTACGACGGCAACGCCAACCTGAGAGAAGAGCAAATGTTCGATTCCCGCACCAAGGAACTCGTGCGCCGCTTCCTTTACACTTATGACGCCATGGGCAACCGCAGCAAGCCCGTATGCATCACGCTGGTCAAGAGTACCAAGGACATTGAAACGCACGCCGTGCCCACCGCCCCGGAAAAAGACCCCTTCGCGGACGATTTTAAAAAGAAAAACAAATAAGCTCCGGTCCTTCGGGACGATTCCTCCCCTTCCCTCCTTCTCCGTCTTTCCTCGGGACGCCGAATCTTTATCCCCCGGCCGTTCCGGCGCACGCTCCGCGCAGGAAAATTGCGGACGGTCCTGAAAGGGAGGGCTGCGTTCCCGCCCTTAAAAAAGCCGGACCCAGGGACATTCCCGGAACCGGGCCGCGGAAACACCGCCGCCCGGCATCAATCCGGCGCAGCATGGTCTGTTCAAAGAAGAGGCAGGAACAGTTTTCTAAAAGTCTTCCTATTCTCCATCGCGGGCTTCCAGCCTGTTCCGCCAGCGGCGGGCCACCCAGGGCCGCACCAGCCCGTAAAGCAGATAAATGGAAAAAATGACTGCGGGCATCACCCACGGGAATTTGAAAATGCAGATGACCGCCAGCACGATGAACACAATCGCGTACATCGTCCCCCGCGTGCGCATGTTGATATGCTTGAAGCTGGGATAGACCACCCGGCTCATCATCAGAATGGAGACTCCCGCCATTGCCAGCGCAATCACGTATTTGAAGACGCCCAGGTCCATGGCCCCGTCCGGAGCCCTGCCCGCCAGATACATCACCAGGTACATGGTGGAGACCACGGCTCCCGCCGCCATCGGAACGGGCAGACCCACAAAATCGCTGCTCTGGCCTTCCTTCCGGGGAGCGGCCGCCATGCAATTAAACCGCGCCAGGCGCAGCGCGGCGCACAGCAGATACAGGATGCCGATGCCCCAACCCACCTCCGGAGGGGACAGCTGGAACAGGACGGCCTTGGCTACCAGCAGCGCCGGGGCAATGCCGAAGGAGACAATATCCGCCAGAGAATCGAATTCCCGCCCGAACGGGCCGTCCTGCCCGCGCATGCGGGCAATACGACCGTCAAACAAGTCAAACAAACATGCCGCGAAGATTAAAAAAGTGGCATTCTGATAATAGGAAAAAGCAGCCACAGCGTCGCTGTCCGCCTGGTTGATTCCCTCAAAAATCGTCAGAATGGCGAAAAAACCGCACACCAGGTTCCCTGCCGTAAACAAATTAGGCAAAATGGGAATCTCAGGTTCGTCCGGGAAAATCTTCTTGTCCATGATTGGTGTCCGATAGGGCCCAGGTAAGGGGTTTATCCGTTAATAATATTGCGGGCGGCGGCAGCCAGGGCCTGAGGATCGGCATCCTGCGGAGCGGAACCGCGGGCCTGGTCCGCACGACCGCCTCCCTTGCCTCCGGCAAGAGCGGCAACCTCGCGGATCATATCTCCGGCGGACAATCCGTCCGCAATGGCATCTTTGCCACAATAAGCGCCCAGGAGCAAGGAAGAACTGTCCACGCACAACAGGAAGGCGGCGCCCGCATACTGGCGCTTTTTCAACCCGTTCAGCAGCTCCTGAAGCAATTCCCCGGCGCCCTCCGCCACCTGGATCAGGGAAGAGGGGGCATCGGAAAGCCACTCATTCAGCAGGGCGTCTGCCTTGGCGGCGGACTGCCCGGCGCGGGCTTTTTTAAGCTTCTTCTCCGCATCCAGAGCCGTCTGTTTGAAATGCTCCACGGAGGCGTCGAAACGCGCCAGGGAATCATTTACCGTCCGGATATCGGAAGCCCCCAGGGCCGTCAGCCCCGGCTTGCCTTCAATCGTGGGGACAGGCACCTGTTCCAGCCCCATGTCCGCCAACTCGTAATTGACTTCCTTGATCTTCTCCACCGCCTTGGCGATTTCCAGGCTCTTGGCAACAACATGCTGCCGTATCATTTCCAGAGCAGCGTCCCCAGTCATCGCCTCAATGCGGCGCACGCCGGAAGCGATGGCACCCTCGCTCTTAATCTTGAACAGGCCGATATTCTTCGTATTGGCAATATGAGTTCCGCCGCAGAATTCCATGGAAACCCCGTCCAGCCCATCCCTGCATCCGCCCACCTGGACCACGCGCACCACATCCCCGTACTTGTCACCGAAGAACTGGGCAATCGCGGCATTGCCCTTCACGTCCGCATAGGCGCGTTCCGTGCAGTGCACGGGAAGAGACTCCTCAATCCAGCCGTTCACTTTCTCTTCAATCAGGCGGAGCTGATCCGGAGAAACGGCGCTGCTGTTAAAGTCAAAGCGCAGCCGGTCTTCCGAAACAAAGGACCCCTGCTGGGCCGCATCCGGGCTGACCACCTGATGCAGGGCGCAGTGAAGAAGATGCGTGGCGGTGTGATGCGCCTCAATGCGGCGGCGGCGTTCCGCGTCAATGCTCAAATGCACGCGGTCGCCGGGCCTCACCTCCAGCCCGGGACGGGCCTCCACCACATGGGCTCGGGCATTCCCTATCTGCTGGACGGCCATCACATGGTAGCTTTCCCCGCCGATTTCAATCAAACCGGCATCGGATACCTGCCCGCCCATTTCCGCGTAAAACGGAGTCTTGTCCGTGATGATGAACAGGGAATCCCCCTGGCGGCTCACTTCCAGCACCGTAGCGGCGCATTCGTCCACATCGTATCCCGTAAATTCCGTCACGGCGTCCGTCTTCAAATCCAGGGCGCGCACCACCTCGCTCTTGCGGGCGGCCCGGGCGCGTTCCCGCTGTTCCTCCATCAGCCTGTTGAACCGCTCCATATCAATATCCAGGCCGCGTTCCTCCGCCAGCAGGGCGGTCAGGTCAATGGGGAACCCGTACGTATCATACAGCTTGAAGGCGAACTCGCCGCTCACCTTTCCGGCGGAAGCCGTTTCCGCGTCAAACAATTCCAGGCCGCGGTCCAGCGTCTCATTAAAACTGGCCTCTTCACGGTTCAAAACCTCCTTCACGGTAGCGGCGCGGGCGGCCAGTTCCGGGAACACCTGTCCGAAGGACTCCACCAGCGTATCCACCAGTTCCGCCAAAAACGGCTGGGTAAAGCCCAGGCGGCGCCCATAGCGCACGGCACGGCGCAGAATGCGGCGCAGCACGTAATTACGGCCATTGTTGCCCGGCAGAATGCCGTCCGCAATGGAAAAACTGAGCGTGCGCAGATGATCGGCAATCACGCGGAAGGCAATCGCCTCCTGAAGGGTCCCGTCCTCCGCATCCACCCTTTTGGAACCGGGCGCCGGATACACGTCCGCGTACTTCCGTCCGCTCAAAACTTCCAGGCGGTCAAACAGGGGGCGGAATACATCCGTGGCGTAATTGGACGGTTTGCGGGAAAAATCCTTGAATCCGTTCGTGCACTGCATGATGGAGCACGCGCGCTCAAACCCCATCCCGGTATCCACATGACATGCCGGAAGATTGCGCATGGAGCCGTCGCTCTCCGCATTGTATTGGATAAACACCAGGTTCCATATCTCTATGCACTGGTCGGAATCCTTGTTTACCAGGCTTCCCTTCGTATTCCCCTCCGGGGTCAGGTCCACGTGCAGCTCGGAACAGGGGCCGCAGGGGCCGGTTTCCCCCATCATCCAGAAATTATCCTTCACATTCCCGTGCACGATATGCACGTCCGGGTCCAGCCCTCGGGAACGGAACAGCTCAGCCCAGAAATCCCAGGCTTCCCGGTCAAACTCTCCGGGGTCGCCCTTGCTCTTGTCCGGCGCGTACACGGTGGCGTACAGGCGTTCCGCCGGAAATCCCCACCGCTCCACGACCAGCTCCCAGGCCCAGCGGATAGCTTCCTTCTTGAAATAATCCCCGAAGGACCAGTTCCCCAGCATTTCAAAAAACGTGTGGTGGTAGGAGTCATACCCCACATCCTCCAGGTCATTGTGCTTGCCGCCTGCGCGGATGCACTTCTGGGTATCCGTAGCGCGGGCGGGCGTCCACGGGGGAGTCCATACGCCCAGGAAATACGGGACAAACTGATTCATGCCGGCATTTGTAAACAACAAACCGGGGCTCTGGGGCATCAAAGAAGCGGAAGGCACGACCGTGTGCTGTTTTTCGCGGAAAAAGTCCAGAAAGCTTTGGCGTATCTCGGTGGCGGTCATCATAACAGATAATGGGAAAAGTAAAAGACGCCGGATTATGCCTGTTCTCCCTCCGTTAGTAAATCGCTAATTCCTTCTCCGTCATGCGGGCTCCATTTTTACTTGCAATAAATTATACACACGTATAAATAAAACTATGAAAAAGCTGGTTATCCTCCTGGTTCTCCTTGCGGCGGCAGGAACGGCCGTCTGGCTCATCTACCGGAAAACTCCGTCCGGGCCCGAGGACAAAGCCGTTCTTTACGGCAATGTGGACCTGCGCCAGGTGGATCTGGCTTTCCTCATCTCCGAACGTATTGACTCCGTGCTGGTGGACGAAGGGGACACGGTTGTTCCCGGCCAGAAGCTCGCCACGCTGGAAACGGTGCGGCTCCGGCAGGCCGCGGACGAAGCCCGGCAGATAGCGGAAGCCGCCCGCCAAAACTACCTGCGCGTTAAAAACGGCCCGCGCGCGGAAGAAATAGCCCAGGCGAGGGCAAACGTTCAGGCCGCGGAAGCTACGCTGAACAACGCCGGAATGCGCAGCAAAAGGCTGGAGGCGCTGGCTGCAACAAAATCCATCTCCCGCCAGGAGGCGGACGACGCCGTCGCCTCCCGGCAAGTGGCCGCCGCCAATCTGGACGTAGCCAGAAAACAGCTGGAACTGCTGCTGGCCGGTTCCCGTGAGGAAGACGTAGCCCAGGCGCTGGCCCAGTACAACCAGGCCAAAGCCAGCCTGACCATCAGGGAGCAGAACCTGAAAGACGCCGTGCTCTATGCCCCCGGCAACGGCGTGGTGCGCAACCGCATTCTGGAAAAGGGGGACATGGCCTCCCCGCAGAAACCCGTTTACAACATCTCCCTGAACCATACCAAATGGGTGCGGGCCTACCTCACGGAATCCCAGCTCGGCAAAGTAAAGCCCGGCTTTTCCGCCACCGTGCGCAATGACAGCTTCCCGGACACCGGCTTCAAAGGGACGGTGGGGTTTATCTCCTCCGTAGCGGAATTCACCCCTAAAAACGTGGAAACGCCAGATCTCAGAACGGCACTGGTCTATGAAGTGCGCATCATTGTGGACGATCCGGACAACCGGCTGCGCCTGGGAGCCCCCGCCACCGTCACCATCCCCCTGGACCAGAACGCCGGAACACAGACCCCGGAACAGCCCAGGCCATGACCACGGAATCCCAGCCCCTGATTGACTGCCGGAACGTCCGGAAAATATTTCCGGACTCCGCCGGCGTCCCATTTGCGGCGGTGGACGACGTCTCCTTCCGCCTGTCCGCCGGGGAAATCGTAGGGCTGCTGGGGCCGGACGGAGCGGGAAAAACCACTCTGATCCGCCTCATCACGGGATTGATGAAACCGCATGGCGGGTCTATCTCCGTCCTGAATCTGGACTCCGTGAAAAAAAGCCGGTCCATCCAGGCCTCCATAGGCTACATGCCGCAGAAATTCGGGCTTTATGAAGACCTTACCGTCCGGGAAAATATGGAGCTTTACGCCCGCATGCACGGCGTTTACGGCCAGGACAGGGAAAAGCGCTTCCGCAGCCTGCTCGCCATGACCAGCCTGGAACGCTTCACCACGCGGCTTGCGGGAAAGCTCTCCGGCGGCATGAAGCAGAAGCTGGGCCTGTGCTGTTCCCTGGTCTCCTCCCCGCCCCTCATCCTGCTGGATGAACCCACCGTGGGCGTGGACCCGCTCTCCCGGCGGGAACTGTGGAGCATCCTGAAACAATTCTCCGGAGAGGAAGGCGTGGGGGTGCTGGTCAGCACCTCCTACATGGACGAATCGGCCTACTGCAACAGAACCCTCATCATGTATGAAGGGCGCCTGCTTATGGACGCCCCTCCCGCCGACGTCATCGCCCGGGCGGAAGGCATGTGCGTGACGGTGCGCACGCCGGAGGGGCTGCATGCGCGCCAATTCCAGAGCAGGCTGGCCGCCGTGCCCGGCATCATCAACGCCACCCCGCAGGGGAACACCGTCCGCATCATCGTTCCCCACGGCCACCCCGCACGGAAAAAGCTGGAGGAATACCACCCCGCCCCCGCGCAGCCGGACTTCTCTGACGGCTTCATGACCCTGCTTGCCGACCAAGTGGACCTCGCCCCGCAGGACATCCCCGCCCCTGCCGGAACGCCGGAACCGGAGCGGACGGAAAACGGCGGCACCGTCATCCGGGTAACGGACCTCGTCAGGAAATTCGGCAGTTTCATTGCCGTCAACCACGTCAGCTTCTCCGTCCGCAAAGGGCAGGTCTTCGGCCTTCTGGGCCCCAACGGAGCGGGGAAAAGCACCACTTTCCGCATGCTCTGCGGGCTGCTGCCCGCCAGCGGCGGCACGCTCAATGTGGCCGGGGCGGATCTGCGGACCGCCGCCGCCAGAGCGCGCAGGAAAGTTGGATACGTGGCCCAGAAATTTTCCATGTACGGCATGCTGACCACGCGTCAAAACCTGGAATTCTTCGCCGGAGCCTACGGCATGTCCGGAAAGGAGCGGCAGGAAGCCATCCGCTCCATGGAAGAAGAATTCCACCTGACTCCGTACATGAACGCCCCCGCCGCGCACCTGCCCGGCGGCTACAAGCAACGCCTCAGCATGGCGTGCGCCCTGCTCCACTCCCCGGACATCCTTTTTCTGGACGAACCCACTTCCGGAGCGGACCCCCTGGCCCGGCGCGACTTCTGGCTGCGCATCAACGCCCTGGCGGAAAAAGGCGTCACCATCATCATCACGACGCACTTCCTGGGAGAAGCGGAATTTTGCGATAACATGCTCATCATGATGGATGGAACCACGCTGGCGGAAGGTTCCCCGGACGATATCCGCAAACACGCTCTCCCGCGTGAAGACGGAGCCCCCGCTTCTCTGGAAGACGCCTTCCTGGCCATCACGGAAGAACACATGAAAAAAGGAGGAGAAACATGACCGCCTCCCTCAAAAGAATAGGAGCCCTCATCGTCAAGGAACTCCACCAGGTGGTCCGGGACCCCGGCAATGTGGGCATTGCGGTCATCCTTCCGGCCGTGCTCCTGCTCCTCTTCGGCTACGGCATGAGCATGGACATCAAAAACGTGCGCATCGCGTACCTGGCCGTCCCCGCCTCCAGCCAGTCCACGGACCTGGAAACAAGGCTTACCCTTTCCAGATATTTCCAGACCACGCGCGTCTTCTCTACCCGGGAGGCTGAAGAAAAACTGCGCACCCATGAAGCGGACGCCTTCATCGCCCTGCAAAGCAACGCGCCGGACACGCTCCACAATGGAACCACGAAAGTCCAGATTGTCGTCAACGGAGTCAACGCCAACCAGGCCACCCTCATCCGCAACTACCTTCAGGCCGTCGTCGGCTCCTGGGCGTCTTCCCTGGGCGGGCGGACAGCCCCCGTGCTGGACGTGCAGACGCGCACCCGCTTCAATGAAGCCAACGACAGCCACTACTACCTGGTTCCCGGCGTCATCGTCACCATCATGACCATGATCGGGGCGCTCCTCACCTCCCTGGTCATGGCGCGGGAATATGAACGCGGCACGCTGGAAAGCCTCTTCGTCACGCCCGTGGGCAGCGGAGAAATCCTGGCGGCCAAGGCCGCCACCAACTTCCTGCTGGGCATGGTCAGCCTGGCCATCTCCATGATTTTCGCCGCCTTCGTCTTCGGCATCCCCATCCGCGGCTCCCTCACGCTGCTGCTGGCGGTCTCCGCCTTGTTCCTGATTGTGGCTCTTGGGCTGGGGCTGGTCATCTCCACCGCCGCCAAAAACCAGTTCCTGGCCTGCCAGTTCGCCATCATGGGCACCTTCATGCCGGCGCTCATGCTCTCCGGCTTCCTGTATGACATCCTCAACATGCCCCCCGCCGTCCGGGCCATCACCTGCATCATCCCGGCCCGCTATTACGTCACCCTGCTCCAGACCCTCTTCCTGGCCGGGGATATCCCCTCCGTCATCATCCCCTGCTGCATCACGCTGGGCGTCTTTGCCGTGGCGCTCATGGGCATCGCCCGGCTGAAAGCCCCCAAATCCCTCGAATAACGCCATGGACTTTCTCGTCAGAATAGCCTCCCTCGTCAGAAAAGAACTGCTGGCCGTGCTCAGGGACAAAAAAAGCCGGCTGGCCCTCATCATCCCGCCCATCATCCAGATAGCCATCTTCGGCTATGCCGCCACCATGAACGTCACCCGCGTGCCGTACGCCGTGCTGGACAAGGACGGCGGAGAAGCGGCCTCTCAGTACATCGCGGACCTGGAAGGCACGGGCATCTTCCAGAGGCAGGCCACGGCGGCCACGGAAAAGGATATTGACCGCATGATCGACAACCGGGAAATCGTCGTGGGGCTCACCATCCCCCCGGACTTCTCCCGCAACATTCAGACGGGGAGGCCCGCCTCCCTCCAGCTCATTGCGGACGGGCGCAACACGAACACGGCGGCCATCGCCCTCAGCTATGGCCAGCAAATCGCCTCCGCCTACGGGGCGGATCTGCTCTCCCAAAACGGCGGATCCTCCCCGGTGAAAATAGAATCCCGCGCATGGTTCAACCCCAACCTCATCACCCGCTGGTTCATCGTTCCCGGCCTCATTGCTGTGCTCGTGCTCATCAACTCCATCCTCTCCGGAGCTCTCTCCATCGCCCGCGAACGGGAGGAAGGCACCTTCGACCAGCTTCTCGTCGCCCCGTACACCCCCGGAGAAATCCTGCTCGGTAAAGGGACAGCCTCCGTCATCACCGGAATCATACAGGCCGTCTTCGTAGTGCTGGTAGCCATGTTCTGGTTCCGCATCCCCTTCCAAGGCTCCATCTGGCTGCTCTCCGCCGCCCTTCTGCTCTTCATCGTCACGGCGGCGGCCATCGGGCTGTGCATCTCCTCCTTTGCTCAATCCCTCCAGCAGGCCATTGTGGGAACCTTCCTGCTGCTGGTGCCCATGGTCATGCTCTCCGGCTTCGCCACGCCCATCTCCAGCATGCCGGAAATCTTTCAGAGCCTCACGCTGCTCAACCCCATGAGATACGGGCTGGAACTCATCCAGCGCATCTTTCTGGAAGGAGCCGGCTTCCTGGATCTCTGGCCCCTTTTCGCGGCCATCATGGCCGTTACCGTGGTGGCCGTCCTGGCTGCCGTCTTTTCTTTCCATCACAAAATTTCCTGACACCCCTTCCTTCTCTCCGGAATACCCGGAAACCTCCCTGCCCTGAATTTCCCCGTTTCATATTTTCATCATGCCAATCCCGTCACCGGCATAAAAATACTTGCATCCGGCCCGTTTTTTCTATTCTATTTCTCTCGTTCCTCGGGAACATGGGCTCGTCGTTCAATGGATAGGACATCGGTTTCCGGTACCGACGATGTAGGTTCGATTCCTACCGGGCCTACCAGTTTCAAGAAAAAGGCTGTCTCTCCGGAGACGGCCTTTTTGATTTTATTCCACTCTAAACAAAGCTCTTACGAAATTTCAGAAAACACAAAAACATCTTGAAACATGGTGATACAACTTGCAAAAAGAGCACACTATTGATACCACTAAATCATGGCCTCCATCTATAAAAAGCCGAACAGCCCTTACTGGTACGCACAATACCGCGTGAGAACCGCTACAGGCTGGAAACTGGTCCGGCTGTCAACCAAAATCAAGCATACCCCCGCCACGGTAACAAGGGAAGTAAAAGAAGCCGCAGAGTCCATGGGGAAGCAGCTGAACGTCCTGACCAGGGAACAGGCTATGACCAAGGCACAACGCCTGGCGGACGCCCTTGAATCAACGGCGCGGGCAAACCTGCCGGCCTATCAATTACGCCGGGCCATTTCCGCATTGTCCACGGAATTGACCGGAGAATCTATGGAAATGCCCTCTGTCAAATTATGGCTTGATGACCACATGCGGCGCATTACGCGCAATGGGCTTAAACCCGCATCCATAGCGAACTACAAACAAGCCTTTGACAAATTTCGCGCCTCAATGGGAGAACGTATCAACCTGCCTCTGGATCGCATTACTCCTCTGATGCTGGACGATTTCAAAAACCATCTTCTTTCCCGTGTCTCACCATCTACCGCCAATATTGCTCTTACGCTGGTTTCCGCGGCGTTCCAGGCGGCAGTTGATTATAAAATTATTGAAACCAACCCCTTTACGGCGATTACCAAGCCTCACAAGGGGAAAGCCGTCAAACGGCGGAAATTCGAATTGGAAGAGCTTGAAAAGGTAATGGCCGCATGCAATCCGGAATGGCGCTCCATGGTGAAAACGTGCCTCTATACGGGCGGTCAAAGATTGGGAGACGTGGCAACGCTCCGGTGGTCCCAGGTTGACGAGAAACGAGGCGTTATCCGGATGACCACGCAGAAAAAGGGAAAGCCTCTGATGATTCCGATTTTTCCGGCGCTGAAAAAACACCTGCAGCAACGGAAGAAAGAAGCTCCTGGGGACTTCCTGCATCCTGAATGCGCGAATATTTTTGAAAGCAAGGGATCCGGACGCCTGTCAAATATCTTTAGCCACATCCTGTACCAGTGTGGCCTTATTGCCAAAGACCCTCTGGCTGCAGGCAAAAAATACAAAAAGCAGGAAGGAAACGGCACAGAGACGCGGCGCCACGTCAATGAATTGTCCTTCCACAGCCTCCGCTATACGGCAACAACCATGTTACATGACGCCGGTGTTCCCCCTGCTCTTGTGCAAGCCATTGTGGGGCACGATTCCCGGGAAGTCCATGAAGGATACATCGACTTTGGAGCCAAGGAGTTTACACAAGCCCTTGAAAAGCTTCCCAAATTGTAGCACTACCTTAAATAGTGATATCATGTTTTAAACCTCCCTGTAAGTCGTGGCGGCAGCGTCCCATTTCAGGTCAATGTAACCAATCTCCCCGAAGCGGTTCTTGCCGACGATGATTTTCGCCTCTGCCGGATCTGCGTTTTTGTCCATGACGTAAGGCCTGTAGAGCAACAATATCTGATCAGCGTCCTGTTCGATAGACCCTGAATCCCTCAAATCGGACACACGGGGAACCCCGGCTTCCTTCCCGGCGCGTTTCTCCGCTTCCCGGTTCAACTGGGCCAACACGATCACCGGAATATTCAGTTCCTTGGCCAGGGCTTTGAGGCCGGCGGAAATCTCCGACACCTCCCGTTCCCGGGACGCCTGGCGTCCGGTAGGATTGGCAAGCTGCAGGTAATCCACGCCGATGCACCTCACGCCGTGGTCCGCCACCATGCGCCGGGCGGTCGCCTGGATCTGGTCAATCCTCAAGGCGCCCCGGTCGTCCACGAAGAAAGGCAGGCTCCTTACCTTGCGAACCGCGTTGGTGAAAGCATCCTGCTGCCACTTGGTCAGCTTGATGCCTCGGCGCAGATTGGCCGCATTGATTTTGGACATGCCAAAAAGCGTGCGTTCAAGCAACTGCTCCTTGGACATTTCCAGGGAGAACATGCCTACTGGCACCCCTTCGGCGGCCAGATTGTACAGAATGTTGGTCATGAAGGAAGTCTTCCCCACGGCCGGCCGGGCTCCGATGACCACCATAGCCGTGTTCTGTAAGCCGTCCAGCATCCTGTCCAGGGAGGGGTAGCCGGTAGGAAGCCCCTTGGTCTGTCCTGGATTCTTGATGCGAAACTCCAACCCTTCCACCACCTTCTGTGTGCCATCAGCCATACGCGCCACTTGGGCCACTCCGTAACTTTCCCGTAAGGAGGACATCACCTTTTCGGCTTCCGCCAGCACTTCGTCTTTGCTCAGGGTTGGGTTTTGAAGATTTTCCAGCCCGGAAATGAACAGGGATTCCACATCCCGCTTCTTCTTGGCTTCCACCAGAATCTTCACGGAGGGCTCGAACTGGAAATGGTAGGCAAAGCTGGTTGAAAGCTCGACAAGCCCGGCGTGACCTCCTACGGATTCAAGCTCGCCGGCGGCTTCCAGGTGCTGGATCAGGTCGGTGATATTGACCTTTTCTGGAGTCTTGGCCAGAGTCTCAAAGGCGCTCCAGACCTTCTGATGGGCCAGAAGGACAAAATGAGCCTTCGTGAAACCTTGCTCGATCAGGGCGGCTACCTTGTCGGCGCCGTCAATGCAGTTGCCAAGAACGGTCTTTTCGGCGTTGAGTTGTGTTTCTGTAAAATGCATGATGGTTTCTCTTTTTGAGGGTTAAATATTTTTTCTAAATTTTGGATCGAAGGGGTCGCTTTCCTCTCCGGGTAGTTGCCCTTTGGCATCAAGATTTCTTGCCCAGCGCAGGGCGTAGCCCAGGGCATTGGCTTTCCAATCGGCAATGGGGCAGGAGAACTTGTCCACCCAGCCGGAGCCGCCCCGGTCCGCCCAGTATTGCAGGGCGCATTCCGAAACGTCCCTGGGGAGCAGCTTCAAGCGGCATCTGGCTACCTCGTTTTTCAGGTAGGCTTCCACCTCTTCCGGTGAGGAAGGAAGAGGAAGTGAAGAACGAGAAGGAGCCGCAAGCGAGCCGTCAGGCGCAGCTTCCTTCGTCTCCGTCTCCGTCTCCGTCTCCGTTTCCGATTTCGTATACGTATTCGTATTCGACTCCGTCTCCGTATAGGCGAGCGGATGACGGTCACGTGACTGACATATGTCTGACACATGTCCGTCATTTGACTGACAAGCGTCAGTTTTTTCTTCATCAGGGGCAGGAAACTTACTCTTCTTCGCCCTGGTCCTTTGGTCGAACTGCAAGACCTCCAGATAACGCTTCCCTTCGACACCGTACACCCTTACAAGACCCGCGGTCACACAAGCGGTGAGCCACTTTTCTATGTCCTGGTTACTGACATTGCCTATTTTGCGAGGCATTATCTTTCCGATCAGTAGAGGAGGGTCGGCGTGATACCGTCCATAGTCATCTACAGCAAGTAAAAGACGATGATAGAAGCACTCTTCCACCCAACTCAGCTTATCGACCTTGTCGGATGTCAGAAACCCTTCCCTGATGATTCTATTAGGCATGTTCTATGGTTCAATCAAACGTAGTTCATCACACCTCTTGCGGACGTAATCCAGCACCGTGCCGGCGTCCTGGTGTTTGATGCAGATCAGAAAGCCCGGCTTGCCGAACTCTTCTACCCAAAACTCTATTTCCGGGCCTGTAAGGTCAAAATACACGCCGTAGCGGCCTGTACGCCCCAATTCCCCCTTAATGCGGCAAAGCTCCTGAATGCAGCGGCGTTCTTCCTGTTCTGGTGTTTCCATAGGAAAGCAAACTGCCTCATTTTCAACTCCAGCACGGACGCCGCGGCCTGATTGGTCAATATAAAGGTGCTTCATCGCCCCCCTCCTTTCCATGAAGTTTTGCATTAAGCCACCTTTGCGTAACCAAACCGTAAGTATCAGCACGTAAACGTTTCAGTCTCCGCATGATGGACATTATCCGGTCTCGTTCAATAAGGCCTCCCGAATGATTTTCCAGAAGCTTAACCAGATTGCTTTCTTGTAAGAAAAGACTTTCGTAAACCTTCAGAAGAACGTCTGTTCCCTCTTCAGAAGTCATACAGTCCTCCTTTCTTCCCCGGCAAGTTCCTCGGGATAGACGTTGTTAACCATCTCGTCCAAATAGTCGTCCAAGTGCGGTTGCACGTCTTCAAAAAGATCAGAGAAAATTCCTTTGAGCGCAATGCGGGCCAGGAACTCTTCTTCGCTTCTCGCCACCCCTTCTTCCACCGCAAATTTGGCGGTATCATAAATAGATTGTGAGATGGGAATCTTCAGGGTAACAACCTTCATCACCTGTGCCCTCCTTTCATGGAAGCAAGCGTTGCGGCAAGGGCGGGGTTTGATGTTGAGTCTTCGGCAAGGTAGAAGGACTTCTTGGCGCTTTCCAATGCGCGGTTAAGCAGAAGAGTTGCCATTTCGCAACGTGTCGCCTTCACGTAAACACTTCCTTCATCCCACTGGATAAAACCGGAATTGATAGCAGTAATCGCGGCAAGAACATCGCTGTCTTTTTCATCTATTTCCGTCAGGGCAAAAAAAGTCTTCCGCCTCTTGTCCAAAACCTTGAAAGGAATCTTCTCTTCAAACGCATTCGCTGCATTTTGCAGAAGAATGGCGGCCTCATCGAAGGCTCCCTTCACGCCATTGACAACCTCTTCCTGGTTGTCATCGGCATAGAACAAGGCATGGAACATGTCCAAAATGGCTTCTGCAGCGCCCCGGAGCATGAAAGCATTCTCTCCGAAGGCTATCAAATCCTCTTCATCGTACCGCTTCTTCCTGGGGGCGGCGGGCTTCTTGGCCGTTCTGGCAGCCTTTGCCGGTTGACAGGGCTTCCCGTCTGTCGTACTTACTGGCTTGTGAGCAATGATAGGATTAGCCGTCTTGCCATTATTCACAACATCCGCCCCTTTCCCGTTGCCGCGGGAGAGGGGTTCTGCGTTTACCAGTAGTGCTGTAGTCGTATTCATAGCGATCATAATCTTATTTATTATCAATTAACTATTATTATTTAATCAGGTTCAATCGACGCGCCCCGGACAGAGGCGTGAAGAAATCGTTAGTCTTCGTCGCACAAGGAGAAGCCTTCGTCATTCAACTCAAAGACGCCCAGCCAGGGAGCCTTGATAAAGGCGACGTAGAAATTGCTCTCGTCCTTGCGCCGCACCACGACAAATTCATCTTCCGGAGAAAAACGATAAGTCCTTCCACGGTTAGGCATGGTGATAATTAACTGGGAATTTAACATTACCCTGTCGCCTGTATCAAAAGGCTTTGCCTGAACAGGTTTAGATGCAGTATCAATATTGCTTGTAATCATTGTATTATGTATTTTCTAATGGTTATTGTTTCCTCATGCCGTGAGGGCGGGACGGTTTTGATAAACCGTCAAAAGAAAGGATTTTTGCGGTATTCTCTTTCATGGCCTTGGAAATACGTTCCACGCACCAGAGGGTGGCGCCCCGCTTTTGATGCGGCAGACAGTCCTTTTTCATGATATCCGGTGACGTCTTCGCCAGTTCATAGAGCCATACGCGGCCCTTGCGATGCCGGAACTGGGGCAGTTTGAGAAGCTCTTCCGCACGCAGCCAGGTTTCACCGCTTGTTTCAGGGCAGTATTTCCCTTCCATGATCGCAACCAGGCGGTCAATGCGGGCAAACAACCCTTCTATCAAACGTTGATCATTGGCGTCCATTATCCTAAGACGATTTTTGTTATTGTGTAAGAGGCGCAGACGATGAAGGCCGCCACAGCCACACAGGCAAAAGCGATTACCAGCCAAAAGAGCAGATGCGTCACGGCCTGGTGCCGGCGTGCCCTGTCTCTATTCTTGCGGGCTTGCAGGAGGCGAAGTTCCTTCCGGGGATCAAGGGACTGATAGGGGCTCTTCCCTGCCCTGTCCGGAATACCATTGATGTGTTCACGGGCACAGGAAGCGCACAGGAAATCAAGGCTATGCAATGCTCCATGACTGTCCGTAACAACGGAGTAGTAAGTGTTACCCCTTTCGGAGGGGTAACTGCACCAACAGCACCGGACCGCGAATTTACAATTTTTATTTGTAATTGTTTCCACCATCCCGGCATATGGGCCGTGACTGATTGTCCGGTGGAACATTTCATGTGAATTCATTGTCACAGTGCAGATTAAAGTTCGTGCCAGCCGAGCCGGATAAATTCGTCAATCAGGGCTTCTTCCATTAGGCTGCGGGCTTTTTGGGTTCAACGTTCTTCTTCGAGGTGAGCACTCTTTGAGCTTTCGCTATTGCCAAGGCTCTCATGCGTTCTCCTATCGTTATTCCCAATCCCCGGGCGATTCCCTCCTCTAAGAGGAGGACCGATGCGGGAAGGGAAATCCGTTCTTCGTGTTTTTCTGTCGCGTTCATATTTCCATATTGAGGATTTTTCATCACTAGTCAATCTATTTTTGCGGAAAGACATCAAATATTTTACTTGCATAATGAGGATTTTTCCTCATACTCTCCTCATGGAGAATGAAAAGGAACTCATCAAATCTTGGCTAAAGAAAAATAAAAAAAGCCGTGAATGGTTGGCTCAGAAATGCTTTGTTAAAAAGGCGTCCGTGGATGATTGGTTTCGATCTAAAGGCATAATTCCTCCGGCCAAGCTTGAGCTAATCCGGAAAGAAATAAATAGGCAAGGAGAAGAAGCGGCCAAGACAGCATCCTCTGTCCCTATATTGAATGGTGTTGCAGCGGTAGCGGTTCCTCTTTCGGAAGATGATTTAAAACTCATTTCCAAGGCCGCACAAATCAGCGGGCAAACTATTGAGGAGTTCATCCGTAGTGCTGCGCTGGAAGACGCGGGAGAATAATCCTCATTGAGGATTCTGTGGTGATGTAGGGTTGTTGTCTTCATAACTTGGATTTAGATTGAGGCAGCAGAACTCAGGTCAAGTCCCCGTTTCCAAAAGGAAACGGGGAAATTTTTGCTGGTTGAGCCAAATTCGAATACACGCACCAGATGTAAAATCTTAGGCAGCAGGTATATTCTCAATGGTTAATCCCAAACGCTTCATCAACCATATTTGACCGCGGGGTGTCAAATACGGTGTCGGTTTGGACTGCTGTGAACCGTCGGAACGCTGAATAACCCGGTAAGTGAGACGGAAATACCCAGCTTCAATATACTCTTGGGCTGGAACATTGTGACGATTGCCGTGCCTCCCCATAATGCCTTCATTGCGTAGATACTCAAACAAACGGTTTTGTCCTGTCTCCATTCCATTCTGAGCGAGAATCTTGGCAAATTCTCCAATCAGGATGCAGCCCTCGGAAACTTCCACGCATCGTCCGAAATATGCATAGGGAGCATCTTCCGCAGCTTTTGCTTCAAGAGCTTTTCTCTTCTCCCGTTCAGCTTTCAATGCCTGAAGCGTCAGAATCATGGTATCCGGGTCGGCAAGCATTTCTTCCAGCTTCTCTCCGGTGGCGTACACACCATGCTTCCGGATGGAGGGAAGGACCTCAGCGGTCACCCACTTCTTGAACTTCTTCGCCTCCGGCTTGCGGGAGCGGAGAATTAGAGAGTAAAGTCCGGATTCATTGATGATGAGAGGTGCGCGACCTCCGTTTTGAGCAATATCATTAGTAATGATGTTGCTCTTTTCATCTTCATCCAAGTAGCTGACGGCTTGGGATACATTACCAATTTCCAGCGCATCGCAAACATCCTTTGCGACAAACCAGGGTTCCCCGTCCTTCACCACGGCGCGGACCGTGCAGTTCAGGGTTTCGTTCTGGAACGGTACAACACCGTTCTGCGGCATCAAGGCATTTTCGCCTTGCGTTTTGTGGTTGATGATATTATTAATCATTTACTTACGTTAGTTGGGCTCACGCCCGTTATTAAAGGTCACCTGTTGGCGCAGGTGGCCTTCGTTGTTTTCGACATGGGCCGCATGTCGGACGAGAGGCTTACTCAAGCCACGGAAGTTCTTTTCTTGCTCCGTTCTTCCAGCCAGGCTTTCACCTTTTCCAGATCGTAACGAGGGCGAGCTCCGCGGCGAGGTTCCGTGACTCTGCCAATGTAGATGCAGGGCATCCCCATGCGAGCCCACATAGAAACGGTGTTTTTATGTACTCGGAGTGACTGTGCTAGTTCCGTAGCAGTAAGATTGCTGATGTTGCTCATATGTGTGATGTGATATCATATAATCTCACATAAAGTCCACCAAAATATTTTAGCATGTGAAAAAATTACTCGCACATGGCTTGACATATCACATATAATCACACTATATAAATCTATGGATGAAGAAAAAGATCCTCAAGCCATCTATAAGCAGAATGTCAGAGCTTGGCTTCGAGACCGAGGTCTTTCTATGAAGTGGCTAGCTAGCTGGTTGGGGAAGTCAGAAGGAACAGTTAAAAATTGGTTTTACGGAGGGAATCCTATTATTGAAGAGAATGTTGATAGTATTGATGCACTTCAGGTAAATTATCATAAAGACAATCGCTATCATTTTATAAATCCGGATTTCGATCCATCTCCAAAGGCGTATAATATTCCCAAGAAACAATTTTATATTGCGGTGGTTGATGAAGCTGATGCCTCATTGATGGCATATGCATTAAATGCTGAAATAGAGAATGTTTTTTATAATCCACAATCAGAGATTACTATTAATAGAAGTCACATATCAATAATTACTAATATACTTACAAGCAAAACTCGTGAACTACTGCTTCAAGAGAAGGAAAAATGTAAAAAGAAAAATATCAAATTTAACATTCTTACAATGGAGCAAGCTGAAGCCTCAATGGTTGCCTTATCTGACATTCCAACAGATGAATATTGGGGAGTTGTAGTAAGTGATAATTTCCCACTTCTGTATGCGAGGGTAGCTGCCAAAATAGATGGTTTTTCAAATTTCAGCGAATGGGTTGCAAGCGTGTTGAGAAAATGGGCAGAAGAACGTATTAATAAAGACTTAGATAATTTTTTAAAAAAAGAAGAAGGCTCTCTCTTCCCATGGGACAATATGGATGACGAAATCCCATTCTAAAATTCCCCTGTCAACCAAGCTTAACAACTGCTGGACTTTTTGATCCATTTCCAGAAGCCTTCTCTCTTGTTTTCTCTTTTTTGGTATGATATTTTTAACGAATACACTCGAAGAGTTACATCAAGAAGTGGCTTCAAAGAGACGGGAAAACCTGAACAGGTGGAAGAAGGCTTGACCTCCTTGAACCCTGTGTCCAAGAACTGTCTCCATCTGATCCCTCCTTGGCCTCCAGGTCATGAGGCTTTTTTGTTGTATCTTGATCAAAAGATAATAAAATGCCAACTATGCCGAATTATTTTATATCTCTGAATGGAGAAGTGTCAGGGCCTTATCCTGTTGAATATCTGAAGGCGTTAAAATCCCAAGAAACAATTGATAACCAGACTCCTGTTTGCCCGGAAGGGGCTCCCGCATGGGTCACTTATGGCGCTCTTTTTTCCACTCCGGTAGAAGTAGCGCCTCAACTGTATCAGAGAAAAAAGAATGTTGATACTTCAATCTCAGCGACTATATGGACAGGAGTTGGCACTATCTTTATGATTATCTCACTTCCTCTTATAGCCACACCTTGTTTTAGGAAATACGGAGAACCATCTACTGTTATCTTGTCTCTTTTCCCTGCCATTCTGGGATACCTATTTATTGCTTATTGGGCTCATGTAGTAGGAGACCGCACTATTTGTCGTTACATAGGAGGTATTTTTTGTCTGGTAGTTAGCGGACTATGCTTCTTCAGCACATCAAGACTTTCGGGGTTTGGACATTTGGGCATCGTATTTCTAATTTTTTCGATACTTTTTGCGATGCCTATTATCCGTTTATTCATCAAAAAACGCAAAAAATAATCTTTATTAAATAAAAATGAATGTGAAAATATAGTAAGAGAAAGCAAATAGAAAAAGTTCTTAATTTTATATTTATTCATTGAACTAGCAAATATTTATTATGAATTTCCATCTATCCTTTACAACGGGAAATAACCCCGAACAAGCCCCAAAGCAACAAATAGATGAAACTGAAAAAATTCGCTGTGATTTTGAAAATACTCTTACTATAGAAAACTATAAAATACAACAACAAGAAAGGCTTCGTGCGTTGGAAGTTTCATCACGAGCGCAAGCCAATTGGGACAAAACAACTATAACAATTTCATCCTCCGCCATTG
The DNA here is from genome assembly GCF_000980515.1 of Akkermansia sp. UNK.MGS-1. NCBI lineage: Bacteria > Pseudomonadati > Verrucomicrobiota > Verrucomicrobiia > Verrucomicrobiales > Akkermansiaceae > Akkermansia > Akkermansia sp. UNK.MGS-1. Next base: position 3,778 of record NZ_LBCB01000014.1, on the reverse strand, counting down.
GTCTAATATATCTGCTAAAAGGAGAAAATATAATACTTTCTACCATACATTTTCGTATATCACTGATTTTGTGGGCAGCAGTTGTTTCTTGTGTAATGATTTCATTCCTTGCTGGCGCAACGCTTCATCGTGAGTACGCTAACAAAATAGCTCATCAACAAAATGGAGATGAAAAACAAGCTGCCAAAAGTGATGAAGAAGCAAATAAAATGGATAAAATAGTAAAATATTGCAACAACGCAGCATTTCTTTTATTCTTGTTCGCATTAGCAAGTACTGTATATCTTTCCTTTGAAGCCATATCAAACAGCCATGCCAGAACAGCCAATCAACAACAGACAAACGAGAAAGTCGAACAAGGAATTAATCACACATAGTGACAGAAAACCAGTATATCTCCGTCCTATTTCCATGGATAAAATGAAACTCCCATCTTCCCTTTGTCCCAAGGAATTGTCTAAAGACAAGCCAAGACAAGAGAAATAAGAATATTTTTCTTGGGTATCCTAAGAAAGACAATAGTTCTGCCTCAGCAAAAAATGACACAATGTGAAAACAATCCTTGCTATTTTCACATTGTGCAACTATATTGTAGGCATGCCTCCTAAGATACGACAACTAGTTGCCGATCTTCGCAAGGCGGGCTTTGACAATACGGGCCGCGGCAAAGGTTCCCACCGTCAGTATGAGCATCGGGCCTCCGGTACGGTAGCGACCATCTGCGGGCATGATGGAGACGATGCCAAGCCCTATCTGGTCAAGCACGTCAGGGAGAAGATAGAAGAGGCAAAAAGCAAGGGAGCGTAAGCTCCCTTGCAACCCCAAGAAAAACAACTATGAAAATGACTGAACAGGACATGAAGGCGCTTGCCGGGAAATACAGCCGTTTCATCCGGTGGAGCGATGAAGATAATTGCTACATCGGTTCCCTGCCTGATTTTGAAAAGGACTGCACCCACGGGGAAACCCTGGAAGAAGTCAACCGCAACCTTCAGGAAGTGGCGGAAATGTATATTGAACGTTATCTGGAAAAGGGAATGGAACTCCCCCAGCCCCGGTCCATAGCTATTTCTCCGTCACCTTTCCGCGAAACAGGCAATGAAAAAAGCATTGCGCGGTTAAGGAAAAGCCAGGGAATGAGTCAGAAAGATTTTGCCGCCGTGCTGGGAGTCAGTCCTTCCACGCTGGTCAAATGGGAACACGGCTTGCGGCGCCCCTGCGGCCCTTCCGCAAAATTGCTTGACCTTATTGAAAAGCATCCTGAATTGATCAATTCCTGACGTTATTTTGCCCAGGCAACAAAAAAAGCCCCCTCAAATAGGGGGCGTGGATAGAAACAAATAACCCTAAACAAGCTCCTGGGCCACGCTGAACGCATCGTCGCAGCGGTTCAACCAGCCACGCCCGAAGGTCGGGAACTGCTTGCACGAACGGTAAAACGCCTGACGCTTCTCCTGCAGAGCGATAAGGAACACCGCTTCACCCGTGGCGGCCAGCTGGTCCTGTAGTTCCTGCCGGGTCTTGGGGCCGACAATCCCGTCCACCGTGAGCCCGGCACCGTGAATATTCAGCGCACGTTGCAGGATCTTCCCGGTATTCCTGCTCCCGGAATTGAAAAAATGGTCCCGCAGGATGAATTCAACGCCAGGAAAAGCGTCAGAACCCAGCCAGGAACGCACGGCGGCGGTATTATCCAGGACGTACTGAAGACAACCTTCCCAGGCGTCTTCACGTCTTCCGGCATCCAGCAGGGCCTTCAACCTGTTAAACACGTCCGGTTCAATACCGTTGCAAATGCCGCAAATCTCCCACTTGCCGCCCTTGTCGGCGGCGGGAAGGCGGGAAACGCGCAGGGAATCAGGCCCGGTGACGCGGCTGTCTTCAAACCGGAGGATGGCCGCAGCCATCTTTCTTTCTGTAGGATTCATAGTTATCAATTATTTCTGTTAGAACTGGTTAGAACTTGTAAGAAAAACTTTACAGTTGAAACTAGTCCCTGTTGTCCAGGAATTCTTCATGCGCCTTGCGCGTGAACTCGCAGCCGGAACATTTATTTTCCGCATCAATGCGTTTTTTGCGTTCCTCGTCATAGAGCCGCTCATAACGTTCCGCCCGTTTCATTTCCCGCCACAGAAAAATTCCCATGACCGCGGCCACGCTGGCCCCGTTTTGAATGTACTCCAAAAAGGGGTTGCCTGACGTGACGGACGCAATCACGGACAGGGCATTAGCCCCCAGCAGGCCCGCGTTGACAACAGATCCGGTCATGGCTTCACTTTTTCAGAGGTTGAACAACGGGCGGAACGTCCGTTTCCGGCTGGGCCTGGGAATAGGAGATATGTCCCTGCTCAATGACGAGGCAGGAGCCGTCTTTGCATACCTCGGCGCGGCCCGGCGTTACGTCCACGGAATGACCGCAGCCGGAGAGGGACATTCCCAAGCCGCCAAGGATGGCGCCAGCGATAACCGCTCCGGCTGCATATAGGGCCTTTTTCCACCAAGTGGACGCGCCGGAAGCCTTGAGGCCGAGATAGGCCCGAACATCTTCCAGCGCATGCTTACCGATGATCGGGAGGGCAGTATTTGCTACGGCAATCCATCCTTGTTGATCGTTTTCCGTCAGGTCTGCCCAGTGAGGGATTGGAGTGTTGGACTCATTGTGTGCCTGGGCTGCATAGTACATGTGCATTTCTCTGGCGATAGCCTCGGCATGATTGCATTGATTATTAGTAGTCATATGATTATGTTGTTATTGGTAGAGGTAGTGAAGTGCTTGAAAAAACTCCACGGCGGCGGGGTCGGTCAGGATAAAAGCCGGGTAGTCCGAGACTGTAAAAATCCTGCGGCCTTTGGTCTCCGCATGGACGGCCTCAACGGTCAAAGATACCGCATCAATCATTGTATAGGCACCATCCTCCGCAAGGGTCAGGACATCTTTTCCCAGCCGTGCCCACACCTGCACCGCCTGCCAGTCCTCACCCATGCCCACCAGAGAGGCAACGACGGCCTGCATGGCCGGGGTCTGTTCCGCTGGTATCTCGTCCTGCGTATAGCGCGCCGGAGGTCTATAACCGCCCTTGTCCTGATAAATGGCCGTCAGGGTGAATTCTCCCCACTCGCCGGGCCGGGGAAACTGTATCTGTATCTCTGAATTATTCATGCTCAATCTTCGGTAGTCGTTTCTTCCGTCGTTTCTTATTCGGCTTCCGGGTCAACAAAATCCTCCACCGCCTCGGAGACAATGATATTGCTCTCCATGGAGGAAAACCCGTAATACGCCGGATTGACATTATTGCAATGCAAGTGCATCGTCGCCGGAAGGAACGCTCCGGCCAACGCCCAGCTGTTGGCATTCTCCATATCAAGATAATATCCGGAAAAGGGATAAATATTCTCAAAGCAATGGACTCCCCTCACCGTGGCGATCTTGACGCAGCCGCGGGTGGAATTCCCGCCATGCAGCAGCCACAACGCTCCCCTGTCTTCGGTATCATATCCTCCGTCCTGGTATTGCTCGTAAACCACCGCGTACACGCAGACGGGATAACCGGAATTGGAAGACGTCTCCGGCGCGAGGGCCTGCGTCGTCTTCATCTTCCATTTCTGCTCGGCATTGGAATAATAAATCTCCCGGACACGAATGTGATACCCCCCTGCGGCCGCGTCCCGGACATGATCAAACGTAATATCGATAATCTCCCCAATCCTGTAGCCGCCCGCCGCCTGATCCGGCACCAGCGTAAATGCGTCCCTGTCCCTTCCCATGCGCACGACCGTT
>NZ_LBCB01000013.1:32991-38783 GCF_000980515.1 Akkermansia sp. UNK.MGS-1 | reverse complement strand
AATGAAGGAAGCGAGGGGGGCCGCCCTTTCCTGATCGTTTTATCAATAGTATGATCTGAAGTCGGTGTCGATAGAATTTTATTTGTATGTTTTTGATTTTTTATAAAAGATGGTCATTATTTTACACGAAAAGATAATATTATAATTCTTACGTTCAGTGCATTCCCTTAATAGACATCAATGTTGTCTGTTTGTTAGAAAATGTTTTCCTCTCATGCTGAGCCCTTGACAGGAGGCCATCCCTTCCGGGCATCAGTCCAATTCCTGTAATCAATGTTTTTCTTTCTCGAAGAAAGAATATTTGACGATTCAGTAGTTTGTGTTTCTGAATTTGCTGTAACCCTTAAAGCTGTGCGATTTATAGAATTATTTTCGGTTTTTGGCGTCTTAAATCCATCCTCTCATCTGCAACTCCAAGAACTTTTTCCGATGAATCGTGAGAATAAAGAACTTCGTCGCTATCGGGTGTTTTTTACAGTTTACATACTCTCTGCATAGGTGTGTTGTATGACCTAATGATCTAAGGAATCTACAGGGAATTACGAGAAGTCTTCCTGCTTTTCAGTTCTTCTGCCAGCTATTTGTAATTCCGGCAATGACTCCTCTTCTCATGCGGTTTCTGCTACTGTAGCAAAAATGGTGATGCTAAAGTGGTGCAACTTTTCTTGCGTTTTGGTACGTTTTTACGCGTTTTTAATAATTTTTGAGAGAAGCGGGAAGAGAAAGAAAAGCCTCACAAGTGGTTAACTTGTAAGGCTTTATTTTGGTAGGCCCGGTAGGGTTCGAACCTACGACCAAGGGATTATGAGTCCCCTGCTCTAACCGCTGAGCTACGAGCCCGTTGCAGAACAACGTGAAAGGATGCTAGCAGAATTGGAGGAGGAAAGCAAAGTTTTTATCCTGCAGTAAACGTTTTGGATTTGCGAATGGGCCGGGAGGCGGGAGAGGCCGGAGAAAGGTTCAGACTTGCAGCTTCGTCCAGCTCCGCCCCTTGACGATTTTATAGAGGATGGCGGATTGGACGGCCATTTCAAAGGCGAAAACCAGCCAGATGCCCCACAAAGTCATGGTTTCCGGTGCCAGCCTGAACCATATCCAGGTGCAGACGACCCGGAAAAAGCCCATAATGCCGTAGGAAATAAGCATGACTCTCCGGGTGTCTCCCGCGCCGCGCAGGGACATTTTCATCACGATGCAGGCGGCGAAGAATGGTTCCACCACCAGCATGGTGCGCAGCACGGGGATTCCGGTATCAATAAGGGTCGTGCTGCCGTTGGAAAATATCTCCATGAACAGGGCGGGAAAGGCACTGAAGAGCACTCCCAGGCCTGTCATGAAGATGACGGCGTACCGCATGCATTTCCAGATGGTGATGCGGGCCATAAGCGCGTTCCGGGCTCCCAGGTATTGCCCCACGAGCGTGGAAGCGGCTATGCCGATGGCGAAGCCGGGCAGGAAACTGAGCGATTCAATGCGGACGGCAATATTGTGGACGCCCAGCACGCCTTTAACAGGCAGTTCGCTGATGATGGAAAGGCAGAACATCTGGATGCCCCACATGCCGAAGACTTCCACGGCCTGCGGCAGCCCGATTTTCAGGATGCGCTTCTGCATGCCCATGTCCGGCCGTAGATGGGAAAAGCTGAGGTACAGGGGCGGGGCATAGTGTTCTCCCCGTTCCCGGACAAGTTCTTCCAGGGATTCATTTTTCCTGCCCGTGAAGATTTTTTTTCTGCGCCGCAGCATGATGAACAGCAGGATGCACATGCTGATGCCGTAGCCGCAGACCGTTCCTGCCGCAATTCCTCCGATGCGCCAGCCGCCCAGAGGAGCGTCCGCAAAGACGAAAATGACGCTGAAGATGACATTGAGGATGCCTACGCTCATCATGATCCAGAAGGGAAGCCGCGTGTCTCCGGAGCCTCGCAGGGCGGCATTGATGGCAAAGACCACGCCGCTGAACGGGGCCGCAAATGCGGCCATATAAACGTATTGCAGGGCGTAGGCCCGGGCGGTTTCATTCATGGTCAGTACGTGCGTGACCAGGAAATCGCTGCATGTGAAGAGAAGTCCGCAGGAGATGGTTCCTGCCAGGAGCCCCAGCATGGCGGCCTGGTGCAGGCCATGCTGGGCCTGGGGATAGTCCCTGGCGCCCGTCATGCGGGAAACGATGGCTGTGGCTCCCATCATGATAGACCCCTGGATGACGAAGCCGAACCACATGATGAAGACGACGGCGCCCATGCCGTCAGAGATGTTGATGGTGTCCTGGGCGTCCACCCCTATTTTAGTGGCGATGAAAAGGTCGGACGAGGTGACGAAAAAGCTCAGCAGCTGTTCCAGGAATGGCCAGAAAGCAATAACGGCGATTTGCCGGGGCAGGGATAGTCCGGCAAGTTTTCCGCCCAGGCGGGCGCGTACCGCCTTGCCGCGTATGATGCCTTCTCTTGCGTCCCCCGCACTCATCGCTGGGCTGTGTAAATGCTGGCAATTCCCCCGTTCAGAGCTTCCGCCGTGATATTGCTGTAGCCGCATTCCCGCAGCAGAGCCTTCATGGCCTGCCCGCAGGGGAAGGCTTCAATGCTGTCCGCCAGGTAGTCGTATGCTTCCCGGTGGCCGGTCATCCACCCTGCGATGACGGGAAGGATGCGGTGCAGATAAAACCGGTAAGGGCTTTTCAACAGGCTTTCAGGCAGGGAAAAATCCAGAATGAGCAGATGGCCCCCCGGGCGCAGCATACGGCCCATTTCCCGCAGGGCGTCCGGATAGCTGGCCATGTTCCTCAGGCCAAAGGCGACAGTGACCGCATCATAGGAGGCGGAGGGGAAGGGCAGGTTCATGGCGTCTGCGCAAACCAGATGATCCAGTCCCCGCCTGGCCGCTATGTCCAGCATGGGCTGGCAGAAGTCGGACCCGGTGAGGCGGATTTCCGGCATCGCGTTCAGGATGGCCAGGGCCAGGTCTCCCGTTCCAGTCGCCAGATCCAGAAGGTTTTCCGGTTTCCATTCGGAGACAAGCTGAACGACGCGCTGGCGCCATAGCAGGTCCACACCCATGCTCAGCACATGGTTGGTAGCCACATAGCGCGGGGCAATAGCGGAAAAAGCGGCTTTGACGAATTCTGGATTACGCATGCGGAAAGGGTTGGGGATAGTAAAAAAGAGCACTATAAGTGCTCTTTTTATGAAGGAAAGGGGATGGGGTGTCGGACGGGGCTCGAACCCGCAACAACCAGAATCACAATCTGGGGCTCTACCATTGAACTACCGACACCATTTAGTGTTGTGGTGCGGCAGACATTACCCGTCCTCTTCCATTTTGGCAAGAAGAAAATGAGTTTAATGAGTTTTTTGAACGGAATACTTTCTCAATTATACAATAAAAACATGATAGGACGGTTATTTGTTTCCCATTTGGAAAATTACGGAGAAACCGTGTGGTCTTCTATTGCACCCTCCTGGATTTGATGTAAACTTTTTTATTATGGGAATTGATGTAATATACGCCGCCTTTCGGACCGACCCGGTAGGTTCTGTTTTCCCGTGCCCGGAGGGCCCGGTGGGCAGTGTGTTCCCCCGGCACCATTCCGGAACACAGAGGCGTATATTCCGGAAGGAGCGGTTTGCGGCTGCATTGGGGAAGGCAGAAGAGAACCGGAAGGAGGACGGCCTGGATGAAAAGGGAGTGTTTCACAAGAGCGTTACTATCCTTTTCAGAGGGTTGTTTTGTCAAGTGGGAGAGCCCGGCTGAACGGCTTTTCGTGAAAAGAATATGATTTTTTATGGGTTATTTGAAAACGAGTGTTTGAATTTATTTTATTTCCAATTACTGTTGTTGAAGCCGCTGCTGCATTTTAGTTGTTAACCGCTCATTTATCCATATCCGCTCCATGAATTTCTTTCCTCATATTCCCATGTTGTCCACTGTATTCAACAGTATAGGTTGCTATTTATTGCCGTTCGGAGTTATTTTGCTGTGGCTTTTGTATGAGTCAAAAAAAGTAAAGACCATCCTCCTTGCCGCGCTGGTGCTTTTGAGCATGGTATGCATGTTTTTCCATGAAGCCTTCGCTCCCAGCAGGGAATATCCGTGGGACTGCATGGTGGAGCATATTTTTACGGGAACGCTTCTGCCTTTCCTTTGCCTGCTGGGATATCTTCTGTACGTGTTTCTTTGCGCCTGCATTCCTGTTTACCGGAAGGTGTGGAAGGGCATCGGTTTTTTCGTTCTTGGAGGAATGAGCCTGGCTTTTGAGTACGTGAATGTGTTCTTCCCGGTGGCGCTGCTGGCGGGTTATTTATTCCGTTTCACCATTTTCCGGAAATTCAGGAATCACCTTCCCCTGGTCAGGAAATGTCACGGGGTTCTTGCCGTAGGGGTCATTCCGGGAATCTGTCTGATCGGTGTTGTCAGCGCCATTCTGTTTCCTCCTCCGGAGAGCTTTATATGCGACAGGATTCATGAGGAAATGGAGCGTGACATGGCTTTGTGGAATTACCAGAGCAATCTGGTACTGCTGTCCAGCCGTTTTCTTAATATGGAACGCGAAAACGGCTGTATTACCGTAAAGTACTATTGCGAAACGAATATGGGCCCTGCCGTGTACAAGGCGTTCTGCAATAATTACGGCGGTTATGTGCGGGCGGAATGTTCCCTGCTGAACAGATAATTTCCCTGATGGGAAGGAGTCCGCCTTTTCAGGTCGAAGCTGTTTAGATCTGAATGTCTCCGGTGAACACAAGGTCTGCCGGTCCGGTCAGCGTGACGTCAGTAAAACGGTCCCCTGTGCGTTGGAATCCGACTTTAAGCGTGTCTCCGCCCGCCACGTCCACCTGAATGGGGGAGGGGGCGTCCGCCAATACGGCATGCAGCAGCGCACAGGCGGTCATTCCCGTTCCGCAGGCAAGCGTTTCATCCTCTACGCCGCGTTCGTAAGTACGTATGGCAATGTGCCCCGGAGACAGGATTCTGGCGAAGTTGGCATTGGTGCCTTTGGGTGAAAAGGCCTCATGGTAACGCAGATAGGCTCCCAGCCTGGAAATGTTCAGGTCCTCCAGCTTGTCCAGAAACGCAACGGCATGGGGAACGCCCGTGTTCAGGAAATGGACATCCGCCCCCACAGTCGGATCGGCATTCAGCACGAAGAGCTGCATGGAGTGGGGATTGGTCAGGTTTACGGTGACGTTGCCGTCTTTTTCAAAGGTTGCGGTGACGACGCCGGCCATGGTTTCAAAAGGAAGGGGGGCTGTCTTGTCGTGATGAAGCAGGGCGGCGGCAAAGTTGCCGAAGCAGCGGGCGCCATTGCCGCACATTTCCGCTTCTCCGCCGTCCGCATTGTAATAACGCATACGAACAATTCCCCCCTTGCCCTGGGAAGGTTCCACGGCGATCAACCCGTCAGCCCCAATGCCGAAGCGGCGGTCACACAGGGCTTCTATGGTTTCTCTGTCCAGCACGGAGGAGAGGCTCAGGTCACGATTGTCCACCATGACAAAGTCGTTGCCGGCACCCGTCATCTTGTAGAAATGAAGCAGCATAATAGTAAGTTGTGTTGTGCCGAAAGTCTAATGTTCCCGGCCGGTTTTGGCAAGGCGGCTTACATGAATGACATGGCATCCACATCAATGACAGCCGTCAGGTCTTCCCCCAGGCCGGCTTCCTGCACCAGTTTCCGGAGAGTGCGGGAGAGGATGCGGGCGGATGGCCCCTTGACCGTAATCTGGAATCTGAACTGTCCGTGCGCACGGGGGATGGGGGCAGGCATGGGGTCGGTCATCGTGGCGGGAGGGGGG
>NZ_LBCB01000013.1:0-32747 GCF_000980515.1 Akkermansia sp. UNK.MGS-1 | reverse complement strand
TGCCGCGCAGGCGGGCCGCGAGGGTTTGCGTGGCGAATTCCGCCATGCTTTCATGCTGGGAACGTATGGTCAAGACGGCGATATGGGTGAAGGGGGGGAGGTCGAAAGTACGCCGCATTTCCAGTTCCTGGGCTGCAAAGCCGTCCGTGTCATGGTGCCGGGCGTATTGCAGGGAGGGGGACTGGGGCGTAAAAGTCTGGATAATGACTTCTCCGGAAAGATCGCCGCGGCCGGCGCGGCCCGCTACCTGCGTCAGGAGCTGGAAAGTGCGTTCCCCTGCACGGGGATCCGGGATGTGGAGCCCCAGGTCCGCGTTCAGTACGCCTACCAGCGTCACGTTGGGAAAGTCCAGCCCTTTGGCGATCATCTGGGTGCCCAGGAGAATATCTATCTTATGGGCGCGGAACTGGTTCAGAATGGTCCGGACGGCGTTTTTCCGCCGGGCTACGTCCGCATCCACGCGCGTGATGCGCGCCGCAGGAAAAGTGCGGCGCAGGATTTCTTCCACCTTCTGGGTTCCGTACCCCTGGAGCAGGATATTGGCGGACCGGCATTCCGGGCAGGAACGGGGCGGAAGGGCTTTGAATCCGCACAGGTGACACATGAGGCGGTCTTCCGTACGGTGGTAGGTCAGGGGCAGGGAGCAGTGCAGGCACGTGACAACGTGGCCGCAGTCCGGGCATTGGATGGAGCGTGCGAATCCGCGCCTGTTGAGCAGCAGGATAACCTGTTCCCCTTTGTCCAGGCGCCGGTCAATGGACATCCTGAGGCGTTCGGAGATAACGTTGGGACCGGATTTATTCTTTCCTTCCGTTTTCATGTCCAGGATGCGAATGAGCGGCAGCTTCTGACCGTCCGCCCTTTCCGTCAGTTTTACCAGGGAATACTTCCCAATCAGGGCATTATGGATGCTTTCCAGAGAGGGAGTGGCGGAGCCAAGAAGCACGGCGCAGTTTTCCAGATGGGCGCGCAGCACGGCCAGATCCCTCCCGTGGTAGCGGGGGGAACTTTCCTGTTTGTAAGAGGCGTCGTGTTCTTCATCCACAATCACCAGACCCAGATTTTGGAGGGGGGCGAAGACGGCGGAACGGGGGCCGATGACGATACGTGCCTTTCCGGAACGGATGGCATGCCATTCGTCAAAGCGCTCTCCGTCCGAAAGGAGGCTGTGCAGCACTGCCACGGAGGAAGGCAGTTCCGCGAAACGGGATTTGAAACGCTGAACCGTCTGGGGCGTCAGGGAAATTTCCGGCACCATGATCAGGGCGGATTTTCCGGATTTTACTATTTGGGAAACGGCCTGTAAGTAAACCTCCGTCTTGCCGGAACCGGTAACCCCTTGCAGCAGGACCGGTTTTTTGCGCTCTGCCGCGCACATGGCCGTGATTTCTTCCAGCGCTTTCTGCTGCTGGCTGTTCAGCTTCATGGGCTGGGTGGGGACGAATTGCTCCCCGGTGCTGGGGTCCCGGTGCACGGCCTCTTCTTTCAGGGAGATGAAGCCTTTGGCTTCCAGGCTGCGGGCAACGTTCAGGGCTCCGGCGCCGAATGCCGCCAGGGGGGCGGACTGTTGTTTCGCGGATGAGAAATAATCCAGCATTTGGGCCTGCCGGGGTGCTTTGCGGTACAGGGCGTCCAGTTCCTCCTGTGCCGGAGTTTTTTCCAGATACACCATTTTGCGCATTTTTTCCGCCGTATTTTCCTGACGAACGGTTTCCGGGAGCAGACACCGGATCATCTGATCCAGAGCCACGGAGTAATAGTCCGCCGCCCATGAGGCCAGATTCATCATCACCGGGGAAATCAGGGGCTCCGGATCGATCAGTTTCAGAATGGGCTTGAGCCTGTCCTTCCAGGCCGGGGCCGGTTCTGACAGCGTAAGCACGGTTCCGGTAGCCGTTCTGTTGCGCAGGGGCACCTGTACGCGGCAGCCCGGCTTGACGTCTCCCGCTTCCGGAGGAATACCGTAATCCAGTACCAGATCGCTTTGTCCGTCAACCAGAATGCGCGCCGCCTGCATGGAGTGAAAAGGAGGATAACATTAACGATAGCCGAAGGGGAAACGGGAGACGCCGCTCATGTCCTTCAGAACTTCAATGTAATTGTAGCCGTATCCATCCATGATTTGCGTTACGACGGATGCCTGGTCGTACCCGATTTCCAGGGCTACAAAGCCGTCTTCATTCAGGTAATCCCGGGCGCGGGCCAGAAAGCGTTCAATGATTTCCCAGCCTTTAGGACCTCCGAACAGGGCTGTATGGGGGTCTTTCATGACTTCCGGGGCAAGTTTTTCCCCCTCTGCAATGTATGGCAGATTGGCCACGATAACGTCAAAGAGCATGTTCCGCCCGTTTTCCCCTTTTCCTCCATCCGGAGCAGAATCGGCATCCTCCGCATGCGGATCCGTTTTTTCCTGGGGAATGTTGGCGAACAGATTCGTCTGGATGGTGGAGACTCTGGCTCCCAGCCGCATGGCATTTTCCAGGGCCAGATCCAGAGCCTGCGGGGAAATGTCCGCCAGCACGACTTCTCCGGCGCGCTCCTTGAGTTCCAGCGCCAGCGTGACGCCGATAACGCCGGAGCCCGTGCCCATGTCCAGGATGCGTACCGGATGGTCCGGGATTTTCTTTAACACCATTTCCACCAGTTCCTCGGTTTCCGGGCGGGGAATCAGGGCGCGGGCATCCGTCAGGAAATCCCTCCGGAAAAATTCCGTGACCCCCAGCAGATGTTGCAGCGGTTCTCCCGCTGCCCTGCGTTTCAGCAGTTCGCGCAGGGGTGCCAGCTCCGCTTCTTCCACGGGCCTGTCAAACTGGGAGTAAAGAGCCGTGCGGTTGCAGTGCAGGACATGGGCCAGCAAATGCTGCATGGTGGCGCGTGCTTCGTCGCACCCCTGGCGGGCCAGATAATCCGTGCCGGCTTGAAGGACTTCCAGTAAAGTTTTCATGAAAGGAAAAAGGAAGTTAGGACATTCCGGCCTCCGCCAGGCGTTCCTGCATTTCCGCATGCTGGAGGGCCATAATCAGGTCTTCCAGCTGCCCCATCAGGATACCGTCCAGATTGTGGGAAGTGTAGCCGATGCGGTGGTCTGTCAGACGGTTCTGCGGGAAGTTGTATGTGCGTATCTTTTCTTCACGGCCGCCGGAGCCGATGAGATTGCGGCGCGCGGCGGAGTATTTTTCCGCCTCTTCCCGTTTTTTGGCTTCAAAGAGCTTGGCGCGCAGGATTTTCATGCCTTTTTCTCGGTTTTTCATCTGGCTGCGTTCTTCCTCGCACCGGACATAAACGCCCGTGGGTATGTGCCATATCTGAACGGCGGATTCTGTTTTGTTCACATGCTGGCCTCCGGCTCCGCCGGAACGGCATACTTCGATGCGGAGATCTTCCGGGCGGATTTCTATGTCCACTTCCTCCGCTTCCGGCATGACGGCCACGGTGGCGGTGGAAGTATGGATGCGCCCCTGCGTTTCCGTAGCGGGAACGCGCTGCACACGGTGCACGCCGCCTTCATATTTCAGGAAGCGGAACACTTCTTCCCCGGCAATGCGGCAGACGACTTCCTTGAATCCGCCCACGTCCGACGGGCTGCTTTCCAGATGCTCGAAGCACCAGCCGCGTTCTTCCGCAAAACGCTGGTACATCCGCAGCAGGTCTCCGGCAAACAGGGAGGCTTCATCCCCGCCCGTTCCGGCGCGGATTTCAATGATGGCGTCCCGGTCTTCCGTCGTGTCGCGGGGCAGCAGGCTGTACTGCACGTCGCTTCGCAGTTTTTCCAGGGCGGCTTCCAGTTCTGGAATCTCCAGGGCGGCCAGTTCCGCCAGTTCCGGATCGTCCGTCTTGGCCAGTTCCTGGTTGTCCGCCAGCTGTTGTTCCGTGGCGTTCAGGGAATCCCATGTTTCCATGAGTTCCTTCAGGCGGCGGTGCTCTCTCATGATTTCCGAGGCCTTTTTCTGGTCATTGAAGAAGTCCGGTTCGGCAATGACTGTTTCCAATTCTTCCAGGCGCTGGCGGCGTTTTTCAATGAGAGGTGTGTAATCCATGGCGTTTGCGTGTAAAGGATTTTAAAAGATGGCGGGGTTTTCTGAAAGCCAAATCCGGGGGATGTAAGACATGTTCCGGCATTTAAAAGCAGGGGGGGATTCCGCTTCCGGCGCCTCTGCCGCGCTTTCCTGAATCCGGAAAACCGGGCCAAAAGAAAACCGCGGCCATTACGTTTTTCCAATATGCTTCCCTGAAAAGGGGAAAAGCGGAATTGTCGTAACTGCCGCGGCGGTAAAGCTGGCATCGCGTACGGGACTCGAACCCGTGTTGCCCGCGTGAAAGGCGGGAGTCCTGGACCGCTAGACGAACGCGACTTTTAGGTTTGCAGGGACTGCGCGGCGAAGTAAATACTACCGGAAGCCGAAAGGCAAGAATTATTTGAATCCGAGTTAAAAAAATCGTTATTTTCCTTCCGGTATGTGGGATTCGTCGTAATCGTCCAGCCTGTGCTGCCAGAGGTAGTACCGCGTTTGCTGGACAAGCACGCCGGAAAGTGCCAGCAGGGAAATGAGGTTGGGCAGGGCCATCAGGCCGTTGGCGCAGTCTGCAAAAATCCATACCAGTTCTATTTTAGAGACGCAGCCGATGAAGACCGCCGCCACCCAGATGACGCGGTAAGGCATGATCAGCCGGATGCCTCCCAGGTATTCCAGCGCTTTTTCTCCGAAGTAGGACCAGCCCAGAATGGTGGAAACTACAAACGTAACCAGGCTGAGCGTGAGCAGAGGGGAGCCTATGTAAGGAATTTTGCTGAATGCCAGCGTAGTAAGCCTGGGGCCGTCCGTGCAGGAAATGTCCGGATGCGCGATGATGCTGGTGGTCAGCACAATTCCCGTCAGGGCGCAGATGATGACGGTATCCCAGAAGGGGCCGCTGGAAGAGATGAGCGCCTGCCTGACGGGGTTGCGGTTCTGTGCTGCGGCGGAGGCGATGGCTGCGGATCCCAGGCCGGCCTCATTGGAAAAGAGGCCCCGGGCCACACCGGTTCTCATTGCCGCCATGACGGCCGCTCCTGCTGCGCCCCCGGCGGCGGCTTCTCCCGTGAAGGCGCAGTCCAGAATATACCGGATGGCGGGAATAATGTACTCTGCCTGTACGGTCAGGATATACAGGCATCCCATGATATAGATGACGGCCATGAACGGCACGAAGAAAGCGCATACCCTGGCAATGCCCTGGATGCCTCCCAGCATCACCAGAGCCGTCAATGCCGTCAGAACGGCGGCTGTTCCCCAGGAGGGAATGGAAAAGGCGTGGTGGAGCTGTTCCGCCGCCGCGTTCCCTTGCGTCAGATTGCCGATTCCGAAGGCGGCAATGGCCGTGAAGACGGCGAAGGCTGTCCCCAGCCATTTGCTGTTCAGACCGCGTTCCAGCACGAACATGGGGCCTCCGCTCATATTGCCGTCCTTGTTTTCCACCCGGTATTTGATGGCGAGCAATCCTTCCGAATAACGGGTTGCCATTCCCAGAACTCCCGTCAGCCAGCACCAAAAGACGGCGCCGGGGCCTCCGGCTGCAATCGCCACGCCCACGCCGATGATATTCCCGGCGCCGATGTTGGCTGCCAGGGCCACCATCAGGGAGCTGAACGGGGAGATATCTCCCTTGTCCGTATGATCTTTCACAAAATACAATTTCAGGGCCTTAAGCAGATAACGCTGCGGAAACCGCAGGATGGCGGTGAGGTACAGGTGCGTGCCCAGCAGCATGATGAGCAGGGGCCACCCCCACAGAAAGCTGCTGAAAGCGGACAGCCAGGATGTGAGCGTGTCCCCGGTCTGGAAAAAGGCATTTTGGAGGGCGTCAAGCATACCGGGGGGATTCTAGGGAAAAGAAGCGTGGTGACAAGTCCTTAAACAAATGACGGAGAAAGGTTTTTCACAATGTTATGAACCTGGGCCCGGAGTTTTCCGTTTTTGGGGAATCGGTTCCAGGAAAAATGCCGTCTCCCGTATTCGAGTATCGTTTCCCTGAAAAGAAGATGTGTGTTCCTGGTGCGGCTCTTCCTTCCCCGGAAGCTGAGGAGGCAGGGGCGGACGAGCTGCTGACTGTGGAAAGGGTTGCCTGTTTCCGGCGCGCGCGTTCTTATCACAGGCTCCGCCATGTCCTTGGAATGGGTAAAACCCTCGGACAAGACGGTGTTGACTGCGGCAGTGGGAGCAGATAAAACCTTGAAACAGGGTGTCAATCCGGCCGAGGGAAAGGCGTTTCCCGCTCAGTCGGTTGTGTGGCCGCGACGGTACAGGCGGATAATCAATAATTAATTAAAGAAAAAATGATTGTTTTTACGGAAGAGAAGAAATTTTCCAGGGAAGATGTTCAAGAATTGTTCCTGTCCGTTGGCTGGATTTCCGGACAATATCCGGGGCGTCTGTTCAAGGCTCTCATGAATTCGTCCACTGTTGTTACGGCCTGGGATGGTGACCGCCTGGCAGGGCTGGTGCGGGTGCTGGACGACAGCGAGATGGTTGCCTACATGCATTATGTTCTGGTGCATCCCGCCTATCAGGGCAGGGGGATTGCTGGAAAAATGGTGGAAATGGTTAAGGAAAAATACAGGGACTACCTGTATCTTGAAATCATGCCGGAGGAGAGCAGAAACGCCGCTTTTTATGAGAAGCACGGCTTCCGGGTTATGGAAGACGGCGTAGCCATGCAGCTGTGCAACTTTTCAAACAGGAGCTGATGCGGGGCGCCGGGGAAAGATTGCCTGCGGCTGCCGGGGCGCAGGTGATGTGGCCGTTGTCCGCCGGATATATCCGTTTTTCAGCGTACTGTGTCGGAAGGCTGTTTTTTATGGCTGAAATCCGTAGTCGAGAAACTGCGGTCTGCCTCGGGGGGCTGGACAGGATACAGTAAACCCGCGGGAATCCTTTCGGATTTTGGCTCCGCGGGTTTACCTTCTCATCCCGGATCAGCTCCGGAAAAGGTTTAGATTCAGTTCCCTGATGATGGATTGAAGCGCCGCCTGCCCCTTGACGGTATTCCCTGCGGGATCCAGGGGAGGCGAAAAAGCCGCCATGGCCAGCTTGCCGGGAGCTACGGCTACCAGGCCGCCTCCCACGCCGGACTTGGCCGGAAGGCCGGCTTTGTACATCCAGTCCCCTGTGGAATCATAAAGGCCTGACATGCACATTTCCGCCAAAATGGGGGGAACGTTCTCCTCTTTCACCACACGCTTCTTGCTGACGGGATTGACTCCGCCGTTGGCGTAGCAGGCGCCCATCAGGGCCAGCTGGGAAGCGGTGATATTCAGGGAACACATGCGTGTGTACAAATCCACAATCATGGGCGGCGTATTGTAAAAATAGCCGTAGCTGTCCAGCAGCCAGGCAATGCCGCGGTTGTGCTGGTTGGTAGCGCTTTCCGACTTGTAAATCTCCTGGTTCACAGTCAGGGCCGTGTTGGCGAAGTTATTGAAATTATGGATCATGTTTCCCCATATTTCATCGGAATCCGAACCGTTGACCAGGCTGACCGTCGCCATGGCCCCTGCGTTGACCAGGGGATTGAGGGGCTTGCCGCCGTGCAGCTCAATGGCCATTACGGAATTGAAGGGTTCCCCGGTGGGGTCCGCTCCGATTTTCGCGCGCAGCTGCTTCATGCCGATCAGATCCATGACATAAGCCAGGTTGAATGCCTTGGAAATGGATTCAATGGCAAAGGGTGCGTCCGCGGAACCTGCAGTCAGCAGGTCTCCGTTGACGGTGACCACGGCAATAGCCAGCAGGTCGGAAGGCACCTGGGCCAGGGCGGGAATGTACGAGGCGTTTTTGCCTCCCTGGACGGTTTTGGCGTAGGCGTATGCGTTATCCAGGGCCGTCCGGATTTGTTCATTGGAAGGAATGTTACTCATGGGATATGGAATGGCTAGGGGTTGCTGCGGAATGGGAATCATTGTTTTTCTCCCATCCGAAGGGTTCAAAGGCGTCTTCGGGATCCACCGGCCGTTTCCAGGAGGGTTTGGCCATGGCATGGATGATAAAGGGAATACCCGCGAAAATGAAGGTGCCCACCACCAGAAGGAGAATGTACATGGTACTGCTGCCTACGGTAATTTGGTTAGGCGGGATGAAGCTCACCAGGAAAGCCGCCAGGCTGGCCAGGAAGCCGAGCCCTCCGACAATCCACATGCCGAAGGTTCTGCCGCCGGGAATGCGGAAAGTACGGGGCGTATTCGGTTCCCGGTAGCGCAGGTAAATGCCTGACGCGAACATCAGCATGTACATGATGAGGTACAGAATGATGGTCAGCTGGGAAATAATCTGGTAGGCGGATTGCACGGAAGGCATAATTACAAACATGATGGAAAGCAGGGTGACGATTCCCCCCTGGATAAAAAGGATGCCCATCTGGACGTTGTTCTTGTTCCGCTTCTGCATGACAGGCGGAAGGTTACCGGCCAGGCCCACCTGGTACAGGCCTTTTGAGGGGCCTCCCACCCATGCGGTTACCTGGGCCAGAACGCCTATGGCCAGCGCAAGCGCCAGAATCCAGTTCATCCAGCCGAGGCCGAAGAAGCTGAAATAGCTGTCATAAGTAATCAGCAGGCTCTGCACCAGATTAATCTGGGAATTGGGAATGATGAAGCCGATGGCCAGCGTGCCCAGAACGAAAATAAGCACCGTAATGATGGCGGAAATCAGAATGGCCAGCGGATAATTGCGTCCGGGATTATTCACATCCTTCACATGCACGGCGGACATTTCCATCCCTGCGTAAAACAGGAAGATGCTGGCTGCCAGAACGAGGTTGTTGAAATTGCTCATGTCCGGCACCAGCTTGTCCCAGCTCATATCCAGCAGGATCGGGTTGCCGCCGGCCCAATAGCCCAGACCCAGCAGGATCAGGATGGCTCCGGGAATAATGGTTCCGATGATGGTTCCCCATTTGGTGACGCCTGCGGAAGTCTTCATGCCGCGCAGATTAAGCAGGGTGGCCGCCCAGTACACGCACAGCACCACGATGAGAACATACCATTTATTGGCGGCAAGCGCTTCATCCCATCTTTGTCCGGGCCCCATGAAAGCCAGGGAAACGGCGGCGAATGTCAGAACGGTAGGGAACCAGATGGTACTCTCAATCCATTGCAGCCAGATGGCCAGGAACCCCCATTTTTTCCCGAATGCCTCGCCTACCCAGCGGTAAACGCCGCCCTTTTGGGGCCATCCAGTAGTAAGCTCCGCGGCGACCAGGGAAACAGGCACCAGAAAGAATACCGCGGCGAAAATGTAATAAAAAACGGAACTCAGTCCGTAAGTGCTTTCCGCAGGCATGCCGCGCAGGCTGACAATGGCGGAAACGTTGATCATGGCGAGAGTGAATACTCCCATGCGGAGGACGGATTTTACCGCCGGAGCGTTATTGGTTGTTGCGGGGCCTGTTGGAGCAGCCCCTGGTTGAGTCGTATTATTCATTGGTTTATTCCGGGTTGAGAATTGGGACGGCGTAAAGAAAGTGCCGACACCGGCCTTATCTGGACGACCAGACGGGAGAACCTTTCGTTGAAGGGATGATGCAGATAGATCTGCCGGAGTTTGTCTTAACGGAGGCCGGGGAAGTTGTTCAGCCCGTCCCCATGGCCATTTGGCCGGCAGTAGATGCGGGGGATGTCAGGCAGCGCGGAAAAACATGGTTATTCCCTCCGGTTGTTGGGAATAAATATATATTTTAAAAGAATATTGATTGGTAATAATTTATTGTAATTAGTAACAATTATTCAAAAATGAATCATTGATCTGTTCCGTTTTCCGAGATACATAAGAATAGTGAATATAGAGAAGCGTTGTCTTCTTTGATGTTCGTCCCTCAATCGTCAATTATCTGGATTTTATGAAAGATCAACAGGTTCAGCGTCATGCGAATTCTCTGCCTGATAATTCCCTCACAGCGTCCGGAGGTGTGCCGGTCCCGTTTAACAAAGAGGCCGGGGCGTTCAGCGGCAGCTGGGACTGGGGGATTGTCGTTGATCCGCTCGGCCCGGGGGAAACGGCGGAGTGCCGTCTGATGCTGGGGGTGGATGATAACGGCTCTCTTACTGTTGACGGCGAGGGAATTTTCATTCCTGGGGAGGGCAAATACCATGGAGGGTCTTATAGGGAAAAAAGCTTGAGCTTCCCCATTGAACCGGGACCGCACCGCGTGCACATGACTTATGAGAACGTGGCTGTTCCTCCTGAATGGACTAATCTCGCCATCCTTAATTATTCCATTGAAGTCATGGTTTCGGATGGAACCTCCTCATCCTCCTATCAGCCGGATGAAGGTTATCCGGAACCCGTAAGTACGGAAGATGAGGGGGAAGACGTGCCGTGTGAATGCGGGGAGGAGGCTGCTGGCGGCAATGGCTCCCAGAGCAGTTCCAGTTCTCCCTGTCCGGAGGAAGACAACGGAGAAGGGGATAACGGTGAAGATGAGGATCCCTGCACCTGTGAAAACAATGAGGGCGGCAGCAGCTCTTCGGCGCGCGGCGCGCGCTCTTCCTCCACCCTTTACGGTTCGTCGGCCGCCGGCAGGCGCGTGGTTGCCCGGACGCTCAAGACGGAAATGATCTGGCGTACCAATTTCGGCTCTTTCCGGGGCATGACGGGTCTGCCTCAGGGATTGCTGGAAATAGTAGGATACACATTCTCGGCTGAGCTCTGGTCCCCACGTGCGCTTCATTACTGGCATCCGATGACTCGTGAAATCATCTCCGCGCCATCATCGGGCATCGGGGCGAATACCGCTTTCCAAATCAGGAGCGGAGGAACTGCCATTAACTACTACTGTTACGCGGATGGAGACGGCAGCAGGGGTGACAGCGTGGCCCCCATTGCAGGATCCGCCAAGCGCGGGGGCTCGGCGTGGTTCGGGAGGAGATCCGCTTCTCCGGCAAGGGCGGGAGAATTCTGCCTCAGTATCCGTTCAAACGCGGGCAATACCGTTAACTATACCGCAGGTTCGGCCTCTTCCTTGAAATACGCCACCGGCTACACCGCTAAAAACGGCGCGGCTTACACAAGAGAAGAATTTGACGGAAAGCTGGATATCGTGCGGGCTTCGGATGGAAGCATCCGGCAGATATGGAACC
This sequence comes from Akkermansia sp. UNK.MGS-1, assembly GCF_000980515.1. Taxonomy (NCBI): domain Bacteria; kingdom Pseudomonadati; phylum Verrucomicrobiota; class Verrucomicrobiia; order Verrucomicrobiales; family Akkermansiaceae; genus Akkermansia; species Akkermansia sp. UNK.MGS-1. The sequence continues at coordinate 21,637 of NZ_LBCB01000013.1, read as the reverse complement.
TGTGGGACGGGCTCGCCAACATCGAAAATGTCACGGAGTCCGGTTACCGCATCGCCCTCTATCTCCCCGAGCAGGTGGGCGGGAAAAACAGTTCCACCGGCCTTTATTCCGTCACGGGCGACCCCTTTAAAACCTTCACAATTACCGGGGACGCGGCTGCGGGCAGACTCTCCGTTACCGAACAGACCGCCGGGCGCGCGCCCTACACCACCCGCTACTGGCAGGGAGCCGACGGAGCATGGAACATGGCGCAGGGGGAAGGAGAAGACGCCATATTCACTCTGAAAGAAAAACAGATCGTTTCGCCCGGCACGTGGAAACTCATCACCACCATCCAGCGGGGGGAAAACGGCGCTCCCATCTCCCGCGTCTGTGAGACTTATGCCGTCACCCGCAATGGCAATTTGTGCACCAGCCGTATTGAAGGCTACGGAACGGACTACGCCCGGGAAACGACTTACGAGTACACCGGCATGGGAAAAATCGCGAAGGAAACTGCTCCTGACGGAAGTGTCAAAACGTGGGCATACGACCGTTTCGGCCGTGAAATCGTGTCCAGCGTCCCCTGGGCGGAAGCCGGCGATAAGGTCACTTACACCACGTATCGGGACCAGACGCAGGCGGATCCGGATATCCTCACCCAATGGGTGACGTTGACGGCCACTGCGGCGGAACTTTGGCGCGCGGATTACACCTACGTTGAGGAAAATCATGTGCGGCGCGTGGAAAAACGCACGACCGCATTGGGGGAAGAAAACGTGCGTCTGGAAGTGAAGGAATCCTGGCTCGGCACGGCTCCCAATGTTTATGCCCGCGGACGCCTGAAGATGAAACAGGGCATGGACGGCATTCAGACGCATTATTTTTATGAAGAGACGGACCAGTACGGAGCCCTTTACAAAGTGACCGCGGAAACGCGGATAGCGGGAGAGAGCGTCCCCGGCCTGAGCTCGCGGAAGGTTACTTACGTCTCCGGCCAGGGCAATAACATGCGTTATGAGCAATACGCCCGGCTGGCCGATGGCGCCTGGTCCATGACGGACGCGTCTTCTTATGAATATGACGTTGAGAACCGTTGGGTAAAGCGCACCCGCGCCAATGGGCGCGTTTACGAGCGCATGATGACCTGCTGCGGCCCGTTGTGGGAAAGGGATGAAAATGGAGTGACCACTTCCTATTCCTACAATACGGCCCGCCAGCTGGTGGAAACCATCCGTTCAGCCGTTACGGACGGGGAAACCATGATCACTCCGGAAACCATCACGAGCTATACCCGTGATGCTCTCGGTAAAATTACCTCCCTGCGCAGGGATGCAGGCCCAATGACGACGGTGGAAAGCCGGGAATACGATTTGCTGGGGCGCCTGATAAGAGAAACCGATATTCTGGGGCGCACCACCGTCCGCTCTTACAGCGGGGATGGCCTGGTAGAAACAGTTACCACGCCCGCCGGCGCTACGCTCATCACCCGGAAAAGCCCTTCCGGAACAGTAGTGCGGCGTTACGGCACCGGGCAGCAGGATATCCTTTATACCGTTGAGGCCACGGCGGAAGGGATCCGCACGACGGAGGCTGTGCCGGGCGGGGAGGGGGGAGAGCCCCGCGTCGTGACGGGAAGCTCCACCGTCAACGGCTTTGGCGAGCTTGTACGGATTGCTGCCGCCAATACCCTGAATGGGGAAAACGTGCGCACTCTTGCATACGATGACAAGGGGCGCCTTATCAGGGAACAGCTGGCGGACATGGCGCCGACACTCTATGCCTATGATGCCTTTGGGAACAGGACAAGGGCAATCGTCGCCCTGGAGGATGAACCGACCATCCTGAACTCCCGCATTACTGACTACGCTTATGTGGCCGAGAGCCGTGAAGACGGCATCTACAGACTTGTTTCCATAACAAGTTATACTTCTTCAGGTACTCCCGTTCTTCAAAAGCAGGCGGCCCTGCTCTCTGCTCTGAGTTCTGTTCTTGCAGGCAAAACCGTCATGACGGATCCCCGCGGCCAGGATACCGTGGAGTGGACGGAGTATGGCGGCGGTTCTGTCCGCCTGCAGAAGAAAACCGTGCCCGGCGTCGGGAGCGTTGCCCTCACGCGCGTCGTGGACGGATTCACGACGGCGGTTACGGGCTTTGACGGCGCGACCGCCCGTCGGCAGCGCACTTATACGGAAACGGGCATCACCTATGCGGACACAGATGTGCGCGGTAACGTCTTTACCGCCGTCTGCGACATCACCGGCCGCATCATTTCCGGCACGGATGCCGCGGGCAACACGACCACCTACGCTTATGCCCAGCCCTTTGATCTGCCTACCTGCGTTACCAATGCCCTTGGTAAAACGGCCTGTTCCGTTTATGATATCCGGGGCCGCAAGGAAGCCGAATGGGGGACGGCCATACAGCCCGCCGTATACGCTTATGACGCCGCCGGCCATATAGTGAGCCTTTCCACCTTCCGTGATCCCGGGGATGTCATCACTACTGATCCCCGCCTCCGGACGGATGGGGACATCACCTCCTGGACGTACGATGTCGCTACGGGGCTGGTTGTCCGCAAGACCTATGCCAATGCCACCCATGTGGATACCGCTTATGATGCGCTCAACCGCGTTTCCGCTACGACGGACGCGCGGGGAACCGTTGCCTCCCGCTCCTACGCCCCCCTTACCGGGGAGCTTACCTCCATTACCTTTAATGACGACGGTTTTACCCCCTCCATCAGCAGCCGCTACAATCATCTGGGGCAGCTGACGCAAATTGAAGACGCTTCCGGAACGCGCACGTTCACGTACAATCAGTATAACGAACAGGAAATGGAAACGACGGCTGGCCTTGCGGCAAGCGTCTTGACCCTCCGCCGTGACGGAGTGGGGAGGCCCGCGGGCTACTGTCTGGACTATGCGGGCGCTGCCGCCTTGCGGACGGCATGGGGGCATGACGCCTCCGGAAGGCTTTCCACCGTCTCGCTGAACGCCGTCGCGAAGCCCTTCACCTACGGCTACAATGCGGAAAGCGGCCTGCTGGACACTCTTGATTACCCCAACACGTTGAAATGGCGGCGCACCCTGGAAGAAAAGCGCGACCTCCCGGTGAATATTGACTACCTGCGCCCCGGCAGCGCCAACTACCCGGCCAAAACCGACTACTCTTACGATGTGCTGGGGCGTCCCGTCACGAAGAAAGACTATTTCAACACGTCCGCGCCCGACCTCACCCACGCCTACGCCTACAATGACAGGAATGAACTTGTGAGCGACGCGATGAGCCGGGGCGGCATATACAGTTACGCCTACGATAACATCGGCAACCGCACAACCTCACGGGAGGGAACGGATTCCCTTCCCGCCACATACGTTGCCAACCGGCTCAATCAATACACGGATATCACCGAGGGTACGGAGCCGCCCTTTGTTCCCACCTATGACGCCGACGGCAACCAGACGAAAATTCAGACGTCCACGGGAGAATGGGAAGCCGCCTACAACGCGTTGAATCAGGCGGTCAGCTTCACGCAGGGGGACAGGCGTATTGAGTGCGTTTACGATTATCTGAACAGGAGGGTAGAAAAATCCGTCTATGAAGGGGAAGCGCTCATGTCAAGGAAACGGTTTATCTACCAGGGTTACCTGCAAATCGCGGAACTGGATGCTGCGGACGCTTCGGAATCCGCTGAACCCGTCCTGCGTAAAACGTACCTGTGGGATCCCCTGGAACCGGTAGCCACGCGCGTCCTGGCGATGAGCGTCTTTGATGAAACGGGAACTTATGTGGAAGATCTTTATTATACGCATGACGCGTTGAAGAACACAACGGCGCTCTTCGGCATCAAGGCGGGCCGGCGAGCCTTGTACGAATACGGCCCGTATGGGAATGTTCTCAAGATGGAAGGCAATGCGGCAGAAATCAATCCCTTCCGCTTCTCCAGCGAGTATGCTGATGACGAGCTGGGGTTGGTTTATTACAATTACCGCTACTATAATCCCCAAGATGGAAGGTGGATCAGCAGAGATCCTGTCGATGAACAGAGCGGATGGAATCTTTATATCTTTGTCAAGAACAATACATGCCTGTACTCTGATACGCTTGGACTTTCTGAAGATGCTGAAACGGAATGTTGCAAGGATGGTGTAAAATACTCTAAAATTGCGGATGACGCAGGAAGGGAATGTTGCGAATATGAAATACAGGAAATTTTTATTCTGGTTAAACCATTCAGGAATTTGCTAGGAAATGTAGGACATGCTTGGGTCAAAACGCCCAATATGCAGAGAGGTCTCTACCCCGGAAGTTGGCACAAAGGCGCTTTAGGCGTTGGAGCCGGAGAAATTCAGGATGATGCCCATAATGAAGGAGCTGCCGATCCTAGAAATTCCTACACTTATAAAGCCTGTCCTGAGTCAGTAAGTAAAGTTGAAGAGCAGATCCGGGAAGATGAAAAGAATGTCCCTCTATATTCACTATACAACTCGGGAGCAAGAAATTGCTGCGGATGGGCGTGTGAAATCGTGGAAAGAGCTGGTTTTGTAGCCCCGTTTGCCCCCGATACTTCTCTTCTGGCTCCAGCTCCTCAAGGGCATAGAGGCTATGGCGAAGGAAGAGTGCCTTGCAAATAAACAAAAAGGGAATTAATAAATTATTTAAGATGAAAAAGAAAATGTGGATCGTCATAGGAATAGCCGCTCTTTACTTCATTTATTTACCGTTCTCCCTCTTCTGGTCGGGCATAGATAAGGGAAACGGTATGAAGAGGAGTGTAACTCTGTTGAAAACAGTGAAAAAGGATTTGGAACTCCATAAGATATTTGCCCGGCATGGAATGAAATTAACAGGCGATGGAGCTTCCTGGAGAGGTAAAACTTGTGAGATCTGGTTCGTTGTCGAAGACGGAACGAATGCCCGGATTCCTCCGGAAGTCGAGGAGTATCTGTTAAACAACCCAGACCTCGTGAAAGGCTGCCGTATCGAAGTGCAAATCAAAATTCCCCCTGAATCAAAAGAAGAGCCTTACAGGGTTTGTTGCGAAAAAATATATTTTCCATGGAGACTTTTCTATTAGATAAATGCGGAATTATGTTTCCTATTTCTACGGGAATCGCTCTTTTTGGTTCATCTTTTTCTAATTCTTGATGGATGGAGCCATATGTTCTCGTTGCCGGCCAACTTCCTGCGGCAACTGATGAAAGAAGCGGTATAAAATGATTTCAGGCATGCGCCAGCATTAATCATGAAATCTTACACTCCTTCACTCATCGGATGGATAGCGCTGTTTCCTACAGCTTGTGTAACGCTATTCGACAAAAACATTAGCTTTCCTGTCTCTCTATCTATAACATTAGGATTGGCAATGTTCATCGGTCAATTTACAAGCCTGTTTTGGGGATTGTGTGGCATCATCGTGAAGCCGAACAGAAAAGACGATCTTATTGCGCTTATATTGTTGGGTATATGGCTTGTCATCATGATCATAGGGTTCGCGACAGGTTCTTGATACGGTGATCATTAAGTCCGCCTAGGTTTCAGAGGATAAACACTAAGTCATTAAACAATAAGGCAGGACATGCCTGAGAAAACCGGTAACGTCTGCCATGAAGGATGATCGTCCGGAGGGCTTCACCAGGGCAGATGAAAATGTTTCCTGTAACGGTTTTGCAATAGGGGGGGACAGGTTTTTCTGTACGGGCCATCATATAAAACCCGCACATCATCAAGATTTGTGCGGGTCTTTTGCTATAAAAAAGTTGGAGCGGATGATGGGATTCGAACCCACGACATCAACCTTGGCAAGGTTGCGCTCTACCCCTGAGCTACATCCGCTTTAAATGATTGGAGCCTTACAGCGTCCGTGTGCCGAGGAGTATATAAGGTTTTCCGGTCTTGGCAAGATTTTTTTAGAGAAAAAATCCTGTTTCCCCGGAATACGGATGTCGCCGCCGGCATGGGGACGCAGCAGAAGAAAGTGTTCTGGTCTGCGATACATGTTGTTCCGTTCCTTGTTGATGCCGTTTTTGGGAAAACGGTGGGGGGCGCATAAAAACGGGATTGTTCCGTAAAGGCCCGTTTGGGCCTGCCTTGGAACAATCCCGTTGAAAGGGACAATCAGAGGGCTCAGTAGCTTCTGGCCCACAGAACGCGGCGTGTCGTCATGCGTCCGGTGAGGATGCAGGGAGCCGGTTCGCCCTGGCCCAGTTCGCCGAGCGGGATGCAGCGGATGGAGATGCGCAGCCGCTTAGCCAGTGCTTCTTCTTCTTCCGGCGACCCGTCCCACGGCACCTGGAGCCAGTCTGCGTCTCCCTCACCGGAGAAGTTTTCTTCCAATTCCCGCAGCGTGGAGGCAGGGCGGATATGGGAGTCCCGGAAGGAAATGGCCCGCTGAAGCAGGGCGTCCTGGATGCTTTGGAGGATATCCGCAGCGGTATCGATCAGTTCCGTTTCCGGGACGAAGGATTTTTCGTTGGCGGGCCGGTCACGCCGCTGAAGGCAGACGGAGCCTTTTTCCAGGTCCCGGGGGCCTATTTCCAGGCGCACGGGCACGCCTTTTTTCACCCATTCCCATTTCTTGGCGCCGCCGCCCAGATCGCGTTTGTCCACCAGCACGCGCAGCGGCTGGCCGTGGAAGGTTTTGGCGCGGAGGGTGCGCGCCAGCTCCTCGCAGTGGTCCAGAACGGCCTGGCGGCTTTCTTCCTTGGGCGTGACGGGAATAATAACGATTTGCTGGGGAGCGACGCGGGGCGGGCAGACGAGTCCGTCGTCGTCGGAGTGCATCATGATGAGCGCTCCGATCATGCGGGTGGAAACGCCCCAGGAGCTTGTCCATGCGAATTGCTGGGTGTTGTCCCGTCCGGCGAAGCAGATGTTTTGGGATTTGGAGAAGTTCTGCCCCAGGAAGTGGGAGGTCCCGGCCTGGATGGCCTTGCGGTCCTGAACCATGGCTTCCACCGTGTAGGTCTGCTCCGCGCCGGGGAAGCGTTCCGCCTCCGTCTTTTCCCCGGGAATGGTGGGGATGGCGAGCACGTCCCGCTGGAATTCCTCATAAACCTTGTGCATGGTGAGGGTTTCCTCAATGGCTTCCTCCCGGGTTTCATGGGCCGTATGCCCTTCCTGCCACAGGAATTCGGCCGTGCGCAGGAAGATTCGGGGCCTCATTTCCCAGCGCATCACATTGCACCACTGATTGACCTTGAGGGGCAGATCGCGGTAGCTGGAGGTCCAGCGGGCGAAAGCCGCACCGATGACGGTTTCCGAAGTGGGCCGGATGACGAAGGGTTCCGTAAGCTCCCCGGTGGGAATCATGCGTGTCTTGCCGGTGGTTTCATCCTTCTGCGCTTCCAGCCTGTGGTGGGTGACTACGGCGCATTCCGTGGCGAAGCCTTCGGCATGCTCCGCTTCCTTTTCCAGATAGGAGATCGGAATCAGGAGGGGGAAATAGGCGTTCGTGTGGCCGGTGTCCTTGAAGCGCTGGTCCAGGTCTTTCTGAATGAGTTCCCAGATGGCGTAACCCCATGGCTTGATGACCATGCAGCCGCGCACCTCGGAATTTTCCGCCATGTCGGCGGCCTTGATGACTTGCTGGTACCACTCGGGAAAATCCTGGGCGCGGGTAGGGGAGATTGCGGTTTGTTGAGACATATTGGATGGTTTGTTGAATAGAACGGGCGGAGCCCGCAAAGGAAATTCGGAATGCTGTTAAAAGGGGGCGTTTTTGTATTCCCGGTAATTGCTGTAGGCGAAGAGGGCCATGAAGATGGGGATAAAGTAGCCGTGGAAGAGCTGAAAACTGAGCAGTCCGATGAGGATGGCCGTGATGAAGCCGGTCATGAATACTTTCCTGGGGGAGCGGATGTACTGGGCGATCAGCTGGCCGCCGTCCAGGGGATAGATGGGCAGCAGATTCAGGAGGGTCCACCATTCTCCAATCATGATGAGGCAGGAGAGGATGTACAGCTTGGGGGAGATGAGCGCCGCTGTGAAGGGGCTGATGGCCAGGTCCCAGAAGTCCAGGTTGTGAGAGGCCATGACGGGAGCGACGATGTTCCAGGTGAGCCACAGGCTGATGATGCCCAGCAGCAGGGTCATCATGGGGCCCGCCAGAATCATGAGGGCCCTGCCTCCGCGCGTCAATTGCATGCCGTGGCTGCTTGTCAGGCCGCCGAAGAGTTCCAGAACAATCGTCTGCTGGCCGCCGCCCAGCCTGCGTCCCACCAGCGCGTGCCCCATTTCATGGGACAGGATGGCGATGAAGCCGGCAATGACGAACAGGGCCGGATAAATGAGATCTTCCACGCTGCTGATGCTGAGGGCGCCGCCGAAAATGGCCAGCACCACCCAGAAGCTGGGGCGGATGTAAACAGGTATCCCGAACAGGGTGAAATGAACCATGCGCGAGAGGGTAAGGGCAGATTCCCGTTTTGCCAAGCCCGGAGAATGTGCATGCCCCGTTTTGGCGTTGGAGAGGCGCAGCGAATTGTGTTAAACGGTTTTCATGAGGCTGTTTTTCATCATTCCGTGCTGTGCCGTGCAGGCCGTCCTGGGGTATGACGGGCCGCCGCCCCTGACGGAGGTGGACGGCCGTTCCCCCATCCGCATGGGCGGGGAGATGCTTGGCGGCTACCGTTCCTATTATGTCCACCGGGGAGAAAAGATGGGGGGGGATTCCTTGGAGGGCCAGATTTCCGGCGGAGCCTCCCTGTCGGATTCCTGGGCGGTGAGCGGGGAACTTTTCGCCATCCGCAACTGGCAGCGCCGCCATTTCAGCCAGACCACCTTGCACGGAGAAGTCCAGTATTATCTGGCGGACGAATGCACGGCCGGTTTTTTTGTCAACGGACAGCGGTATGATTCCTGCCCTCTGAAGAACGGGGCGGAGCCGGGACTTTCCCTTAAATGGAACCCCACTCCTTCCTGGTCTTTCCGCGGCTCCCTCCTGTATGATTCCGGCCAGGAGGGGGTGTATTCCCAGTGGGGCGTTACCTGGCAGCCCCTGCTGTGCGAATCCGTCGCCATGGTGAATACGGTTTCCCTGGGCTTTGTCCATGATTATCTGGGAAGGAACGGCCTGAAAGAGCTGATGGTGCGCACGGGGGCGCTGTGGGCCGTTTCCGGCGGTCTGCGGGTGGAGCCTTTCCTGGGATGGTATTGCGGCTACGGGCGGGACGATTTCAAAAAAGTAGTGCTGGGGCTTTGGTGCTCTTACGTTTTTTAACGGGCGGATTTCTCCGGTTTTCCGGCATTTTCCTGTTGCCAAACGGGGAGGCTTGGTCATAATGGTCTGCGTATGATGAAGCCTACACTTCTTGTTTTAGCAGCTGGCATGGGCAGCCGTTACGGCGGTCTCAAGCAACTTGATCCGATGGGCCCCAACGGGGAAGTCGTTCTTGACTACTCTGTTTATGATGCCATCCGGGCCGGTTTCGGAAAAGTGGTATTCATTATCCGCCGTGACTTTGAAGATATTTTCAAGGAAAAGGTCGGCAGCCGTTTTGCCGGCAAGATTGAGGTGGATTACGCTTTCCAGTCTCTGGACGACCTGCCGGAAGGCTTCTCCGTGCCGGAAGGCCGGGAAAAGCCCTGGGGCACCGCCCACGCCCTGCGTGCCGCCCGCCACGTGGTGAAGGAACCCTTTGCCGTAGTGAATGCGGATGACTTTTACGGTGCGGATGCTTTTGTGCAGGCCGCCAAGTTCCTGACCTCCACTACGGATGAACCCGGCAAGGCCCATTACGGCATGATCGGCTATCCGCTGAAGAACACCCTCTCCGACAACGGGGACGTGAACCGCGGCATTTGCTCCATCAAGGACGGCCTGCTGGACGGCGTGGAGGAATTCGTGAAAATCCAGGCTGACGAAGACGGCGTCGTGCGCGGCAACAACCTGAAGGGCGAACGCCTGCCGGTGGATCCCTCAGAACTGGTTTCCATGAATTTCTGGCTGTTCTCCCCCTCCTTCATTGAACTGACGGAAGATCATTTCATTGACTTCCTGAAAGAACACGGCCAGGAACCCAAGAGCGAATGCTTTATTCCCACCGTGGTGGACGCCCTGATTCATGCGGACCGGGCGGATTGCGCCGTTCTTCCCACTTCTTCCTCCTGGTTCGGCATGACCTATCCGGGGGATAAGCCCATGGTTGTGGAAGGCATCAACAAACTTATCCAGCAGGGCGTATACCCTGAAAAGCTCAACTAAGCCTTTTTTCCTATGCACGATCTCAAGGCTGTATCAACCCTGTTCGATCTCCGCGGCGATTTTGTCCACGGTTACTCCTACGGCAGCGGCCACATCAACGACACCTACTGCATCTGGGTGGATCAGGCGGGACAGCGTATCCGTTACATCCTCCAGCGCGTGAACCATAATGTGTTCAAGCAGCCCATCCCCCTGATGGAGAATGTAAAGCGCGTAACGGACCACGCTCTGAAGCGCCTGAAAGAGGAACAGTGCCCGGAAGCTTACCGCCGCACTCTCACGCTGGTTCCCTCCGTGGACGGCAAGCCGTACGCCCTGGATTCGGACGGCAACTGCTGGCGCGTGTACCCGTTCATTGAACGCGCACGCACGTATGACCAGATTGAAACTACCAAGCAGTGCCAGGAAGCGGCGCGCGCCTTCGGCGAGTTCCAGAAGCTCACGGCAGACCTGCCCGGAGAGCCCTTGTTCGAAACCATTCCCAATTTCCACAATACTACTTCCCGCCTGGCGGCTCTGAAAGAAGCCATCCAGTCCGACCCCCTGGGGCGCGTGAAGGAAGTGCAGAAGGAAATAGACTGGTATCTTTCCCGCGAGGCGGACTGCCACATGGTGGTGGATTACCTGAAATCCGGGGAATTGCCCCTGCGCTGTACGCACAATGATACCAAGCTGAACAATGTGATGCTGGACGATGTAACCGGAGAAGGCATTTGCGTGATTGACCTGGATACCACGATGCCCGGTTCCGCCATTTACGACTTCGGCGACATGATCCGGACGGCCACGTCTCCCGCCGCGGAAGATGAAAAGGACGTCTCCAAGGTCACGATGCGCATGTTCATGTTTGAAGCTCTGGTGCAGGGGTACCTGAGTTCCGCCAAGAGTTTCCTGACGCCTCTGGAAAAGAGCCTGCTGCCGTTCTCCGGCAAATTGCTCACGATGGAATGCGGCATCCGCTTCCTGACGGACTACCTGTCCGGTGACGTGTATTTTAAAATCCACCGTCCGGAACACAACCTGGACCGTTGCCGTACGCAGATGGCCCTGGTGGAATCCATTGAGGCGCAGATGGATGAAATGAAGGCCATTGTGGACCGCTATTAATCAATATTTACCAACATCGGAAGAACATGAAGATTCTCGTAACCGGCGGCGCCGGATTCATCGGTTCCCATATTGTGGAACACTATCAGGATAAGGCGGAAGAAATCCGTGTGCTGGACAACCTGCGCACGGGCTATCTCAAAAACCTGGAAGGGCTCAGGCACACATTCATCGAAGGTTCCATCTGCGACCGGGAGCTGGTGCGCCAGGCGGTGCAGGGGGTGGACTATATTTTCCATATGGCCGCGCTCGTCTCCGTGCCGGAATCCATGAGCAAGATCGGCGAATGCATCGACATCAACGTCAACGGTTTGCTGAACGTGCTGGAGGAAGCTTCCGCCGCCGGAGTCAAAAAAATCGTGCTGGCGTCTTCCGCCGCCATTTATGGAGATAATCCTACGGTGCCCAAACTGGAAACCATGTACCCGGAACCCAAGAGCCCCTATGCCATTACCAAGCTGGACGGGGAATACTACCTCAACATGTTCCGGGCGGAAGGAAAAATCAATACGGCGGCCGTGCGCTTCTTCAATGTCTTCGGCCCCCGGCAGGACCCCAAGGGTGCCTATGCCGCGGCCGTGCCCATTTTCATTGAAAAAGCTGTCAAGGGGGAAGACATCACCGTGTATGGGGACGGCTCCCAGACGCGCGATTTCATCTATGTGAAAGACATTGTAGGAGCCCTGACCTTTGTGGCGGAACACCCGGAAGTCACCGGCGTGTTCAATGCCGGTTACGGCGGCCAGATCACCATTGAAGAGCTGGCGCAGAACATCATCAAGGCTGCGGGATCTTCCTCCAAGGTGCTTCATGCGCCGGAACGTCCGGGAGACGTCAAGCATTCCCGCGCCTGTGCGGACAAGCTCCGCAATGCCGGATGGCAGCCCAGGCATACTTTGCCGGAAGGCCTGGCGACGACGCTGGAATACTTCAAGGGAATTCTGGGCAGGTAGCCTTCCGTAATTTCCGGTTTTATATTACTCCGGACTGTCTCCGCTCCTGTAGCGGAGGCAGTCTTTTTTATGGGAAATTGGGGATGTGTATGACAAATTGGACGGGTGTTGAAATTTGGATCATGCAAAAAGACTTTTCCCATTATGGGAAAAGAAGAAGAGCGGGGGGAGGAAGAATGAAAAAATGATTTATGGTCAAAAGTTTTTCATGAATTTTCACAGTCCTTTGGTTTGACAATAAGGTAATTGGCTGAAGCCGATGTCCCGTATTTGTTAGAGGAAAAAATTTTCTGCGGGAAAAAGCCGGACTGGCATTGAATATCATTGACGGGAGAAAGGCGCGATAATAGAGACTTCGGGCGATATGCGTTCCTTCAGAGATTCTTCCGCCAAGCAATGGCCTGCGTTTAAAGATCCCTGTTTTGAATTGGCCTTGGCCCGCCGGAAGGAGGAAGCCCGCTGGGGATGGATACCTTTTGCCGTATTCGTCTTCTTTTTGTTTGTGTACCGCTTCTTTGGCCTTGTCATGCCGAGCAATAATGCGGACGGCTCGCAGTCATGGCTCTTTTTGCTGGTGCTGGCAGGCTGGGGGCTTCTGGCTCTCGTCCACATGGTTGTGATTCCCATCTGGATGCTGATCGCCTCCCTTCATTACTGGGAGGTGAACCGCAGGGGATTGGCTGTTGCGGGGCTGCTGTTCAGCATTTTGGCTCCTGTCAGCATGGTTTTCATGCTGTCCTGCTGGTCCATGTTTGGATAAAGGTGCATTTTCCGTCCTGAGGGGGGAACGGTGTCGCTTCCGCCAAACTTTCAGGATTCCGGGGATTGGCCTTTTCTCCGGCCTTTCAACCGGGTAAAGTGTTTCCGATGGATTTGTTCAGTTTACAGGAAGCGGAAGCGAGGGAAGGCTTTGAGCCCGGGGCGGACACTTCCGCCATGCCGCTGGCCGCGCGCATGCGCCCGCGCACCCTGGATGAAGTGGCCGGGCAGAAGCATCTGCTGGCTCCGGGTAAGCTGCTGAGACGGGCAATTGAGACGGACCGGTTTACGTCCCTGATTTTCTACGGGCCTCCCGGGTGCGGAAAAACTACTCTGGCCGCCGTCATCGCCCGGACGACGAATGCCCATTTCATGATGCTCAACGGCGTGGAATCCAATGTAGCGGACATCCGGAAAAAAATAGCCCAGGCGCAGATGAGGATGAGCATGCACGGGCGGAAAACCGTTCTTTTCGTGGATGAGCTGCACCGGTTCAACAAGGCTCAACAGGATGTTCTGCTTCCCCATCTGGAAAAGGGTACGGTCAGGTTTATCGGGGCGACCACGGAAAACCCCTATTTTGCGATTAACTCCCCCCTCCTGTCCCGTTCCCAGGTTTTTCCGCTGGAGCCGGTGCCGGAGGAGGAGCTGGCCGCCCTGCTGAAGCGCGCCCTGGCGGATGAGGTGCGCGGGCTGGGCGCATCCCGCGTGGATATGGAGGCGGAAGCCCTGAACCATTTGGCCGCCAAAGCGGACGGAGACGCCAGGAAGGCGCTCACGGCTCTGGAAGTGGCTGTTCTGTCCACTCCTGCGGGGAAAGACGGCGTCATTCATGTGGACATCTCCGTAGCGGAGGAATCCATCCAGCGCAAGGCTATCAGATACGACCGCCTGGGGGATTCCCATTACGATACGATTTCCGCTTTCATCAAATCCATGCGCGGCTCTGACCCGGACGCCGCCCTGTATTGGCTGGGTATGATGCTGGAAGCCGGGGAGGATATCCGCTTTATAGGAAGAAGGCTGGTCATCGCCGCGTCGGAGGATGTAGGGCTGGCGGATTCCAACGCCCTGCGCGTAGCTTTGGACGCGGCGCGCGCGGCGGAAATGGTCGGCATGCCGGAAGCACGCATTCCTCTGGCGCATGCTGCGGTTTACCTGGCGACGGCCCCCAAGAGCAATTCCGCCTACGTGGGCATCAATGCCGCCATGGATGACGTGCGCAATGGGAAAACGCTGGCAGTGCCGGAACACCTGCGGACGCCAACGCGCAAGAAGCTGGCTGCCGCCGGAGGCGTGGACGCCGCTAGGCTGGAATACCTTTATTCCCACGACTATCCGGAACATTACGTACCCCAGGCCTACCTCCCGGAAGGCCGCGTGTATTACACCCCCACCGGAAACGGGCTGGAACTGAGGATCAGGGAACGCATGGAATACCGCCGTCAACTGGCGGAGAACGCCGGGGAAGGCGGGAAGAAGGGGTAATTCTCCCTTGAAAACGCGGGAATGAGAAGAAGGTTTCCCTGATTGCTCCTTTGAAGCTGCCGGGAATGTTGTTCGGCCTTGGCCGGCAAGAAGCAGGGAGAGAGGGCTGCTTCCGCTTGGGCGCTGGCTGGAAATTCTTCTCCCATCGGAAAAAAGGCAGGAAATTCCTTGGGAATGTCCTGCCTTCGTGAAGGTTGTGAATGGCGGTTTTGTTAGTTTGCCAGCAGGAATCAGGATTCCTTGGTCACAATGATGTCGCAGTCCGCATCGAACCATCCGTGGCCCTGGCAGTCGAAAACCAAGTCCGGCTTTTCGGAACCGGAGAGGCGCAGGGTGAATTCGCGCCCGTTTTTGTCCTGCCGGTCCTTGGGCAGTTCGCTGACTACGCGGTTGCCCTTCATGAAGCGGGGGTTGCGGATATTGCAGCCGCCGCTGTTCATCTTGAAGGTAATCTTGTAGTTTCCGGGGCCGTCAAGCATGCTGCTGACGTTGACGCGGGTAGGCGTCAGTTCCGGACGCAGGTCGTAGCCTGTGAAGTGAGGACTTTTCAGGGTGACGGGTTCCGTCAGGTAGCGGTAGTAGTTCTGGGCGCCTATTCCCATGAGGGTTTTAGGGGATATCCTGGCGATATCCGTCAGGGTCTTCAGCGTCTGGTCCTTTTTCCCCTCATTGCGGTAGAGCCAGAACCTGGCCGCCATGACCTGTTGTTTTTGAAGGGGAGTCAGGCCGGGGGTTTTGAGCTGTTTGTTTACATAGGCATGGGCGGTTTTGTAATCATTTGGACCGCCGTCTTTGGCGGAATCATTCACCATTCTCTGCACTTTTTCGATGTAGGGCAGATGCCTGAACGTGTATTTGAAGTGCACTCCCTTGATGTCTTCCGGATCCGCCTTTTTGATTTTTTCCAGAATATCCTTTCTGGCAGAGGCCGCATAAGGAGGAAGCTGCTGAAGCCCTTCTCCGTAAAGAAGGGCCGCGGCTGTTCCGGATGAAGCGGCGGCTTTTTCCCACAGGGCATTGGCCTTGTTTTGCTGTTTTACGGCTTCCATTGCCTGTTTCATGACGGCTGGCAATGTTTCCCTGGAGACGCCTTCCGACAGGAATACCATGTTTCCGGTGGGGGAGACCACCTGAAGGGCGGGGATGTTCCAGATTTCCCCCGGGGGCTTGGGCAGTTTCTGCTCTTCTTCCGTCATTTCCTCACGCTCGTCCTGGATACACCAGAGCACGGGTTCCGGGGTGTTCTTGGCCAGGTGTTCCACAGCGCGGGTGATTTCACGTGATTTTGGGGACCAGTCCGTGCCGGCCCATACGACGATCATGTATTTATTGACGGTTTTCGCCTCGTCTTTCACGGCGCTGTAAGCGGGGAGGGCCGCCTGGACAGGGGCGGACAGGAAGAGGGCTGCGGCCAGCAGGCCGGAAACGGGATTGATGTGATGAAGCATGGCGTTAATGGAGAATTTATTTTTCGTAAACGAGGATATGGCGCAGGTGCATGAATTCCGGCTGTGCGTTTTTGGCTTCCACCTTGATCCACTTGGCTTTGGTGCCTTCCGGAGCGGTGATGACCCATTCCTTGGGCATGTTTTCCGTGGCGGCCAGGGGGAACCAGGTGGCTCCGTCCGTGGACGTGGAGACCTCCATTTTCTTCATCCGGTTTTCATTGCCGTCGCGCTTGGTGACTACCAGCCCGGCCAGGTTCACTCCGTTTTTCAGTTCTACAATGACGTTCGGATTGGCTTCCTTATCCGTATGCTGGGCTCCGCCGCAGGGACGCAGCAGGTTGATATGGTCCCAGGGGCTGTCCCACTGGCTCGTGGTGGAGCACCGGACCATGCCGTCTGCGGGCACCAGTTTCCAGCCCTGCGGAATGGACGCCTTGACCGTATTGTTCGTCGCATTGGCGCCGGAGAAAGAGGCCGCCGCTTTGCTCAAGGCCTGGAAGGCCGGAATGGAGCGGGCCGTTTCCGTGGCATAGATGGCTTTGCCGTAGGCTTCCTTCAGCTTTTTGGGGTCGGGGGCTTTCCCGGAGGTCCCGGTTTTTCCCGTTTGCTGGGCTACCTTGGCGAATGCGTTGGAGAACACGTCCGCCTGTCCGTTTTCCACAAAGTTTTTCACGCCCCATTCCAATGCCTGGCCAAAGTTGGTGCCGTCCCCCGTTTTCAGGTGGGTGGATAGGACTGTTTCCAGATAGGCCGCTTTTTCCTGCGGATTTGCCAGGAAGGCGGATTGGGAGTCCAGCACGGGCTGGAATTTCACCGCCCATGATGTGGGAGTGGTGGCGATGGCTTCATGCAGGTCCCGGAACCAGGCAATCCGGTCTGCGGGCGGAATATCCATCAGGAATTTATTCTGCACGTCCTTGAGGATGTCGAATGCGGCAAAGCCGTTGCCCTGATAGTGGGAAAGGGCGTCCTTGGCGTAAACGTACCAGTCGACAGGTTGCATGCCTTCCTTTTCCATCAGCAGGCGTTGAAGCTCCGTGCGGAAGAACGGGTGCAGCGGTGTTTGCCTGAGCGCTTCCTCCCATGCCTGAATGGCCTTGTCCTTGTTGCCGGAAGCCTCGTCCAGCCGGGCCTGGGCGGCCCACAGGTAGGCCTGGTCCGCCTTATCGTTGTCAGCAAAGACATTTTCCATCAGCAGGTAGGAAGTCGGAGCCTGGGAGCCGAAGATATGGTTGTGCATGCCTCCGTCTGGTCCGCCGAAGCCGCCTTTCCATTCCCCCCGCTTCACGCGCACCGCGTACGCGCAGTGGCCCGGTTGTCCTACCGGATAAGCGGGGATGCCGTGGGCCTGGGCCGCCATGGTGCCAAAATAGGAGAGGCCGCCGCAAACGCCGCCGATGATCTGCGTGTTTTCCGCGGTCGTGTTAAGATCCCTCCACGGCACGTAGAAAAGGGGCCCCTGAATGGTATCGCCAAAGAAATTGTGGCCCGTATAGGGAGCGGCCCAGCAGGCGGCCGTGTATCGCCGCCAGGGGAGGTTGACGTGTTCATTGCTCCATTCATAGGATTTATCGTCCCAGGGACTTCCCACGACGAAGCGCATTTCCCATGGGCGCAGTTTGATGAATCCCGGATGCAGTTTGTTTTCCTGATGCAGTTTTTTGAAAATCCGGTAGCGGCGTACCGGATTGCTGTTGGCGGAGTTGGTTTTAAGCCTTCCCGCTACGGGGCCGGTGGAAAAGACAGAGGCCAGTCCGGTGGCCAGGGATTGGTAATTCCGGAAATCCGGGCTCTTGCCGTCCGCTTTCCAGATGTCGGAGAGGATTTGAAGGCCTTCCGGTGAATTTTCCGGAATCAGGCCTGCTCCAAGGTAAAGCTCCATCCACGCCGGGTCCTGTAGAAAGGTTTTGATGAAAGCGGCATCTTGCGCGCTTTTGGAGAAAACGGCTTTCACCTTGTCCGGTCCCGTGACGCGCAGGAGTTCGTGAATGTCCAGCAAATGGCGGTACTGCTTGTTCTGGAGCAGTTTCTGTTCGGATTTCGTTTGTTCTCCAGCCTTCAGGAGGGTGGAGCGCAGTTCCGTCTGCAGGCCATCAAAGTCTCCGGAGGCAATTTTTTGTGCCAGGGGCGCCGGCAGGCGGCTGGAGGAGGCCGGCGTTTCCGTTTCAGTTTCCGTCAGGCCCTGTGCCGCGCAGACGGGAGCCGCGAGCAGGGAAGTGCAGAGAAGAAGATGTGAAATATTCATGTGGAAGGGATTACTTGATAATAGCAGAAAGAGGTGGGAGGGAACCAGTGCGTTTTTCGACTTATTACGATGCCGGAAGGACGTTTTTATCATCCTTCGCGGCATATTTCAGCACAAATGGTCACAGAGCATTTTGACGCCCAAGCCGATGAGGATGAGCCCGGCTCCCGCTTCCAGATGAAAGGTCGGAAAGCGGTGCAGCCGTCTGGTCAGGAAAAAGCCGGCCGCCGTGCACAGGAAGGTGGTGAAGCCGATGGCGGCGGCGGGGAGAAGCACCGCGTGGAGGGTAGGGTCGGTTCCACACTGGGCGGATGAAAGGTAAATGCTGACGCCCGCTACCAGCGCGTCGATGCTGGTGGCGATTCCCACGGCCATAAGGGTAGGAAACGTCAGGCTGGTGACGTGGGGCATATCCTCTTCTTCGTTGCGGTGATTCCAGCCTTCGCGGAGGACGTTGACCCCGAGGAAGGTGAACACGGCGAAGCCCAGCCAGTGGTCCCAGGCCGCAATATACCGGTGCACGGAGCCTGTAAGCAGAAAACCCAGCACGGGCATCAGGAATTGACCGGCCCCGGTGGACAGGGAGAGCTTGATTCCGTTGCTCAAACGCTTTTGCTTAATGAGCAGGCCGTAGGAGAACGCCACGACGAAAGCGTCCACGGAGAGGGCAAAAGCCAGGAAGATCAAGTCGGCAAGCGGCATGCTCATTGCGGAGAGGCACTCTAGGATATCCCCGGGAAAAAGCAATTTTTTTGTTCCTTGCGCTTTTTCCTGATTCCAAATGCGGCACAGGCGGGTCGGCTGGATTCCTGCTTCCGGCCGAGAGGTTTGGTTGTTTCATGATTTTTTGTTGTATTTCCTATAAAAAACACACCTGTAAAGACACAAGCATACCGGATGGAAGTTTGAAAAAATATTCACTTTTGCTACATGGTATGATTCACGTTTGGAGATATGATATTCTGCGGCGGATGTATTTTTTGATATAGATCTCGTCGGAATTTGTCGGCATGCTTTGTGCTTCATGGCAGTTATTCCCATTGGCCGCCATGTTTGAAAGCATAGTTGCATTATTTTTTAGGGAATAGAAGAACGGCGGCCTTGATTGTTCAAAACCGCCGTTTGTGTCATTGGGAATGTATAATTTCTGTCGAACGACGTTTTTTCCGTCGCCCGGCATATGTTCTTAACCTATTGACGCTTCATTTTGATTGTGTTTCGGCAATGGAATATAAGGCTGCTTTTCCTGCTAATTTTACCCGTGCTCCATCCATGCGGCAATAAAGTGTTCCACCGCGTTTGGAAGCCTGATAACCTATGATGTCGTCTTTTCCCAATCTGTTCGCCCAGTAAGGTATAATGTGACAATGACCGGAACCACAAACGGCATCCTCCGGCACTCCGCATTTGGGGGCAAAGGTACGGGAAACGCAGTCAGTTTCCGCACCTTTTGCGGTTACATGGAGCAAAAAACCGTTCAGGGCATGAACTTTTGATAGATCCGGATTGAGATGTTCGATTATTTTTACATCGTCAAACACGCATAAAAGGTCGCGCCCCATATACGCTTCTCTGGGGATAGCACCGATAGCGTCGATCATTTGCTCCGTTACGGGAACTGGTTTTAATTCATAGGCGGGGAAATCCATTTCATAAAGATCACCATGCCGTTCTACCACCAAATCACCGCTTAAAGTTTGAAAAACAACTTTTGCCGCTTCTTTTTCATAGAAGTTCAAAATAACATAGGAACAGGCTAATGTCGCATGACCGCATAAGTTAATCTCTCCACCGGGGGTGAACCACCGCAGATGATAGCTCCCCCCTTTTTTGACAGCAAAGGCCGTTTCTGAAAGATTGTTTTCAACGGCCATATTTAACATCAATTCCCCGGACGGCCATTGTTCTAAAATGCAAATCGCCGCGGGATTTCCATGAAAAACTTTGTCAGTAAAGGCGTCTATGATATATTGTCTCATTATAATATATTTATTCCAAATCAACTGCAACTTCGGTTCTGCGCAAAATTTTCAGACGCGGGCCCTGGCATCCATGCAGCTTTTTGCGGGCTTGGCGGTAAATACTTTCCATGTACCGTACTGCTTTTATATCTTAACCGTTTATTAAAGCGGGCGACCCAAAGTCCGGATGTTACTCATAAGCATTCAAGGCGGAGCCGCCGGGAAAAATGAATTGATGGACATGAGCGGTGCTTTTCAGGCTCCATGACCGCAGTTTCAAGAATGAAGGCTGGACAGTTGTTGCTGCGTAAGCTTCATCATTGATTGACAAATATGTTCCCGAACCGCACGCATGACTGGCGGAAGGGGGCATTCCGACAGTCATGCGTTGAGGATGGGAAAGAATGCTATTTGCAGTATTTTTTGATATAGGGCAGCACGGCGTCCGCCCAGATGGCGTAGCCTTTTTCCGTAAAGTGCAGGTTGTCCCTGCTGATGCCGGGGAGCAGTTTGCCGGAGGAGTCCAGAAAGCGCCTGTTGATGTTGGCGTAAGTGGTGCGGGGCAGCTTGCACTGGGCCAGAATGGCGTTGATGCGGTCGTTGTGCTGGCGCAGCTTGTCCTGGGGGCCTGTGCCGCGCGGGAAAATGCCCAGCAGGAGGACGTGGGTGTCCGGGAACCTGACCAGCAGGTGTTCAACGGCACCCAGAATTCCCATGGCCGTTTTTTCCGGGGCTTCCCCTCCTTTGAAATGACCTGTATTGTTGGTGCCGATCATGACGATGCAGAGTTTGGGGTCCGTCTGGGCCGGGATGCCGGAATCCGTGATGCGGTAAATCAGGTTGGTGGTTTGGTCCCCGGAAATGCCGAAATTGCAGGGATGATAGGGGGAGAACGCCTTTTCCCATATTGGTTTTCCTTCCCTTTTCCAGTAGTCCGTAATGGAATCTCCTAGGAAAAGGACGCCGCAGGGGTTGTTCTTTATTTGTTCCACCTGCTGTTCATATTGCTTCCTCCACCATTGGGGCTGTTCCCGTGGCAGCGGAGTCAGAGGGGACGGCGCAGCCGTTGAGAGAAGGGAGGCCAGCAGGGAGAAAGAAAGTATATGTAAGATCTTCATTGGCATTTATTGTATGAACGTTTTCCAAAAACACCACATGAAAGTGGTGGCCTTTTTTGCTGCTGCGGTGTGCGGGCAGCTTTTGCTGCAGGGTGTTCCCCCTTGCCAGATTCCGGGGGGTGGTGTAGCTTGTGGGCGGTATGAGTGAGGTATCCCTGCAGCATGGAATGACGCGCCAGATGGCCGTCTCCCAGTCCATGCAGACAGGGATGCAGATTCTTCAGGCTTCCGCTTTGGAATTAAGGCAGATTATCCGTCAGGCGCTGGAAACCAATCCCATGCTTGATGAGTTGCCGGACGCTTCCCCGGAAGCGCTGGAAGACGGTCCGGACGGGGATGCTTGGAATGAGCGGGAGGACGGGTGGAACGAGT
>NZ_LBCB01000015.1:0-305 GCF_000980515.1 Akkermansia sp. UNK.MGS-1 | reverse complement strand
TCTTGCCCTCGTTTTTCAACAGTCCCAGGACGATGTCGCGCACTTTTTTGGCTTCCTCCGGGTGTTTGATGGGGGAAAAATCATTCGGGCCGTAAATGATGCCGGCCAGCGTGGCGCATTCCGCCAGGGACAGGTCGCGGGGCTCCTTGTCATAATACCCGCGCGCCGCCGCCGCAATCCCCAGGAAAGTGTGTCCCCAGAAAATGCGGTTGATGTAGGTCTCCAGAATCTCATCCTTCGTGTAGGTGGCTTCAATGCGCTTTGCCAGAGCCACCTCCGTCAGCTTGGAATGCAGGTTGCGCTCC
>NZ_LBCB01000012.1:126939-171663 GCF_000980515.1 Akkermansia sp. UNK.MGS-1 | reverse complement strand
ATCCACCTGCCGTCAGCGGGATTGTAATAACGATAGTTGTAATAGACCAGGGCGAGTTCTTCGTCGTTCATCTCGCTGGACCATTGGACGGGCTGGACGAGGTTGCCTGTGCTGCCAACTGTCCCATAGGGCGAATAGTCGTAAGTTGCCGCGATCGTTCCCCGTGCGTCGAAGACCTCCGTCACGTTTTTGTTGAAGTCCCATCCATAGCAGTAAAGAGAGGCGGCCTGCACCAGGGCCAGGGGACGCGTGGCCACCGGTTCCAGAGGATCCCACAACAGTGTCCGAAGCACGTTCCGGTTGTCCAGCATGTCCAACGCCGCTAGTTGCAGGTAGCCGCGGTACAGGCAGCGTTCATGGCTGGTGACCGTGCCGTTTTGGGTTACTTTCTTCATGTAGCGCCGTCCCTGGTAATCGTAGCCGCATTCCACGACTGTCGCGCCGTCCCGGCTGGTGAA
Organism: Akkermansia sp. UNK.MGS-1; assembly: GCF_000980515.1. NCBI lineage: Bacteria > Pseudomonadati > Verrucomicrobiota > Verrucomicrobiia > Verrucomicrobiales > Akkermansiaceae > Akkermansia > Akkermansia sp. UNK.MGS-1. Next base: position 171,205 of record NZ_LBCB01000012.1, on the reverse strand, counting down.
GCTCACCGCGCGGTTGGCCGCGTTGTACGCCACTGTCCAGATGCCCGTTGACGTCCTGATGAGCGTCTGGTTGCCCGAGGCGTCGTATTGAGGCGCAAAAGGCGCCTCCGCGTTTTCTTCAATGCGGGTATACTGGTTGAGTTCGTTGGCCGCGTAGGCGAGTTCTTGGGCCGGTTCCTGCGCCGTCTTGCGGTTGCCGATGTTGTCGTAGCTGTAACCGTAGGGGGCTGTTCCCAGAGTAGCCCCGGTGAGCTCGTTTCTGCCGTTGTAGCTGAAGCTGTCAGTACGAGTTGCTTCGGTTCCCCGCTGCTGGGTGCGGGTGACCGGGCGTCCCAATGCGTCGTAGCTCTGGCTGCGGGAGACCAGCACGGTTTCCCCCAGGCGGCAGTCTAGGCCGCTGAGCAAATCACGTCGCTGTTCGTAAGAAAGTTCCCGGACGATGCCGTCGGGCATCGCGAGGCTGGAGAGCAGGCTGCTTCCCGCCAGGTAGCCGTAGGCGAAGCGTTGCTCCGTTCCCCCGTGCATGATTCCGGCGCTGGCCAGCCTTCCGTCGGCTTCATAGCCCTGGCTGGCTTCCTGGAGGACACCGGTTCCCTGTTTCAGGGTATAGCCGGAGGAGCGTCCGTAAGTGTCGTAGTGTTCCTGGAGCTGGCAGGAGACTCCTTCGATGGTAATGGCGTCGGTGTCCGGTTCGTTGTAGGGGGTGTACGTGAGGACGCGCGAGCCGGAGGCGTCCGTGACCTGGGTCAGCTGGTTGAGGTGGTTGTAGGCGTACTGGATGCCGGGCGTGGAGTCGCTGTAGGAGACGGAGTTGTTGACCCCCTTCTTCAAGTTGTAGCCCCAGGTGGTGACCACCCCCCGCGCGTCCGTGAGCGTGGATTTGAAGTTCAGGGCATTGTAGGCGGTGTCTTCATGGGTGCCGTCCGCCCAGGTTTTGCGGGTGACGAGGCCCGTGGCGTCATCGTAGCTCCACGTAGTGACGTCCCCGTCCGTGCGTCCCGTGGGGTCGGCGGTGATGTCGCCCGCGTCCTCCCGGAACGTGGTGAGGCTTATCATCCTGTCCGCTTCATCATAGCCGAAGAGCAGGGGCTGGGTCCCCGTTCCCCATTGCGCCGTGTTGCGGCCCCGGAGGTCGTAGCCGTAGCAGGTCGTGTTGCCCAGGGCGTTGGTGACGACGGCAGGCTGGTCAAACCAGGGGCCGTAGGCGGTAGAAGTCGTGTTGCCCGCCGCGTCCGTCACCGAGATCGTGCGCCCGGCAAGGTCGGTGCGCGTCGTGACCGTGTTGCCCCGGCCGTCCGTGCTGGAGTAGATGACGCCGGTTTCCGTGTAGGCGCGGGTATGCGTGGCCGTGACGCCCGCATGGTCCGTCTGCGACGCGGTGAACCCGTCAATGACCGTGGCCGTTGCTATGACATTGGAAGTGGGAATGCTGCTTTTCTGCGTCCGGACGGCGCCCGGGCCGTATTCGCTCCATTGTTCGGAAGCGTTTCCCCTGGGGTCGATGGAAATGACTTTGCTTTCCAGCGTGGACGAGAGGGAAGAAAGAAGCGTTTTCTGCGTTTCGTCGCAGGTCGTTCCCCGGCCGTTGTTCCTGGTCGCCGTGACGACCTGGTACACGCCGTCTTCCGACTGTTCCGTGCCGTAGCTCCACGCGGTGATGCGCGAGTTGGACACGGTGGCCGGATCGGCAAGCTTCCAGGTTTCTTTTGTTCTGTTGCCGAAGGCGTCGTATTCCCACAGGGTCGGGGCCATCGTCGTGGCCGCGTTGCCCGCGTCCGTCTGTTCCTTGACCAGCTGCCCTTTGGCGTTGTAGGTGCGCCTCGTGTAAATGACTCCGCCGACGGTGTTGGGGATGCCCGTGCGCAGGGTTTCCCCGGCTCCGTTGACGATGCTGCGCTGCAGCTCGGTTTCCGTTTCCCCGGACACGGCTTTCGTGAAGGTCCGCACACCGTCGCTGACCAGGTCGATGGCGTAGATGACGTGCCGCTGCCCCGTGCCGGATTCTTCCATCACCGTTCCGTCCGGCGCGCTGCGCGTGATGAATGTAGCCCCGGAAGGGACGGTTTGCGTGACCGTCAGGCCGTCCTGGCTGTAGGCGTAGGTAGTGACCCGGCCCAGGACGTCCGTAGAGGAAGTCATTCTCCCCAGCAAGTCGTACTCCGTGCTTTCTTGGGTAGTCATCGCCCCCGTGTCTTGACGCGTGGAGAGCACGCGCCCTGCCGCATCCCGGGCGTAGGTGGTGATGGTTTCCGGCGTGATGACGGTTTCCCCGTCCATCACGGCGGAACGCGTGACTTCCACCAGTTGGCGCGCCGTGTCGTAGGAGTAGTCCGTCCTGATGCCGTTTTCATCGATTTCCCACAGCAGGCCTCCGTCGCACATCAGTTCGCGTTCCGTGAGCCGGCCGTTGCCCGCCGTCCGCTTCACCCACCGGTTCTGCGTGTCAAATTCGTAGACGGCGCTGCCCGTGAGCGCCCATTGCCCGGTGGAAAGCAGGAGGTAGTTTTCTTCCCTGACGCGCTGCCCTTCCGCCGTGATCCAGGTGACGGCGCGCGTGCTTTGTCCCGGCACGGCTTCTCCGCTGATGCGCGTTTCCACCGTTTCCGTGTAGAGGGCGCCGTGCTCCGTCGTGGCCGCGTAGTCGTGCCACGTTTGCACGCCGTCGAGGTCCCGGCTGAACCGCGTGCGTCCGCGGGCATGGATGTTGGCGGCTCCGGCCAGCCATTGTTCCTCCGCCGTCAGGCGCGTGCCCGCCACACCCAGGCCCGTGACCCGCCGTTCCGTTCTTTTGATGTGGTTGGCCGTCGTGTATTTCCAGGTGGTGGATGTCAGCGTTTTGACGTGTCCTTCCAGCGGAAGCAGGTCTGCCGTTTCCGTGGCCGGTTCGTCGTTGAAGTTGTCCGCCCCCGAATGCGCATAGGTGTAGCGCGTGATGCGCCTGCCGCTTTCCGCCCACGGTTCGTCCCGGCTGAGCAGGCGGCCGTAGAGGTCATAGGCGTCATGAGTCTGGCTGCCGTCCGGGGCCGTTTCCGTTCTGAGCCGTCCGCACTGGTCGTAGGCGTATTGCGTGGTTTGCTCCTCCGGGCTTCCGTAGCCTTCCGTCAGCGCGAGCAGCAGGTCGCCGACGTCCGTGGTCTGGTAGATGGCGCAGGTGCGCGCCGCCACGATTCCGTTTTTGGAGGTTTCCGTGACCAAGAGCCAGACCGCGTCTTCCGGTTCCAGTTCCGTGCGTGTGCGGAGGGTCGTGACGGCGTCTTCCCCCGTGCCCTGCCGCATGTTCCACGCCAGGCCGTCGTTCCACCAGGTGACGGCGTAGGGCTGCCTGGCAGGCGCCTGTTCCGTGATGGTGAACTTTTCCTCAGCATCCAGGGAAAGAATAAATGTTTTCAAGGGAGCGCCCGTAACGGTATAAAATCCCTGTCCGTCCGTTCCGGTGATTTGCCCAGGGGTATAGAGCGCGATGGTGTAACCCGTGGAGGTGACGTTTTCCACGTTGAGCAGGCCGTCCCACAGGTTCCAGATTTGCCTCAGCGAGCCGTCTCCGGCATGCCTGACGTCCAGATAGGATGACGCGTTGGAGATGACCTGCCTGTCCGTGGTGGTGTAGGAGAGGAGCGCTCCCGTTTCCGCCGAGAAGAGGTATTGGCTGCCGTCTTCCACCACCCAGCGCAGGCAGGATTGTCCTTCCACCGTGGCCAGCGCCGCACGCCCTCCGCCGCCCGTGTCCACCCCGATGGGCAGCACGGACCCGTCCGTGTAGCAGCGCATGGCAATTACCCGGTCTCCCTGCACCAGATTAAACCGTGCTCCGGGGACAATGCCCCCTTCCGGCACGTCCAGACGGCTGTTCAGGGGATGGTTGTAGGCCAGTGAGGAGGGTCTTTCCAGGCCGGAGACGTTTTCTTCACCCCTCAGTTCCACCCGGCCCGCAGGAAGCCCCCCCAGTCCCCGGAACATTCCGAAGTTGCAGGACCAGTACATCAGCGTGGCCGTGCTTTCCGCCGTCACGCTGCACCCCGCCGAGCTGTAGTTTCCCAGGGCGCCGCTTTCCATGCCCGCCTCAGGGCCCGACCGGGACTGCGGCGGGGAGGGCGGCGTTCCGCCGCTGTTGTCGCACGTGTCTCCCTCGCAGGGACACGGTTCGGGTTCTTTCCTGCCCCCCGGTTCCGTCGGCACCACGTCGATGCTGTAGTTGCAGATGGAGGTGTTGCCGCTTGCCGGATTGTAGTCGATGTTGGTCTGGCTGACTTCCCAGCTGTAGGTGCCGGAGGGGAGCTGCGCCCCGCCGGTCCCCGTGTGGTATTTGTGCCCGCCCTGCTCGCCCGCCGTCTGCGGGTTTTCCTTCAGATCCACCTGCGCCACCACGTTGCCGCCGGAGTCCTTTACCTCCAGGCTCCCCCAGTCGTCCACCCCCAGGAAGAGCGAGCAGGTGCCGTAAAGTTTTTTGCCCTCCGCTCCTTCCGGGATGGTGAATGTGCCTTGCGCGCTGTAGCCGTCCGCCGGCGTGCTCGGCGGCCCCACGGTTCTTTCCTCATGGATCCGGATCGCTTCAAACGGTAGCGGATCGGGCTCCGGAGCTGCCTCCATGCCCCGCCTGCCGGGGCTGCCGCCGGCTCCAAAGTACCATTTCCGGTAGCCGGGAACGGCAGAACGATGGACGGAGGAGGAACGATGAGGCGGATTCATCAGGTATTCAAGAGTCGGGGGTAATGAAGGAAGCGAGGGGGGCCGCCCTTTCCTGATCGTTTTATCAATAGTATGATCTGAAGTCGGTGTCGATAGAATTTTATTTGTATGTTTTTGATTTTTTATAAAAGATGGTCATTATTTTACACGAAAAGATAATATTATAATTCTTACGTTCAGTGCATTCCCTTAATAGACATCAATGTTGTCTGTTTGTTAGAAAATGTTTTCCTCTCATGCTGAGCCCTTGACAGGAGGCCATCCCTTCCGGGCATCAGTCCAATTCCTGTAATCAATGTTTTTCTTTCTCGAAGAAAGATGGGGCCGTCGCTGTCGGACGGGGCCTGCTTAGGTTTCGTCCGGCATTTCCAAGTACGGTCTCCTGGATTACTGGGAACCTTCCGGTGTAACATTTATTTTTTACGCTGCGCGACGATGAGGAAGCAACTGTCTGATATTTTATTCCTGGTTCAAGGAAACCTGATAATGAAAAAAACTCCCGACAGCCGATGCCGCCGGGAGTTTTTACAGAGCGTCTTAAGAAGGAATCTTCTTTAGAAACAGAGACCTTCCTTGGCGTTGGCTCGCATGAAGTCGCGGTTGAGGCGGGCGATGTTGTCCACGCTGATGCCTTTCGGGCAGGCAGCTTCACATTCATACTGGTTCGTGCAGTTGCCGAAGCCTTCCGCTTCCATTTGCTTCATCATGGCCAGGACGCGCTTGGAACGTTCCGGCTGGCCCTGCGGCAGCAGATTGAGATGGGCGATCTTGGCGGAGGTGAACAGCATGGCGGAGGCGTTTTTACAGGAGGCCACGCAGGCGCCGCAGCCGATGCAGGCGGCCGCGTCAAAGGCGGCGTCCGCCTTCACTTTTTCCACGGCGATGTTGTTGGCGTTCGGCGCGGAACCGGTACGCACGTCAATATAGCCTCCGGAGGCGATGATGCGGTCCAGGGCGGAGCGGTCCACCATCAGGTCCCGCAGGATTGGGAAAGCCTTCGCGCGGAAGGGTTCAATCCAGACGGTATCGCCGTCCTTGAACTTGCGCATGTGAAGCTGGCAAGTGGTCACCTGGCGTTCCGGCCCGTGGGGAATGCCGTTGATGGTCAGGGAGCACATGCCGCAGATGCCTTCCCGGCAGTCGTGGTCAAAATGGATGGGTTCCTTGCCTTCCTTGACCAGGCCTTCATTGACGATGTCCAGCATTTCCAGGAAGGAGGCGTCCACCGGAATGTCCTTGGCGGCATAGGTCTCAATGCGGCCCTTAGCTTCCCGGTTTTCCTGGCGCCAGACCTTGAGAGTGAGATTGAGTGTTTTAGCCATGTTATAATCTTTCTTTTGAGTGTTAATGTATTGGCTATCTTTACTTGTAGCTGCGGATGGCAAGGTGCACGTTCTCGAAGGTCAGCGGTTCCTTGTGGAGAACAGGCAGGCTGTCCACGCCAGTGTATTCCCAGGCGGCTACATAGGCGTATTCATCGTCGTTGCGCTTGGCTTCGCCGTCCGGCAGCTGGTATTCCACGCGGAAGTGGGCGCCGCAGGATTCCTGGCGGTTCAGGGCGTCATAGCAGAGCAGCTGGGCGAATTCCAGGAAGTCGGCCACGCGGCAGGCTTTTTCCAGTTCCGCGTTGATGCCGTCCGCCGTGCCGGTTACGCGCACGTTTTCCCAGAATTCCTTGCGGAGCTGGGGAATGCGTTCAATGGCGTGGGTCAGGCTTTCTTCCGTGCGGGCCATGCCGCAGTCTTCCCACATGATGAGGCCCAGTTCCCGGTGGAAGGAGTCCACCGTCTTGGTGCCCTTCACATTCAGGAGCTTGTTGATGCGTTCCTTCACTTCGTCTTCCGCAGCCTTGAATTCCGGGGCGGCGGTGGTGACGGCACCGGGCTTGGTGGTCGTCAGGTAAGCGGGCAGCGTGGCGGGAATGACGAAGTAGCCGTCAGACAGGCCCTGCATCAGGGCGGAGGCTCCCAGGCGGTTGGCGCCGTGATCGGAGAAGTTGGCTTCACCGAGGACGTGCAACCCCTTCACGTTGGACATGAGGTTGTAGTCCACCCACAGGCCGCCCATGGTGTAGTGGGAGGCGGGGTAGATCATCATGGGCGTTTCATGGGGGTCGTCGTCCGTGATTTCTTCGTACATGTCAAACAGATTGCCGTATTGGCCGTCAATCCATTCGCGGCCCATGCGCTTGATTTCATCCGCAAAATCCAGGAAGACGCCCTTGCCGGTGACGGCCACGCCGCGGCCGTCGTCGCAGGCTTCCTTGGCGGCGCGGGAGGAAATGTCGCGCGGAGCCAGGTTGCCGAAGGAGGGATACTTGCGTTCCAGGTAGTAGTCCCGTTCTTCTTCGGGAACATCGGAAGGCTTGATTTCCTTCTTACGGATTTTTTCTGCGGTTTCACGGGACTTGGGCACCCAGATGCGGCCGCTGTTGCGGAGGGATTCCGACATCAGCGTCAGTTTGGACTGGTAGTCGCCTTTGACCGGAATGCAGGTGGGGTGGATTTGCGTGAAGCAGGGGTTGGCGAAGAAGGCACCACGCTTGTAGGCTTTGTAGGCGGCAGTGACGTTGCAACCCATCGCGTTGGTGGACAGGAAGAACACGTTGCCGTAGCCGCCCGTGCAGAGCAGGACGGTATCCCCTGCGTAGGATTTGATTTCGCCGGTAACCAGATTGCGGGTGACGATGCCCTTGGCTTCGCCGTCCACCAACACCAGGTCCATCATTTCATGGCGGGAGAACATTTCAATGTGTCCCTTGGCCACTTCCTTTTCCAGGGCCTGGTAGGCACCCAGCAGGAGCTGCTGGCCCGTCTGTCCGCGTGCGTAGAAGGTTCGCTTGAGCTGGGCGCCGCCGAAGGAGCGGTTGTCCAGCAGGCCGCCGTATTCACGGCCGAAGGGAACGCCCTGGGCCACACACTGGTCAATGATGTTGGAGGAGACTTCCGCCAGACGGTAGACATTGGCTTCACGGGCGCGGAAGTCGCCGCCTTTAACGGTGTCGTAAAACAGGCGGTAAACGGAGTCGCCGTCGTTCTGGTAGTTCTTGGCCGCGTTAATGCCGCCCTGGGCCGCAATGGAGTGGGCGCGGCGGGGGCTGTCCTGGTAGCAGAAGCATTTGACGTTGTAGCCAAGTTCGGCAAGCGTGGCGGCAGCGGAGGCGCCAGCCAGGCCGGAACCTACCACAAGTACCGTGTACTTGCGCTTGTTGTTCGGATTGATCAGTTTGGACTCAAGTTTGTACTTGGACCATTTGTCCTGAATAGGGCCGGAGGGAATTTTGGCATCCGGCATCCAGTCGCTTACGGGAAAATTAATCATGACTTTGAGAGGAGTTGATGGTTATTTGATGATACCCAGAAGAACCGAGACCGGCACGGAGATGAAGCCCAGGCAGATAATCGCGCCGTAGGCGATGGCGATAAAGTTGTAGAAGGGCCGGATTTTGCGGGAATCGACGCCCACAGTCTGGAAGATGGACTGTACCCCGTGGCGCAGATGGCTGAACAGCATCAGAACGGCCAGGATGTAGAAGGCGGAGCACCATACGTTGGAGAATCCGGTCACGATCATCTTGTACACGTCAAAGGTTTCCACCGTACCGTCGGAAATAAAGGTGGTGAACTGGGCGGGGTCGTATCCCACGCGCAGGGTGTACTGGTACAGGTGGTAGATCAGGAACACCAGGACGGTCAAACCGGTGTAAATCATGTAGCGGGAGGAGAGCGTTGCCTTAATGGTGTTCTTGAACACGTAGGGTTCGCGGGCCGCATGGTTTTCCAGCTTCAGCTGGATGGTCAGCCAGACGTGGATGATGAAGATCACCGCAAGCCCCGCGCGGATTCCCCAGAGGGCTGCTTCCGGCATGGAGTGCAGGCCGTGGGCGTAGGTGTTGATCCATTCAGGGCCTCCGAAGATGAGAAGGTTGCCTGCCAGGTGTCCCGCAAGGAACAAGACCAAACATAACCCCGTCAGAGCCACAATGATTTTGCGGCCGATGGAGGATGTCACGAATGTACATATGGTTTTTACTAGTGCATTCATAGGCGCTCTAATGAAATAAATGCGTCTTCACAGGATGCCCGGTTCAAGCCCGGATGGCAAGCCTCTTCTTGAATTTCCGGCGCTTTTCGGATTTTTGAAAAACCGGGGAAAGAGGTTGCTGTTTATCAGTTTGGAATGGTTATCATTTTGTTGCCTGTTCCGGCTTGACGAGGCTTTCCGCACAGGCGTATCGTCTGTGCATGAAAAGAAGTAAAAAGGAGGTGCTGGACGCGGATTTCGCAGCGACGCGCGCCGGCGTTCTGGATGTGGCCGCATTTCTGGACCGGGTGGACCGCGGGGAAGGGGAGGCGGATTTCCGCTACCATGCCCTGATGGATGTTCTTCCCCTCTTGTCCGCATCCGGCCCCGGACGCGTCCGGGCCATTCTGGAAGCCCTTTCCTACAGGGATGACACCGTGCCGGAAACCGCCGCAGCCAAAGCGGCCTGCGGAGCCCCGAACCTCAGCAAATAAGAATGATGGCTTTCATAGAACCTCATATACATATGGTGTGCCGCACCACGGACGAATACCGGGCCATGGCGCAGGCCGGCTGCCTGGCGGTAGGGGAACCGGCGTTCTGGGCCGGTTACGACCGTTCGTCCGCGGACGGTTTCCGGGATTATTTCGTACAGCTTACGGAATGCGAACCCGCCAGGGCGGCCAAGTTCGGCATGGACCATTACACATGGCTGTGCATCAATCCCAAGGAGGCGCAGGACGTGGCTTTCGCGCGGGATGTGATGAAACTGATTCCGGAGTTCATTGACCGGCCCAATGTCCTCGGCATCGGGGAAATAGGGCTGAACCGGAATACTTCCCATGAAATGACTATTTTTGAAGAGCATCTGGATCTGGCGGTGCGCCTCAACCAGCTTGTGCTGATTCACACTCCCCATCTGGAAGACAAGCTTAAGGGGACCGTAATGATTCTTTCCGCCCTGAAAAACCGTCCGGATCTGGACCCTTGCCGCGTGCTGGTGGATCACTGTGAGGAACATACCTTCCCGCTGGTGAAGGAGGCCGGTTACTGGGCCGGGCTGACCCTTTATCCCACCAGTAAGCTGAATCCCAAGCGGGCGGCGGATATTCTGGAATTGTACGGAATGGACCGTGTCTGGGCCAATTCCGCGGCGGACTGGGGGGATTCCGATCCCCTGGCGCTGACGGCCCTGGCCTGCGAGCTACGCAGGCGCGGTTTTTCCCGGCAGGAAACGGAACGTCTTCTCCTGGAAAATCCGGAGACATTCATGGGACAGTCCCCGAAGTTCCGGAAAGTGTCGTCCCGCTAATTCCGCCCGAGGCGCGGCGGAGGGTACGGCCCTCTAGTCCCCGTCCGGGAAAAAGACGGTGAGGACGGCGCCCAGGATGACCGCCGCGTCATCCAGAAGGCCCAGCCTGCCGATTCCGTCAAACAGGAATTCGTCGGGAGTCAGGATGTAGGCGCCGGCGGCGGCCAGAAGGCATATATTCCGTTTGTTGAAAAAACGCGGTTCTCCTTTTCTGCTTTTGAAATACCGGAACAGGCGCAGTAGCAGCTGCTGTTTTTGAAGGTTCATGGACGGGAACGGGGGATAAAGGTTCAAGCTCAGCCATTTTCCCACTCCTTTTCCCTGTTTCGGGGAAGGAGTCTGTTGCCGACGGACGGAAACCGCAGCGATCCGGACCGTGCGGGGAAATGGATTGCTGAAAGGATGGGCTGTTCCGGATGCTGAGGGAAGCCGGGCTTTGCATGCTCCGGTTCCGGCTGTCCCGGCATGGGAAAAAGGGGCGTGTACGGAAGTGGGGCGGGGCCGGAAGCTCTTGAAATGACCCTCCCGGGGGAGCCTGAATGCCATTTCCCCGTCAAGTGCTGGCCGTGAGGGTACCGCAGCAAATGGAAGCTTCTTCCCCCCTGTTTTTTCCGGCAGATGTTTGAACGGATAAGGAAAAGGCCGGCTCACGATTTTGTGAGCCGGCCTTTGAATATAGGGAGGCGGACGGTACAGGCTTATGCCCTGCGGCGGCGCATCATCAGCGCGGCCAGTCCCAGCAGGCCCAGGGAAGCCGTGGCGGGTTCCGGGATGCTGGCGATTTCACTCATCAGTTGACCAACTTGTTCCTGGGAAAGGAGGGAGTCGTGAATGTAGAGCTGTTCGATGGATTCAGCCAGTCCTGCGTCCATGAGAATCTGATCAATTTGCTGGTTGCCGAATTTCAGGCCGCTGTTGGAATAGTACGTAGTGCTGTCTCCAAAATAGATGCGGGTGCCAAGATCTCCGGTGACTACGGAAATGGTCAGGGAACCTTCCGTGCCCAGCGGGGTGTCAACGACAGGCCCGCTGTAGGAGGTGTTGTTCCATAATCCCTGGAGTTTCCGGTCCGTGTTCAGGCCCACGCCCCAGCTTACACTGCTGTTTTTGGCGTTAAACAGAGCGGTATAGGCGTCCGGAGTGTTGATTTTGGACAGGTCAAGAACCATCGTCACAGACATAACGTCGCGGTTGTTGGCACCGTATCCGTTGAAGGTTATCCCGGATAACGTCAGATTGCTGTCGTCAGACGTGATGGAAACGGAATCTTTCAGGGTGCCGAAATCCGCCGTTTGGGAGGCAAAGTCCGAATATCCCACGATGGAGCTATCCAGCAGAGAGGTAGCCGCGGTAGCGCTTAGGCTCATGCCGACCGAAAGAATCAGGGTGGATAATAATTTATTCATGGTCAGTATCTTAATAAAATGATGCAAGATTCAATGTATGTACTTGTGCTTGAATAACGAATTTGGAATCCGTATAGGAATTCCTGTGTCCTCTTTGTCATCAAACTGTCTGGAAGAGAATTGCTGATATGACGGTGCGGTGAAACGGCATGAATGAAGTTGGCGAACCTTTTGATTAATAAACGACTATTTTTACTTGACTACGGATTCCAAAACCGTTGCAAAATATATGAAATGAGAGAGAAAATTTCAGCAACGGATCATGCGGCGCTGGCCATTTTAAAAAAGACAGGGCTGGATGTGGTGGAAGCCGCCCAGCTGGCGCATGAATTGCTGCAGGCCAGCAAAGGGCGCGGCAGCCGATGGAAGAGGGCAAGGGAATGCATCCGGCTGGGAGAGGAAGCCCTGGTTGCCAGAGGAAAAACGGTAGTGTTCAGGAAAGCCGTGGATGAGGCTATGGAGGCTCGGCAAGATCGCAGGAAAAGAACTAGGGATGATTTTCGTTATATCAGCCGGCGTTTGTTGAGGTTTTGTCCGGAAATAGCCCGAAGGCCCGTACGCTTTATCACGCCCCGGGAATGCCGCGCCTGTCTGGAAAAATCATTTGATACCCTTAGGCAGAGGCATAAGGCCCGGTTGGTGCTCAGCGGTATTTTCGGAACGGCCGTGAAACGCGGATGGTGCACGGAAAACCCTGTGGCGCATGTGGACCTGCCGAGGCTGAAGGAGCATTCCATTCCCGTGCTGTCCCTGGAAGAAATGCGCCGGTTGCTGGCTGCTGCGGAAGAGTATGACGGAGGGGCGTGCCTGGCCGCGGTTGGGCTGATGCTGTATGCCGGCATCCGCCCGGAAGAAGTGAGAAGGCTGGATTGGGCACAGATTAATTTAAGGGAGGGAATGGTTTCCCTGAGGGCGCGCCACAGCAAGACGGGAGGAGCCCGCATTGTGACGATCCAGCCGGTTTTGGGAAATCTGCTGGAAAGAGCGGTTGCTATGGGATCTGTGTCGGGAAGCGTATGCCCGCGCAACTGGCCGGCGAAGTGGAGGGAGCTGAGACGGTTGGCCGGGTGGGACGGGAAGGAAAAGAAGTGGCCTGCGGATATGTTAAGGCATACGTTTGCCAGTTATTTTGCCAGGCATTTCAAGAATTTGCATGTATTGCAGATGGAAATGGGGCATGCTTCTTCCGATTTGCTAAGAACCAGGTATTTGAATATGGAAGGCATTACGGAAATGACGGCTGCCGTTTTTTGGGGGAACTGCCATGCAGGGCGCCACGCCATTAAAAATGGCCGCCCCTGAACAGAAGCGGCCAGCTGTTGACGGGATGATACCGTCCGGCAATTAGAAGTTGGTGCGGAAAGCGATATTGTAGCTCCATCCGGTAAAGCCTTTCTGCCGGCTGGCGTCCGTGCCGTTGGAATGGGCGTATTCGATGCCCGCCATGATCTTGGCCATGTTTGGGCTGCATTCGAAAATGTAGTAGTTGACGCCCAGGTACAGGGCCTGCATGCAGTCGGAAGTTCCGGAATAAGTGGAGTTCTGCGTATAGCGCTTTTCCCATTTTACGGCGTTGCTGCCCGCCGCCATCTGGTAGCGGACCACTCCTTCCCAGTGGGGGGTGAACTTGTAGGACGGCATGACGGTCACGCCGAAGACGTTTTCAGCCCCCGCTTTCATGCCGATGACGTTGAAGCCGGCCATGACTTCGGTCATCAGGGAGAAGTCCCCCTCGGAACCTTCCCAGGTCAGGGCTACCACGTCCCTGGCTCCGGTACCCTGGTATTTGGATTTAAAGCCGTAACCGGTCAGTTTTTCATACGCCTTGTTTTGGGCGTCGTCTCCCCACTTGGTGAAATTGTGGGCGTAATCCAGCCACAGACGGCTTTTCTTCAGGAAAACGTCGTTAGACGTGTCATAGCTCAGCGTGCCGGTGATGAAGCAGTTGTCCCGGGAATTGAAAGCGGGTTCAATGCGGTTGTTGAACGTGCCGGTTCCGGTGCCCCCGTTGCCGTTCAGCCAGACGCCTGCTGCCCAGCCGAGCTTATCCTTTTTGTCGGAATTGTTCACCTGGAATCCGTAATTGGTTTCCGAGCGGAGCTGGTTGACCAGCATGGAGCGTTCGATAGTCAGAATGGCGGAGGAGGATGTTCGGTATTCCCCGGTGATGCGCGGCTTTATTTTGCCGATGGCATAGGTGACGGGGCCTCCCTTGTATTCCAGATTCAGTTCGTAAAGGGAGTAGGTCAGGTCGGAGGTGTCCCATGTGTTGGTTTTTGCATTGTAGCTTTCCAGGCCGTCCATGCCGCCGATGTTCCAGACGTTGTTGAGCTTGAAGTTGTTCAGAAACTTCATGTTGAACCCGGCGCGGAAGCGGCGCCATTCATCGTTGAAGCGGTGGCCGTTGCCTTCCTTTTCTCCCATGACGCGGCCTTCGCCGTTCGGGTCAATCCAGTCCAGTCCGTACTGCATGCGGAGGGAAACGTTGAATTCCTGGATGTAGGGATTCTTGTGGTCCCGTTCCGAGTTGAACCACTTGAAACGGTCGCCGAGCCATTTGCAGGCGGAAAAGTTGTCACGGGCCGGCAGGGAGTTTCCGGTAGAGGGTGCGGCAGCGGCAAAGGCGGAGGCTCCGAGAGTCATGAGGCCGATGACGGGGAGAGTATAGGTCTTCATTTGTTTTCTATGGTTGGTTTGTCTGTGAGAAGGTCTTCCGGGGAAGGTTCTTCCTCCCGGAGACGGCTTCTGTCTATCAAACCAGCCACAGGAGTGTCCAAGGCTTAAGGGTGACAAAATAGCCACCCGTCCCCCTTTGGCGGTTACAAGGTCATGCGGAGCCATGCCCTGGCGTCCAGGGCGTCTGCGGCGGCGGCCACTTCCGCCTTTCTCTTGCTGGCCCCGGAACCGGCTCCAATGGCGTGACCATGCCAGAAAACGCGGGATTCAAAACGGTTTTCGGCGTCTCTCGGCCCTTTTTCTTCCGTTTCATAGGAAGGAGTTTCGGGCAGGATGTCCTGAAGGATAGCCTGGAGTTCCCCCTTGGGGTTGATTTCCTTGGGATGGCTGGCCGCGGAATCCAGAGCTTCATGGAGGACGCGCAGGGCCACAGCCTTGGCCGTTTCATAGTTGGAATCCAGAGACATGGCTCCGAAGACGGATTCAAATGTGTTGGCGATGATGGAATTTTTGCTCCGTCCGCCGGCCCGTTCCTCCCCCTTTCCCAGGGCAATGTGTTTATCCAGCCCCAGGATAAAGCCGTATTTGCCCAGATTGGCGCGGCTGACGGTTCGGGCGCGCAGCTGGGTCAGTTCCCCTTCCGGGGATTGGGGCATGTGGTGGTAAAGGTACTGTGTGACGGCCAGCTGAAGAATGGCGTCTCCCAGGAATTCCAGCCGTTCATACGCCCGGCGCGTTTCCGGCTTGCTGTCCGTGCTGGGGTGGGTAAGGGCCTGAACGAGCAGATCCGGATTGTTGAAACGGTAACCCAGCTTGTCTTCCAGCGCGGTGTGATTCATCCCGGAAATGCTAGGGCCGCCGTTCCGGAAATGCAACTCCAAACGGAGAGAGCTTCCCGGCGGGGACGGAATTTGTTTTCCCGCGTCATCCCGGCCGCTCCACAGCTTTGACATATGGGAGGAGGGGTATAGAATAGTTTGCGAACGAACGTTGGAGACGATGATGAAGAAGATTGAACCAAAAGAGATTCAGGATAATGCCGTACAATTGATCGGGGGCGACTGGATGCTGGTGACGGCGGGTTCTCCGGAGCATTTCAACATGATGACGGCCAGTTGGGGCGGTTTGGGGTTCATGTGGAAGAAGCCCGTGGCGTTTGTCGTTATCCGCCCCCAGCGCCATACCTTCCGTTTTATTGAGGCCGGGGACGAGCTGACGCTTTCCTTTTTCAGCCATGAGTACCATAAGGCTCTGACCGTGTGCGGAACAACGAGCGGACGGGATACGGACAAGGTGGCCGCCTCCGGCCTGACGCCATACGTGACGGAGAACGGCAATGTAAGTTTTACGGAAGCGCGCCTGGTGTTGGAGTGCCGCAAGCTGTACGCGGAGCCTCTTAACCCGGAAGCCTTTCTGGATAAATCTATTGTGCCGGAGTGGTATGCCGCCGGGGATTTCCATAAAATGTATATTGTGGAAATCCTGAACGTATGGGTGAAGGAATAGCGTCCCGGAAATGCCGCAGGCGGACGCCTGTTCGTTGTTTCTGTCCGCGCTTTTTCAGAGGGGGGCAAGGGTTCCATCCTCCAGCCGGAAGGCTGGCAGGGGGCACGGAGCATCGTGCAGCCAGTCCAGATGGGTGGTGGTGATGAGGCTCTGCGCGTCCGCTGGAAGCGACTGCAGAAAGGCTATCCGGCGCGTGGGATCCAGCTCCCCGAAGACATCGTCAATCAGGTGGATGGGTGTATGTCCCGTTTCTTCCGTCAGGAGGGAGGACTGCGCCAGCTTCATGGAGATGGCGGTGGTGCGCTGCTGCCCTTCGGAAGCGAATTGAGCGGCGTTTCTGCCGTTCAGCGTGATGTCCAGGTCATCCCGGTGGGGGCCGTTCTGGGTTTGTCCGTACCGGATATCCCGGTCCATGGAGGCGCACAGCCGTTCATACAGGTCTCCTTCCTCCGAGGCGCGGTAAGCGATGGAGACCTGTTCCTGCCTTCCGCCGATATTGCGGTAGGCCAGGGCGATATGGGGCGCCAGGAGCGCCAGCAGATGGGCGCGCAGGTTTCTCAGTTCCGTGCCGTGCAGGGCCAGCTGGCGCGTGTAGGCGTCCAGCTGGAGTTTGTCCCGGTGCCTGTGCTTGAGCAGGTAATTGCGCGTTTTCAGCGCCCGGCGGTAGCTGAACAGGGCCAGTCTGTAGCCTGGATGCCACTGGCTGCCCAGAAAGTCCATGTATTTCCGGCGGGCGTCCGCGCCGGCCTGCACCAGGGAAAGGTCGTCATTCCCCATCCATACCACGGGATAGCTGTCCGCCAGGTAGCTGCGCTGGTCTTTGCGGGGCTCTCCGTTGACGCGGAGGTCCGGAGCGTCCGGCGCCCACAGGATGCGCCGGATTTGCCCCGGAAGTTCTCCGCGGATGCCGAAGGATTGTTTTCCGTGGGAGACCAGAGGTCCGGTCCGGGCTGTGCGCGGGGATTGCAGGCGCAGCAGGAAGCAAACGGCCTCCAGCAGGCTGGTTTTTCCCCGGGCGTTGTTTCCCAGGATGATGGCCCCCTGCTGCGGAATCTGCCAGGAGAAGCTTCCGTAGCAACGGAAGTCCATTAATTTCAGCCTGGAGATCATGGGGCCGGGAAAGGGGGGTTATTCCGCAGGGAGGGAGCGGATGGCGTCCATGATTTTGTCCGTCAGGTGCTGGTATGCATCTTTTCCTTTGGCGTTGAGTTCCGCCGGCGTGAAGGGGATGGGGTCTCCCACCGTGACCGTGACGGGGCGGAGCCTGGGAAACCGGGCGCCGATGGGAAAGGCTTCATACGCACCGCTGATGCGCAGGGGCTGCACGGGAACTTTCGTTTTGCTCAGGATGAGGCCGATCCCGCCCATGCCGTCATGGATTTTACCATCCGGCGTGCGGGAGCCTTCCGGAAACACGAGTACGCGCTTGCCGGATTTCAGCAGGCGTATCACGTGCTTGAGGCTGGCGGCATCCGGGTTTTCCTGGTCAATGGGGATAGCCTGGCAGAGGGGCAGGGCCCATTTGAAAATGCCCTGGAACAGCGTCTTGCGTGCGAAAAAATAGATGCCGTCCTCATAAGAAATGCCCAGCATGGGCGGATCCAGAAAGCTCTGGTGATTGCTGACGATGAGCACGGGGCCGTCTTCGATGAGTTTTTCCCGGTTGACGACTTTCCAGGAGAAGAAGGCTTTGGAAATGCTTTTGAAGAGCGTGTAGAAAACCCAGTAGAAAGAGTTCATCTGGAGGAGAGTTTTTGTTGGATGTTGTCGGTGATGAAACGGACGACCTGGTCAATCGTCATGTCTGACGTATCCACCAGAAGAGCGTCAGGCGCCTGCGCCAGCGGGGCGGTGGCGCGGGAGGAATCCTTGCGGTCCCGCTCCGCGATGGAGTCCGTCAGTCCCTCCGCAGCGCGGCGCGCGGCCCTCACTTCCTCGGAGGCGGTGACGAAGTACTTGAACGGCGTATCCGGAAAAACCACGGTGCCTATGTCCCTTCCTTCCATCACGACGGGTTCCCGGCGGTTATATTCCCGTTGCCGTTCCACCAGCAGGGCGCGTACTTCCGGGATGGCCGCAATGGTGGAAACATGGTCGTTGACCTGCTGGCTCGTGAGTTCTTCGCCCAGCACATGCTGTCCGCACAGAACTACGGATTGGCTGCCGTCCTTGCCGAAGGAGAGGGGCACGGCCGGCAGGGATTCCAGCACGGCCGCCGTGTCCGCAGGGTTGATGCCCTGTTCCAGCATGTACCAGGTAACGGCCCGGTACATGGCCCCGGTGTTGATGAACGTATAGCCGAGGCGGTCCGCGATGAGCTTGGCGACGGTGGATTTTCCGGAGGCGGCGGGGCCGTCAATGGCGATGGCTGGATGCATGAGTGTCTTCTGAGTTGGAAATGGGGGCTAAAGCCGTTTGAATTGTAGCTTTGAGCCCTGTGGAAATCAAGACTGCGTTCCGAAGGGCGTTGCAAAAAGAGTTTCACTTTTTCCCGTAAATCCGTTATACAGCGGGGCATGGCCCAGCTCAAACACCCGAAGATGGTGGACATCAGAGACATTTTGGACGAGAATACGCGTCTGCCTGCTCTGGTGGCCGCGTCCGCCGAAAAGCTGCTGGGCCTGGAACGCCTGAACAAGGCGTACGACAAGATCGTGCGCGACAAAGAATCCGGTTCTCAGGAAAATTTCTTTCAGCTTGCCTCCAGGCATTTGAACCTGAAGCTTCAGCTGCGCCCGGGGGACCTGGAAAATATTCCTAAGAAAGGGCCTGTCGTTGTCGTTGCCAATCATCCGCACGGCTTGTCGGACGGCATCATGTTCGGGGAGCTGCTTACCCGCGTAAGAGAGGATGTCCGCATCCTGGTCAACGAGCAGCTTTCCCTGTGCGGGGAGCTGGATCCCTGGCTCATCAAGGTGGACGTGTATGAGGATGAGAACGCCCGGCGCAAAAACCTTTCCGGTATGCGCAAGATGATTTCCTGGCTGCGGCAGGGCGGGGTTCTGGGCATTTTCCCCGCCGGCACGGTCTCCAGTTTTTCCCTGGCCCACAAAAGGGTGACGGACGACCCTTGGAACGCGAATATCGCCGCCATTATCCGCATGACGAAAGCGACGGTGGTGCCCGTATATTTCCCGGGGCGCAACAGCCTGCTGTTCCAGGGCATTTCCCTGATCAACCGCAAGGCGCGCGTGGCGTTCCTTCCCCGTGAAGTGGGTCGGGACGGCCGCCGGACACACCGCATTGTGGTAGGCAAGCCCATTCCGTTCAGCCAGCTTGGACAGTATGATTCCGATGAAGCCATCGTCTCCCATCTGCGCCTGCGCACCTATCTGCTGGGCAAAAGTTATGAAAAAAGCCGCCGCCCCCATGTGCACAAAAAGGACCGGAAGGCGAAGATGGCCGCGCTGACCTCCCCCGTTTCCGTGCAGGATATGCAGGCGGAAATCGACGCGCTGCCCCCGGAGTGTCTGCATGCCCGTCAGGAAAATGGAGATTGGGACGTGTACGTGGCGGATGCCCTGCAAATCCCCAATATCCTTATTGAAATAGGGCGTTTGCGGGAATATACTTTCCGCCAGGTAGGGGAAGGTTCCGGCAACGCCTGCGACCTGGATACATACGACAACCATTACAAACACCTGTTCCTGTGGGACAGAACGCACCAGAAAATTGTGGGCGCCTACCGCATGGGGGAAACGGACAAAATCCTTGCCCGCTACGGTGTCAAAGGGCTGTACAACGGAGAATACTTTTCCTTTTCCCCTGCCGCTTTGCGGGTGCTGGACCGCTCTCTGGAAATGGGGCGCGCCTTCATTGTTCCGGAATACCAGAAGAGGCCGCTGGCTCTCGGTTTCATTTGGGAGGGCATCGGCCAGTTCATGGCCCGCAACCACCATTACCGCTACCTGTTCGGCACGGTCAGCATTTCCCGGGATTACACCAACCTTTCCCGCGCCCTCATCGTCTCCTATCTGAAGGCGCATGAAATGGAGCCCGTGCTGGTGAATGAGGTGAGGGCCTACAATCCGCCCCGTAAAGCGGATCTGAAGAGGTCGGAATCATGCATCCTCCCTCTGGGGCTGGCAGATGCCCAGGGGCTGTCCCAATTGGTCGCTGATATAGAAGAGGATGGCAAGGGCATTCCCGTATTGCTTCGCCAATATCTGAAATTGAACGGCAAAATTCTTTCCTTCAGCGTGGACAAGCATTTTGGCGACGTATTGGACTGCCTGATCCTGGTGGACATTTTCAAAACGCCGGAGCGTTCCATCAAGCGTTATCTGGGCAAAGACGCGTATGAACAGCTCCTGCCTTACATGCAGCGGGAGAAAGAGGAGGAAAAGGCGGCGGAATAATTCCGCAGGCGTTTTGCGTGGCTCTGCCCCCGATTCTTAACGGGCTAGCTGAAGTGCCTGTAACCTGGGGGAAGGGCGGAGGCCGTTTCCGCAGTCATTTCCCCGATGACGGTGAGAGGCGTTTCCGGAAAATGCTCCGCGGCCAGTTGTGCCGCCCGTTCTCGGTCGCCGGGACGGAAGGTCACCAGCAATTCGTAATCCTCCCCATCCCCTACAGCCTGGGCCGCAGTGAACCCCGGGCGCACGGGAAGAAGCTCTTCATGAATACGGAACCCAAGCCCGGAGGCGGCCGCCAGCCGGGGGAGGTCGGTGCCCAGCCCGTCGGAAAGATCCATCATGGAGGTGGCTACGCCGGAGGCGGCCAGGATGCCTCCTTCCCTGACACGCGGCATGAAGGAAAGATGGTGACCGGTGGGAAAGCTGCCGCCGAGCGTTCCCGTTACGGCAATCAGATCCCCCGCCCGCGCCGTGCTGCGCAGTACGGCTTTGCCTTCCTCCACTTCTCCGGTCAGCGCCACGTTGATGATAAGCCCGTCCGCGGGCAGGCCGGAGCTTTCCCCCCCGGCGATGCTGATGCCGAACTGCCGCGCCAGCCGCCCCATGCCGCGGTAAATTCCTTCCACCTGGGAGATAGGGCGGTCTGCGTGCACGAACAGGGTCACCAGTGCGTGAAGGGGCGTGCCGCCCATGGCCCCTATGTCTGAAACGGCCCGTGCCAGCGCCTTCCTCCCGATTAGCTCCGGGTCCGTTCCGGGCAGGAAATGCATGCCTTCCACCACGCAGTCCGTTTTCAGGAGCAGCTGGCGGTTGCCAGACCCCCGGATGATGGCGCAGTCGTCTCCCGGCCCCGTTTCCAGGGACGGATTGGAAGGCATCAGGGGCAGGAGGCGGGCTACCAGCGCATCCTCTCCCGTCTGCCGGATGCTGGGCTCAGGTTCCATACGGAAGAAGGATGCCGGGATACAGAATGTTGATGAGAGTGGCGGTGTTGAAAATGCAATGGGCGATGATGGGCGTCCAGATGCTGCCCGTGTATTCGTACAGCAGCACCAGTACGGCTCCGAAGATTGCCAGGGGGATGAACGGAACCAGGCTGACGTGGATGATGCCGAAGAGGAGGGAGGTGGTGATCAGGGCAAACCAGACGCCCATGTATTTTTTCATGATCGGGTACAGATAACCGCGGAAAATAAGTTCCTCCACCAGAGGGGCGGCGATGGCGGCGCTGAAGCAGATAACCGTGATCAGGGGAATGTCGCTGGAATGCCTCAGCACGGAAACAATGGATTGTTCGGCCGGGGCGTTGGTGGCGTGTTTAATCCACTGGAACAGGCCCGCCTTGTCCAGCAGGAAATGGATGGCCAGCACAAGCAGATAACCTGCCGCCGGAGCGTAGAGGAGGACTTTCAGGGAATGTTTTTTCAATCCCAGTGCCTCCATCCGGCCCGTATGGAACATGCGCACCAGCAGGACGAAGGCCAGAATGAGATTCAGGCAGGTTCCGTTGAAAACCTTGTAGCTGTCCAGCTCCATGTTGGTTGTGCTGGGCGGAGCGGAAGCCCCCGGAGGCGTGGCTGCCGCCAACAGGGCCCCCAGGCTGAAGTAAAGCACGATGATGCCGCACATGGCGATGTCCAGCATGTCCAGATGGCCTACGGGAATGCGCCATTTCAGCGGATGCCGGGTATCAGGCGCATGATTCCGGCGGAATATGTTTACCGCCACGGCGAGGAACATGACGGTAATCAGGATGGAAGAGAACAGGGTAATGAGCTGGTCCGTTAATTCATTCATGGAATAGGCATGTGTGGAATGGGCCGCCCTTCCAGGGGGCCGTGCCGGAAGAAAAGCTCCTGTTTCTTTAGTGGAAACACGGTGATTTTCCAGCAGAAAATGAGCTATCTCCCCTCATTCCGCAAAAAAAAATCATAAGGAAAGGGAATGAATACTTTTCAAGGAAAAGCGGGTATGCTACGTTCCCAACGGATTATCGCCATGAATATTCAACCCAAAATCACGCCTGTGCTGGACCCCGGCTTCGTGCCGGCCGTTCTTTGGAATCAAGCTTTTGAGGCCAAAGCCGCCGCCGATCCTGCTTCTCATCAAGTGGATATCGCTCTGACCCGCAATGACGGGACCTGTTTCCGCTGGTCCGGCAAGCTTCTTCCCCATACCGGAGAAAACATTGCCCTGAATGAAACCTATGTGGAGCGCATTGTGAAATTCCTGCTGTGGCAGAAGGGCGGCAATATCATCCTCGTCGCCGGGGATGACGCTATTGCGGACATGCTGGCCTCCCGCTATTGCAAGGGCGGTATCCGCGAATTCGACTGGGATTTCATCGGCAAGAAGATTTACGGCTCCCCGATTGAAGTGAAAAAGGTTTCCGTGGAAGAACTTCCCGAGGAATACTCCGGCTCCATGACACTGGGCCGCAACCTGGACGGATGCCGCATCGGTTTTGACCTGGGCGGTTCCGACCGCAAATGCGCCGCCGTGGTGAATGGGGAAGTAGTTTATTCCGAGGAAGTGGTCTGGGACCCTTACTTCCAGAAGGATCCCCAGTATCACATTGACGGAATTCAGGATTCTCTGGAACGCGCCGCCGCTCATCTCCCCCGGGTGGACGCCATCGGCGGATCCTCCGCCGGCGTGATCATCAACAGTGAAGTACGCACCTCCTCCCTGTTCCGCGGCGTCAGCCAGGAAGACATTGAAAAGACTCTCGGCAAGGTATTCCGCACCCTCCAGAAGGAAAAATGGAACAACATTCCCTTTGAAGTGGTGAATGACGGTGAAGTCACCGCCCTCGCAGGGGCCATGGGCATGAACGATAACGCCGTGCTCGGCGTGGCCATGGGCACCTCCGAGGCCGCCGGCTACGTGGATCCGGAAGGCCACATCAAGCCCTGGCTGAATGAACTGGCTTTCGCCCCTGTGGACTACTCGGAGGAAGGCGGAGTGGACGAATGGTCCAAGGATATGGGCGTAGGCGCCCTTTATTTCTCTCAGCAGGCTGTGGCCCGCCTGGCCCCCCGCGCCGGCTTCCAGTTTGAAGGAATGCCCTTCCCGGAACAGCTTAAAAAGGTTCAGGCCGCCATGGCGGAAGGCGACGAACGCGCCCGCAAGATTTATGAAACCATCGGCGTGCACTTCGGCTATGCCATTGCCCATTACGCCAGGTTCTATGATATCCGCAACCTGCTCTTCCTGGGCCGTGTGGCTTCCGGAGACGGCGGCCAGATCATCATTGACAAGGCGGAAGAAGTGCTGCGCACCGAATTCCCCGAGCTGAAGATCCAGCTCCGCGTGCCGGATGAAAAGACCAAGCGCCACGGACAGGCCGTAGCCGCCGCTTCCCTTCCGGCTCTCTCCTGACGGGATTAATCAAATTTGCGGGAGGGGCCCTGGCTGGGGTCCCTCCCTGCTCATATTCGGAGGGGGGCGGACAATCCGCGCCATTTTTCCTCCTTCCTTTTTTCTGATTCCCGTTCCGCCGCCCTGCGTTCATGGTTCCCCAGCAAGAAAACATCGTCAATTGCCCGGCGTGCGGACAGCCCATGGATGTTTCCCTGCTGCCTCCGTACGCCAACGCCATTTGCCCGGGCTGCCAGGCGCTGACGCGTGTAAAAACGCGCATGGGGCCTTATCGTATTACCGGAAAACTGGGAAAAGGCGGCATGAGTGTGGTGTTCCGGGCGGAGGATGCCGTTCTGGGGCGGGAAGTGGCCCTGAAAGTGCTGAATGATACTTATGCCGGGGATGCCCTGCGCTGCGAACGTTTTGAACGGGAGGCCCGGATCATGGCGCGGGTTTCCCATGAAAATCTGGTGCAGCTTTATGCCGTTGGGCGTGACCAGGGCCTTTTTTACATTGCCATGGAGCTGGTGGAGGGCAATGGCCTGGATGCCCTGATTGCTGCGGAGGAACGTGTGCCGGAAGACAGGGTGCTGCGCCTGACGCTGGATATCGTGCGCGGGCTGGACGCCGCATGGAATGCGGGCCTTATGCACAGGGATATCAAGCCCGCCAATGTTCTTTTGTCCCCCGACGGAGTCGTCAAAATCGTGGATTTCGGCCTGTCCCTGCTTCATAGCGAATCCGACATGGAGCGGGAAATATGGGTTACTCCTTATTACGCCGCGCCGGAAACGCTGCTGCGAGGAGAGGAGGACTTCCGTACGGACATGTACGCTTTGGGTGCTACCATGTACCATTTGCTGGCAGGTGCGCCTCCCCGTGTGGACGCTTCCCAGTCTTCCGATATTCTTCTGGAGAACAAGAAAAATCTCCCTCTTCTGGAGCAGGTGGTGAACGACATTTCTCCAATGACCTGTTTCATTGTGGACAGACTGATGGCTTTTAATAAAGAAGACAGGTTTTCTTCCTATCCCGAATTGATGGATGCCGTGGAACAGGCGCAGGAGGAATACGCCCGGGCCATGCAGGAATCCGGTCTCACCTGGGCGGAACGGCGCGCGGTGGAGGCCCGGCACGCACGGCGCAGGAAATGCCGCATCATCGTTGCCTCCTCCATTGTTTCCGTAGTGGCGCTGGCGTTGGGCGTTTGGGGATGGGCGGAATGGCGGGAGGATGGAGCTCCTTCTCCCGTAACTCCGCCTTCGCCTATTTCTCCTGCGGCGGAAGCAGCCTTGGAAGACAGGGAGGCGGCGGAATCGCGGCTGGAGCGCAGCATACGCTTCGGCAAACTGTTTAACGAAGCCCAGGAATCCCTGAACCGTGGGGATCTGGTGAAAGCCGCCGCCATGTTCGGCGATTTGGCGGCTCAGCCGGACTGCCCCCTGTCCACATCCCTTTGGGCCGGTTTGAACCAGGTTCTGTGCATGTGGGTGCGCGGCCAGTTCCCGGAAGGGGTGGAGCGTCTGGAAGAACTGGGCAGAAAGATGGAAGCCTGCGGGGACCCTGAGGAACTGGAACGTTCCAGGGATATTGGCAACCTGGTCATGTACCTGAGCTCCGCAGACTGGTCTTCCCGGATGCCGGGGCTGCGCTCCAATTCTGACCTGGCCGTGCATTATTATGTGGGCATGGCGCTGAAATCCTGGTACTTTGCCGGGAGATGGACGGAATACGGCGGCTTTCTGGACCGGGTGGCCGCTGATGCGGCGGATGACCGGGACAGGAACGTCCGTGAGCTGGCTTCCGCGTGGCTCAGCAACCTGGAGAAGTATACGGACCAGTACGCGCGCTTGAAACGTCTTCAGGACATGCCGGAAAAAACGGTGGCTGAAGTAGAGGCCAAACGGTCCGCGGCGGACTTCCTGCGGGAACAGATGGTCATTGGGGAAGTTCCTTCCATGTCTCCGGCTTATGCCGCGCTGGAAGGAATACTGGATCATTTGAGGATGCAGTACCAGGCTGCGCGGGACTGGGAGGCTGCGGAAGCCGTGAAGGCGTCTGAAAGGAAAAAGGCGGAAGAGATGCAAAAAAAACTGGAGGAGGAAAAGAGGAGGGAAATCCTGCTGGCCGCCCAATCCAGAAGTTATGAAGACGTCTGCCGGGAAGCGGAGGGCATCATGAAGGAAACCGGTGATTATGAGAAAGTTTCCACTGTTTATGGAGAGGCTGAAAAAGTCATTTCCTCTCCTGCGGTGAAAGCCCGTCTGGCCATGCGCCGGGAAATGACGGACCAGATGCTGCCGTTGTTCTCCCGCATGGAGAAACTTTTGCCCGTACTGTTGGAAAAGAAACCGGGGAAAACTCTGGTGCTCAGAGATGGCTCCAGGGTGCGCCTGAAAGGAATGAAGGGACATCTGCTGACCGTGGAGCCTCAGGACAGCCGGGAAGGAAGCGGTGCGTACCAGGTCAGTTGGAACGAGCTTCCGTTCAACTCCCTGCATGCTCTGGCGCGGGAATGCCGCCAGAAGCAGCCTGCGGAATTTTCTTCCCTGGAGGATACGTATTCCAAGCCTTTGCTTATTTTTGGCAGGCTGACGGGAACCATTTCCTCCGCACAGCAGGAAAAAGCATTGCTTCAGATGGACCGCTCTTTCATTGAAAAATGGAATTTATGGATGAACAGTCTGGAGGCGGAGGAAGGGCTGCCGGGAGACGATGGAAAATCAAGTTGATTCCGGAAGGGAATAAAGGCCCTTGAAAGGCGGCGGATTGCTGCCGCCGGCAGGTTTCTGCCCCCGCCGCGTGTTTTGCCGGCTGCCCCCGGGCCGGAAAAAAGGAAAACCGTCCGGGCAAATGCCTTTGTTCCGGATTTGGAGAAAAGTAATGGTGATGAAGTAAAATTTGCTTGCCTAGGGTACTTCGGACAGGTCTCATAGCCGCATGAGACTGATCAGCTTTCTGACGCTGGCATGCGTGGCCGGCTTCCTCTCTTCATGCAGTTGTGATTGTCATAAGCCCGCGGACTTCGCTCTGAAGGATTACCAGCCTACCTCCAGCAAGCAATTCCGTTAACTTCCCTGTATGTTTGAAATCCGCGAAAAACCGGAAATGGTGGAACGGGCCATGCTCGTTTCCATTTACTTCGATCCCTCCGAGGCCGGGGAAAAACAGGCCATGCTGGATGAGCTGGAAGACCTTGTCTCCAATCTCGGCATCGGCATCGTAGGGAAGCACCTCGTCAAGTCCAGGGACATGCACGCCAAATTCCTGTGCGGCACCGGAAAGGCGCAGGAAGTGAAGCAGCTGGCGCTGGATTGCCGGGCGGATTGCGTTGTTTTTGACAATATGCTCTCCCCTTCCCAGCAGAGGGAATGGGAACGGCTTGTTGACGAATGCGTCATTGACCGTGAAGAGGTCATTCTGGACATCTTTGCCAGGCGCGCCCGGACACGGGAAGCTACCCTGCAGGTGGAACTGGCCCGCATGCAGTATTCCCTGCCGCGCATGGCCCGCATGTGGAACCACCTGGACCGCCAGGGCGGGGGCTCCGGCGGCGGCAAGGGAGGCGGCGGAGCCGCCAGGGGGGAAGGTGAAAAGCAGATTGAAGTGGACCGTCGCCTGGCGCGCGCCAGAATTGAGGCTATTCAAAGGGAACTGGTCCTGGTGACCCGTCAGCGCACCACGCAGCGCAAGGAACGGGAGCGCCAGGCCGTCGCCACGGCCGCCATTGTAGGTTATACCAATGCCGGAAAATCCTCCCTCCTGTCCCTGGTGTCCGGGTCTGAAGTCATGGCCAGGGATATGCTTTTTGCCACGCTGGACACCACAACGCGGAAGATAGAGCTTCCCCATGGGCAGCCGCTGCTGCTGACGGATACCGTGGGCTTCATCCGCAACCTTCCGCACCGTCTGGTGGAAGCGTTCAAGTCCACGCTGGAGGAAGCCGTTCTGGCGGATTTCCTGATTCAGGTGGTGGACGCTTCCGATCCGGAAGCCGTGCGCCATTATGAAACGACTCTGGAGGTTCTCAACGAACTGGGTGCGGGTGACAAGCCCATGATCGTGGTTCTAAACAAGGTGGACTTGGTGCCGGAAGAACGGCGCGGGGCCCTGGAAACGCTGCTGGCGCCTCATTTCAGCGGCAGGGTGGTTCCCATGTCCGTGAAAGAAGGGAATGGTGAGGGAGACCTGCTGAATGCCTGCGTGGAAATGCTGGAAAGCCGTGTCCGGCGCGCCCGGTTCCTGATTCCCTATACCCGCAGCGACCTGGTGGCCGCCATGCATAGTGAAGGCAAGGTTTTCTCTACGGAATATGTAGAGGAAGGGACCTTGCTGGAAGCTGTGCTTCCTGTGGCCTTTTACAATAAACTGGAATCGTTCCTGGCAGACAGGTAATCCCCTGTTCCTGAAGCCTGGGGCTTTGCCTTGCGCTCCGAAGGCCGTTTCGGGGCGGGAAACGCCTTTTCTTCCGGAGACAATGTCCGGATTCCTGGACGGGTCAAACCCGGTATCCCAGGCCGTTCAGGCATTTCATCACATCCCTGACAGGCAGTCCGATGACGTTGTCCGTATCCCCGCGCACGGAGGAAATAATCATCTCCCCGTGTTCCTGAAAGGCGTAAGAGCCGGCCTTGTCCATCACGTCCACCAGTTCCATGTAATGGAGGATGTCTTTTTCCGTCAGCTTCCGGAACGTTACTTCCGTCAGCACGGCCAGGTTTTTCATGCCCAGCGGGGAACGGATGGCAACCGCCGTGCAGACATGGTGCGTGCGTCCGGAGAGCTTCCGGAGCATGGACCGGGCTTCTTCTTCATCTTCCGGCTTGCCAAGAGGAAAGCCTTCCAGAAAAACGAGCGTATCCGCGCCGATGACGGTGGAATCCGGATGTTCCTGGAACACGGTTTCCGCCTTGGCGGCGGCATTGTGCAGGCAGAGTTCCTGCGGGGGCATGGAAGCCTCTTTCAGTTCTTCCGTGCCCCGGACAATAATGGAAAAAGGAATGCCGGTTTTCTCCAGCAATTCACGCCGCCGGGGCGATTGGGAGGCCAGGATGACGGGCGGAATCATGGGAGAAAAAAGCGGTCATGAAAAACAGGGAGCCGATTTTTCTCAAGCTCCCTGGATGATGGGCTGTCAATGATTGCCTGTCAACTGTCTGCTTCCCATGATCCTCTGGAAAGCCTCGGGGGAAATTTCCCGAATGGACCTGATAATGTTTTTGGAAAAGGCGCTCATGCGTTTCCGGATGGTTTCCCGGTCTTCCGCTGTATCAAATTCCATGCCCACCAGGGCGCGGCCTACGCGTTCCCCAGTGTAGGTATAGTTGAAATAACAGAGGGAAGCCAGATCCGCGATGCGTTCCATGAAGTCAAGGAAGGCGCCGGCTCGTTCCGGAAATTCAATGTGGACGAACAGGGGGTGTTGACACAGTTCCGGCTGGTAGTGAATCATGCGGAAGCGCACGTCGTCGTCCTCACTGATGTCTTCGAATTCTATTCCTTTCTTTTTCAGTGTCGTGCGGATGGTATCCAGGTCTTCATCGGAAGCGGCAATGCCGAACACGGGGTGCTGGGTGTTTCCCTCCGTTTTGCCGTATTGCACATCCACCAGCGTCGTATCCTGCGGAATGTGGCGCAGGTATTTAAGCACCTGTCCGCGCTTGGAATCCATGGAAATGCGCAGATAGCGCGTTTCATGGTTGCCGATGCCCGCCTGCCGGGCAATCTGGGTAAGGTGGGTGAAATCCATATTGGCTCCGGAAATGACCACGAAGCTCTTTTCCTCCGGCTTTACTTCGCCCCGGTTCCATTGTTTCAGGAATCCTGCCAGGCTCATGGCTCCGGATGGTTCCGGCACGACGCGGGAGGATTCCCACATGGCCCGGATGGCCTGGCAGACCTCATTATTGGTCACGGTCACGAACTCGTCAACCAGTTCCCGGCAAAGGGGATAGGTTAATTCTCCGGGGATGTGGACGGCTGTGCCGTCGCAGAAGACATCCACGTAATCCAGATTCACCCGGCGTCCCTGCTCAATGGAAGTTTTCATGGACGCCTGGTCGATGCCTTCCACGCCGATGACCTTGATGCGGGGCCAGAATTTTTTCAGCCAGCACGCCACGGAGGCGGCCAGTCCGCCGCCGCCGATGGCGACGTACGCGCGGTCAAAAGGGCCTTCTCCGCTCATCACCACTTCGTCCGCCAGCGTTCCCTGTCCGGCCATGGTCACCAGGTCGTCATAAGGATGGACAAAAGTGCAGCCGTGAGTTTCCGTGTATTCATGGGCGGCGGCGGCCGTCTCGTCATAGCAGTCCCCATGGAGCATGATCTTCACATGCCTACCGCCGTGGCGGCGCACTTCCGTCTGCTTCACTTCCGGCGTGGAGCGCGGCATGAAAATGGTGGCATGGCAGTTCAGCACTCTGGCTGCCAGCGCCACGCCCTGGGCGTGATTGCCGGCGGAAGCCGCCACAATGCCCTTGTCACGGGCTTCCTGGCTCAATGCGGCCATGCAGTTGAACGCGCCGCGCCACTTATAGGCCCGGATGGGCCCCAGATCCTCTCTCTTGGCGTATACCGGGGCCTGGATGCCCGGCAGATTCAATCGCTGGAGAGGAGTCGGCTCGCCAACGGTGTAGACGCGCTGGCGGGCCTGCAGTATTTCCGCGGAAAGACGGTCCGAAAGTATGCTCATGATTGTAATGCTGGCTCCCATTCTACTGAAGTCCAACCCCTTTTTCCAGTAAAACGTTCCCGGGGGGGCGGCCTGTTTTCCGGAATTCAGGTTTTCTGGACGAAAAAAGCCGCCCGGAGGCGGCTGTTTCTTCTGAACAAGGTGGCGAAGCGGACGGGGCTCGAACCCGCGACCTCCAGCGTGACAGGCTGGCGCTCTAACCGAACTGAGCTACCGCTCCATGACCTTGGATGCCGTCCCTGCCTTGCGGCGGGGACGTGGAGGCTTATACAGGCGCTCCCGCAGAAATGCAAGACAAGAAATCATTTTTTCCTGCATGCGGGGTTTTCTTGCTGGGAGAAACAGGTTAAATAACCGGACGGATTTGAAATCCGTAAATGATATGAATTAACCCAGATAATGAATAAAATATTAATAATGCCGATTCTTGAAACTGGTACCCCCGTTTTTTCTCTTTCCCCTTTCAGGCTGTTCCATGCTTCCTAAAGGGCTTGGCCTCAAAAATGGTCATTGACAACGGATTTCAAATACGATATTGCATCCGGTTAATAGCGTATTTTATCTCTGTTGAAAAATTACGTCGTGTTGAGCATATTGACTATTAGTTATTTTTTATGAAGCTTCATCTGCCTGTCAACTTGTTGTCCGCTCTTCTTGCCTGCTGCGCTGCGTTGTCCGCCTCTGTTCAGGCTGATCCCCTCACCATTACGACCAACCAGACGTTTGATACGGACGTTACCTGGAATGAGGCTACGACCATCGGCGCCAACGACCTGACGCTGACCATTGAGGCCGGAAAGACGCTTACCCAGGCGGAGGGTGCGTTCAATATTGGCAATAACAGCCTCACCATCACCGGCGGCGGCGTTTTCAGGATTAAAACGGCGGCTACGCAGAAAATCGGGAGTGATCCAATCTCCAAAACACTGACTATTAATAACGCCACGCTGGATTTGAGCTCTCCGGGAGCCAGCCTCAGCATGACGGGGGGTAATTATACGCGCTACAAGGTAACCGTCACCAACGGCGGCGTGCTGCGCGTGGGAGAATATACCTATGACGGCGCGGGGCTGGGTTCCATGGCCGTCAATACGGGGTACTGGACCTTGAACAACGGGCGCTTGGAGATTACCAAGGAAAGCGACGGAACCTTCGGGAACGGCCTGACAGTCGCCGCGGGCGGCGGCGCCGTGGAGGTGGTGAATGCCGGCAGCACCATGTCCATCACTGCTGACGACACTCATAATATCCAGCTGAACGGCGCCCTGACCATTACCGGGGCAGGGAACATGATCACGGGCAGTGACAATGCATTCCGTGGAACCGGGCGTTTGATCAAGGACGGCTCCGGAACGCTGACCCTGGCCAATTCCTCTTCCTTCACGGGCGGCGTGGAACTGAAAGGGGGCACCCTCATTGTCAGCCATGCCTCCGGAATGGGAACGAACAAGAACCTTTCCGTAACGGGGAATGCGGCCATCGGCGGCATTTCCGCGGGGTACGGCGGCCTTTCCCTGTCCGCGGGAGCGGGCCTGGACGTCTCCGCCGTGGACAGCAATGCCGGCCTGTCCATGACCGCCGGCGTCCTGTCCCTTGGGGGGCAGAATACGATGACCGGCAACCTGAACCTGGGAGCGGCCGTGCGGATTGACGCCACTCACATGACGGTGAACGGCAATCCCCTGCTGGCCCTGAACGGCGCCCTGACGGTGAACGGCAGCCTGCTGCTG
Organism: Akkermansia sp. UNK.MGS-1; assembly: GCF_000980515.1. Taxonomy (NCBI): domain Bacteria; kingdom Pseudomonadati; phylum Verrucomicrobiota; class Verrucomicrobiia; order Verrucomicrobiales; family Akkermansiaceae; genus Akkermansia; species Akkermansia sp. UNK.MGS-1. Next base: position 139,454 of record NZ_LBCB01000012.1, on the reverse strand, counting down.
GAGAACAGCGACAGCGTGAGCTGGAGCGCGGGCACGTACAATCTGATTAATGCCACGGGCGGCATCACCGGGGATCTGGCCAATACCATTCTGCTGGGGACCGAATACATCGGCAACTGGAGCACGACGGACAATACCCTGAAATTCGTCGTGGCGCAGGTCACGTCCCTGACCTGGACGGGCGGCGGAGACAATACGTGGACGGTGGGAGGAACGGGGGATTCCCCCTGGAATGCGGGATTGCCTTTTGCCAACGGCAACGGAGTCATCTTCGGTGACGTAGCAGGCAATGCGCCGCAGACCGTGAACATCGCCGGGCAGGTGAATCCGGGCCTGATCGTCGTCAATGCTGACGCAACCGGTTATACGTGGACGGGGTCCGGTTCCCTGGTGGGAAGCTCCAAGCTGCAGAAGACCGGCAGCGGAACCTTGTCCATCGCCACGGACAACGCCGGTTTTTCCGGAGAAGTCCTGCTGGGCGGCGGCACGGTGGAAATGCGGCATGACGCCGCGCTGGGTGCCGGCAGCATCATCTTTAATGGAGGCTCTCTGAAATACGGCGCTGGGATAACGGCGGACATTTCCGGACAAATTCAGACAGGCGCGTTGGCTTCCAACGCTGTTCTGGTGGATACGAACGGGAATGCCGTCACATGGGCATCCCTGGCCGGCTGGATGGGAACCATCACCCGCACGGGAGAAGGCAGCCTGAATCTGGCGGCGGGCGCCTACGGAGGCAAGCTGATTAACAGCGGAGCCGGCTCGCTGGTGATCGGAGCGGGTAACGCCACGCTGGGAGGAGGCATTTCCGGGACGGTCGTCAAGACGGGTGACGGCACGCTGTCCCTGAGCAGGGACGCGTTCAACGCATCGGCGGGAGGGACGCTGGTGGTGGAATCAGGCACTCTCGCTGTTGCGGCAGAGGGGACGTTAAGCTCCGACCTGAACATCACCCTGGGAAAAAACGCGGTGATGCAGACCGGCTGGGCCACCAACATCACCGGCACGGGCATATTGACGATGGGGAACGGTTCCAAGCTGCGCCTGCTGAACGGGAACGGTAACCGTCTCATCGACATGCAAATCCGGCTGGACGCCGGAGAAGGCGGCTACGCCGTCATTGACGGCTCCAGCAATGGAAATAATGCCACGCTGACCTCCGCCATCACGGGAACGGGCGGCCTGAAAATCATTTCCGATGTTGGGGGCAACGGCTGGAATTTTAAAACGGGATGGGTGAAGAATTCCTATGACGGCGATACGGAAATAGCCGGAACCGGTAGTAACATCAGCCTGACTTATAATGTCGGCACAGCCTCCGTCGCTGCCGGACAGGTGCTGACCCCGTGGGGGCAGGGCAGCGTCACGCTGGGCGGCAGTGAAAAAAATGTCACGGTGACGTTCAACGGCTTGAATGCCGCAGCCGCGGCGGGGGGAGTGTCCCTGGACGGGGATGTCACGCTGAAAGGGACGAACGCCGCGACCGTCCTGAACGTCTTTACCGGAATCACAGGAACCGCGACGCTTAACGGCAAGGTGTCCGTGGAAACGTCCGGCAGCGGAACGGCGACCCTCGCCGGAGGAGACAGCCTGCAGATGCTCGGCGGACTGGGCGGTGCGGGAACGCTGGCCGTCACTACCCGCAACAGCGCGGGCTCCCTGACGCTGGGCGGCGATGTTGGCGATTTTACCGGAACACTGAACCTTTCAGGGAACAATCTTTACCTGAATGCGGATACGGCTCTGGCCGGAACATTGAACGCCTCCACCGCCAAGGTGACGGCGCTGCGGAAGCAGAACGTGACCGGAACGCTGAACGCCGCTTCACTGGCGGTTGACGGAAGCGCCCTGAGCTCGGACGGAGCGACGCTGACGGTGAGCAACCTGGCGCTGGGCGCGGATGCAGGCGTCAGCCTGGACATTAACGGGAATATCACCGCGGGGACTTATACGCTGGTTTCCTGGGACAACCTGACGGCAGGCAACTTCGCAGATGCGGGGACGATGACCCTGACCGGTACGCTGGCCAGCCTGTACCAGGGAACCTTCAACGTGAATACCGGTGACAAGACGGTGACCGTTTCCGTCAGCATGGCGGACGGCGTGGTGGTCTGGGACGGCAATCCGATCGGCGCCGTGGACAACACGACGACCTATCTGTTTGACGGAACGCACACGGGAGTGGCGTCCCTGACGGGGGACGTGAATGCCAAGGCCATTTATTTCAACAACGGGATAGGGCAGGACCTGGAGCTGACCAACAACGGAGGCAAGCTTGCCGGGAACGGAACCATGACCAAACTGGGTGAAGGAAAGGTGACCTTCAACAGCTCCAACAATGATTACTCCGGCGCGGTCAACATCAAGGAAGGAACCGTTGCCGTGAAGGCGAACATGGCCCTGGGGACCGGAACGGTGACCGTGGACAGGACGGGACGGCTGGAAATCGGCGTAACGGGCGGAATTGCGGATATTCTGGGAGCCACGATGCCGACGATCAACGGAGGCACGATCGCCTTTGCCTCCGGAGGGGCCAATACGCTCGGCAAACTGCTGACCGGCTCCGGCATCAATCTGGAAGTGTCGGGCGCCGGAACGGCCCTGACGGTTTCCACCGCCCAGACGAAAACCGCGCTGACCACGGTGGGCGAGGGCGCGGTCCTGAACCTCGGCAAGAATGGAGACGGACAGCAATCCATCCTTTACGGCGATTTGATAGTGAACGGCGGCACGCTGAACACTACCGCGGGCGATCCGTTCGGTTACAACAACAATGGGAATTTCGGCACGTTGACCCTGAATAGCGGCACCTGGAATGTCGGCGGCGGCAATACGACCATGGCCAATACCAGAATGGTGTTCAACAACAGCCGGGTCATTCTGAACATGCCCGGCGGGGGATTAAACGGCTTCGACTTGTTCAGCGGCACCAATACCATTGTGACGCAGCAGTCCGCTACCGGAATGAGCGTCTTCTCCGTGGCGGAGGGAGCCCCCTCCACCGGTCAGGCGAATGCCCTGACCCTCCGCGGCGGCACGGCCATCTTTGACATAGCGCGCGGGAATTTTGCGCTGGACGATACTAATACGGCAGATTTGAAGCTGGATGTAATCGTAGCCAAGGAAGGCAACGGCGCCAACCTCGTAAAGCAGGGGAACGGCGTGCTTCAACTGACCAAGGCCAGCGATTATACCAACCAGACCCTGATCAAGGAAGGGACCATCCTGCTGACGGGAGCCGGCTCCCTGGGTTCCGGAGCGGTGACGCTCGGCGGCAATGGAGACGCTTTCCTGACCTATGCGGTGGATGCGGACCAGACGGTGGCCAACGTCATCGGCGGAACGGGTTCCATCACCCAGAAGGGTCCGGGCAAGGTGACGCTCAGCGGCGCCAATACCTATGCCGGCACGACCAATGCGGAAGCCGGAACGTTGGCGGCGGGAAGCGCTACGGCGTTCGGGACCAGCACGGTCTCCATCTCCTCCGGAGCGACGCTGGACATCGGCAATTATGCGGTGAATAACGCGGTCAACGTGAAAGCCGGCACGGCGGATGCGCTCTCCACGGGCGCCATCACCAGCAACGGCGGCTCCATCGGCAGCCTGACGCTGGTCAGCTACTCGCGCCTGAACGTCACCGGAGACATGGCCATGGCCGCGGGCTCCTCCTTCACCTTTGACATGACAGGACTGACGGCGGGAGGAAACGCCCTGGTGACGCTCACCGGCGGACTGACGCTCACCGGAACGCACAACGTCACCCTCAACAACTACGACACGCTCACCGACTCGGGAGACTATTCCCTGCTGACGGTGGGAAGCGGAACGCTCACGCTCGGCTCCTTCAACATCGGGGACCTCATCAATGACGCCCATCCGGAACTGACCTACACGCTGGGACTTTCCGCGGACGGCAAAACGCTTCAGCTCAAGATCGAATCCTCCGCGAACATGCTCACCTGGAACGGAACGGCGGACGCCGGAACATGGAGCGCGGGCGACGTGAGCAACTGGACCTACGGCGGAAGCGGCTCCGCGCCGGCGACCACGGACGGCCAGCCCCTGCTCTTTGACAACACGGCAGCCAACAAAACCGTGACGATCACGGGAGACGTGGCTCCCTCCTCCATCGTCGTCAGCAACAGCGGCGCGGACAACACCTACACCTTCCAGGGAGACGGGCACATCACGGGCGCCACGACCATCCTGACCAAGAGGGGGGACGGCACCCTGCAAATCCGCAATACGAACACCTACGGTGGTTCTACGTCCCTGGAAGGGGGCATTGTGGACATCAACGGAGACGGAGCGCTGGGAACGGGTTCCATCATCTTCGGCGGCGGCATCCTGCAGGCCTCCGGGAACGTGACGCTGACGCAGACCATGGTGCAGAAGAACGCCGGGGACGCGGTCAAGCTGGCCGCCTCCGGAGCCGGCACCACACTGACGGTGAATACGGCCGGGCAGGACAGCTTCCTGTCCCTCAACTGGAACATCTCCGGGAATGGAGCCGTGGCGCTGGGGAACATCGCCAATACCAAGGTCCTCTCCGGAACCGTGACGGTGGCCAGCGGCTCCACCCTCAAGCTCTCCGGCGGCAATGAAATCGCCCTTTCCGGCGTGCTCAAGAACATCAGCGGCACCCTGGCCAAGACGGACGGAGGCTCCCTGCTCGTCAAGGCGGCCAACGGCAATGACGCGCTTAACGGCACGCTCAGCAATGCCGGAGGCAGCATCGTTCTTTCCGGCTACGGAGCGGCTACGGCCAACCGTACCATCACGATGAACGGCACGCTGAATGCCGATCTCATTGACGTCACGTACGGCGTGACGCTGGACTTGAAGAAAGACCTTGATATCGCCACGCTGCAAATAGGCGGCGGCACGATGGGCAGCAACACGCAGGCTTCCGCGGTCAACGTGGGGACGGGCGTCACGCTCACCTCCACCACCGGCGTCAATTTGGGCGGCGCCAACGGGCAGGGAGCCCTGGCAGGCAATCTCAACATCAACGGCGGCACTGCCGTGCTGGCGGCCGCCTCCTTCCTGGATGGCTCCGACTCCGGCATCACCCTCAGCGGCGGCGGTACGCTCACGATGGGCGGCGATATCACCGGCACGTCCGGAACCCTCACGCTGGGAGAAGGCACGCTCAACTCCTCCGCTGCCTGGACAACTTCTGTCGGAGTCGCCCTCAACGCCGCTTCCGGCAAGACCGCCACGGTGGATACCACGGGGGGGGACATCACCCTCAACGGCGCCTTCACCGGTTCAGGCAACCTTCTGAAAACCGGTACGGGCACTCTGAGCATAGGGGCCGCCAGTGCGGGTTACACGGGTACCGTGACGCTTGCTTCCGGAACGCTTTCCTTCCAGGACACCGCCGATGGCTATAAAGCCGGGCTCAACATCACCGGAGGCAACGTGACGGGCGGCCAGAATTACAAGGGCGTCAAGAACGTCTCCGTCAATGCGGCCTCCGGCGTCAGCGCCATTTCCCTGGGCGGCCTTTCCGGTTCCGCGCTCAAGACCGTCAACATGACGGACGCCGGAACGGTCATCAGCGGCATCAACGGCGCCGCCAATCTGGACAGCGCCAGCCTGGTGGTGGGCACGGGGAACGTCTCCAAGACGCAGGACCTGGCCGGAAGCACTTCCATGATTCAGTTTGACGCGGCCGGAACGCAATTGGAAATTGAAACGCTCACCCTTACCCTCTCCGCTGACGTGATTAACGCCATGCAGGGCTGGGGCGCGGGGGACCGCACGGCGTGGCTCAACCTGACCAACGGAGCGCTGGGCTACGGTACGGCCATCTTCAACCCGCTGCTGGAATCCCTGGGCTTTACGGTGACGGGCATCAACGGAGGCTCCATCGGCATCACGGGGGACGCCACGCAGATTTACGCCGTGGGAAGCGAAGACAAGACGGTCACGAACAATTCCGAGCTGGACCCGTACCGCGCGGTCATCGTGGACGGCAACCTGGCCCTCAACCTCCCCGGCGTGGACGATACGGCTGACGGCCTGACGATCAACAATCTTTCCGGTGCGGCTTCCGGCGTTATCAACATCACCAGCACGAACGACAAGACGGCTTCCGTCATCCTGAACAACGAGCTGCTGGGAACCGATCCGAATACGTCCGGTCCCGATACGAAGTACTCCGGAACCATCAATGGGGGGACGGCCAATATCACCAAGACGGGAGACGGCTCCCTGGAGCTTGCCGGAACCCTGGATACCAGCGGCACGCTGGACATGCAGGACGGCCAACTCATCCTCTCCGGCACGGCGGACCTCGGCTCCATCAAGCTCAACTCCTCCAACTCCGGCGACCTTTCCTCCCTGGACATTACCGGGAAGGCGGAAGCGGGAACGCTGACGGATGAAGGCAACGGCGGCAACCTCTCCATCGGGAAAAACGGTACCCTCTCGCTCACGGGAGCCGGTTCCGAACTTTCCAACAGCACCGTTTCCGGAGCCGGCGTGCTCCAGGTGGCGGACAACGCCTCCCTGGCGCTCAACGGCACCTCCAAGCTTGACGGCGTGCAGGTGGACCTGGACGGCAACGGAATGCTGGAGCTCGGCAACGCGGCCAACAGCATTTCCGGCCTGACGGGAAGCGGCGCGCTGAACAACGGCTCCGCCCTGGAAATCACCACTGCCGGGAATGCCCTGTATGAAGGCTCTCTCAGCGGAGAAGGCAGCATCACCATGAACGGCACCGGCACGCAGGTTCTGAAGGGGAACGGCGCGATCGGGCAGGCCCTCAGCGTCACGAAGGGAACGCTGGAACTGACGGGTGCGGAAGGCGGCAACGGCTCCGTTACCTATAAGAGCCTCACGGCGGGAAGCGGCGCCCATGTGCGCCTGAGCCCGGTAGGGGAAGGAACCGGAGCGGTCAACACGACGCTCACCGTCGCCAACGGACTCAACCTGCAAAACTCCCATCTGGACCTGGTCATCAACACCAACCGTGACGACCTCTTCTCCAGCCCGGTCATCACCGTGCAGGCAGGAGACGTCAATCTGGACGGAACCACCGTTTCCCTGGGAAGCCTGGGGGACTACGACGACCCGGCGGACCCGACGGCCAACCTCAACTTCACGCTGGTGGACGCGACGGGAGCCGGAACGGTTTCGGCCAACGGAGCCACGGTGGACGCCTCCGGCTACTTTGACTTCTACTACCAGGAATTCGGCATCCGGACGGAAGGCGGCAAGATTGTGGTGACGGGCATGGTCAAGACGGAGAACGCCTTTATGGACGCGGCCAACACGGCCAACTCGGAAGCGGGGGCCAACCTGCTCTGGAACAACCGCGGCAACGCGCCGAAAGGCACGCAGCTCGGTGACCTGAGGGAAGCCGTCAGAAACGACATCCAGTCCGGCAACACCTCCCGGGCGGCACGTTCCATGGCAGCCGCGGCAGGCAGCACGGTCAACGCGCTGGGAACGGCACAGAGGGACGCCCTGCGCGACCAGATGGGCTGGATCAGGAACCGCACTACCCTCATGGGCGTCAACCCCGCCTACGTCAACGAAGACCTCCCCTGCTTCCACATGTGGATGGAAGGCACGGGTTCTTACGCCAAGCTGGACACCAGGGGGGATGAAAGCGGCTACCAGCTCACCACCTGGGGGGGCACCGTGGGCATGGACGTGGACCTCAGCGACCACTTCACGATGGGAGCGGCCTTCACGGCCAACTACGGCGACCTGACGGCCAGCGCGGCGGACAGCGCCGACGGGCACCTGGACAGCTACTACGCCAGCCTCTTCGGCCGCTACCAGGACAGGCGCTGGGCGCACACGCTCATCCTGACGGGAGGGTGGAACGACGCGAAACTCAACCGTACGGTCAACTACGGGGAAGGAAGCTACGGGACGCAGGGAAGCACCAGCGGGTGGGGCTTTGGAGCGATGTATGAACTCACCTACGACATCTACCTCAACGAAAACCGCAGCAGCGTGCTGCAGCCGCTGTTCAACGCCTCGGTGGTGACGACGCGGATGGACGGCTATGAGGAAACGGGTGCGGGCAACGCGGGCCTGAACGTCGGCAGGCAGGACTGGACGACGGGGACGCTGGCGTTGGGCGGCCGGTGGATGGGTCTGGTGGGCAGCAACATCTTCGGACGAGAAGCGCTGGCGGAAATCCGGGTCAACGCGGCGCAGGACCTGGGAGACCGGAGAGGGGAAACGAACGTCTCTCTGCTGGGCAACCCAGGCTTTGCGCAAAGCGTGAGGGGAGCGAAAGTGGGAACGACGGCGCTGCAGCTGGGAGCCGGACTGAGCGTGCCTGTAGGAACGAAGGGAACCATCTACGTGAACGGGAACGCGGACATCCGTGACGGGTCCAGCGCGCTGAACGGAAGCATCGGCTACCGCTACGACTTCTAACAAGAGAAAACACAAGGAGGGGGGCCCACCCCCGAAAGGCCTTCCTCCTGACCCTCCAGAGCCGTTCCGGATTTATTCCGGAACGGCTTGGTAACGTCAGAGCTCGTCCGGCAGGGAAATGGCGGGATCCTGGCGTCTACTTTTCCAGCAGCCGTCCTCCGTCGTGCCATTCTCCGTACATCCTGTTTTCACGGGTATTCTTCAGAAATTTTTCCAGGCGCTTGCAGAACAGTTCCGGCTGGTTTTTTTTAATTTGAATGGTATCCAGGCGCACATGGCGGTATAGCCGGGGAAACGCCAGGAAATTGGCGTAAATAAGCGGATCCTGTTGAAGGAGCTGTAAAATATACGAGTCAATACGGAACGTTTCCGGATTCATTTCCGGCAGACATTTTTCGCCGTGGGGCGTCATTAGTCCCAGCCTGGCCAGGCGGCGGACGCGTTCCTTGTTCAGTTCGGACCATTTACTTTTTCTGGATCGGGGAGTGAGACGCTGGGCCAGGAAACCGGAGGCCGTCTTTTTGCGGGTGCTGTCAATCTATCCGAAGCACAGGGCTTCCTCCACGGCATCCAGGTAAAGGAGGGCATGTGGGGAAGGTTTTCTCGTTGTGAGAACCCAGCAGCAGGAGGAAGTGAGGTGGTTGTTTTCCAGCCATATTCTTAATTCCTTCCGTGTAGTGATGGGAAGAAGGTTGTTTATTTCCATGGCGTTTATAGGTCGGTCTTCCGCTGATGTTCTGAGGGCCGATGATACTTCTCCGGAGCCTGCATTTCCAGCACAGACATGGATTCTATCCGGGGACAGCTTCGCGAAGGGCGCCTTTCTCAGGAACCGCTTTTCTTTCCGTCTTCTTTTTCCGCCGTTTTTTCCTTTTCCTTCTTCGGAGAGAACCGGCTGGTTTTCTGCTTGTCAAAACAAAAACCGCCATTATAGATGATTTATGAAGAAGAATGTAGTCCTGTCCTTGCTGGGGCTGGTTCTGCTGGTTTCCGCCGTAGCGGCTTTCAATATGGCATGTGCAGAAAAATCCTCCAACCGTGCGGATATCGCGCGGAAACGGGTAACGCCCGTGCTGAATTCCTTTCTGGAGCCGTGCGGCGCCAGGGTGGGAAGTCCTGTGTTTTTACGGGCCGTAAAGGAAGACTCCGTCCTGGAACTGTGGGTGAAACCGGACAAGGCGGAATGCTACATGCTTGCCAAGCGCTATCCGATTGCCGCATGGTCCGGAAAACTGGGTCCCAAGGAGAAGGAGGGGGACAGGCAAACGCCGGAAGGTTTTTATGAAGTGGAACCGTCCGGGCTCAATCCCCGGAGCAATTACCATCTGTCTTTCAACATCGGGTATCCGAATGCCTATGACCGCTCCCTGAACCGGACGGGAAGCTTCATCATGGTGCATGGCCGGGATGTTTCCATCGGCTGCCTGGCGATGACCGATTCCGGAATTGAGGAGATTTATACCATGGTGGAACAGGCTCTGGTTCATGGGCAAAAAAACGTTCCCGTGCAGATTTATCCCTTCGTGCCCACTCCGGCGCGTTTGTCAGAGGAAAAGGATTCTCCCCACGCCGCCTTTTGGGCGGACATGGCCCGAGCGTGGGACTGGACGGAACGGACCCGTACTCCGGCCCGGGTGAAGGTCGTCAATGGCAGGCTGGTCGTTGTGGAGCAATAAAAATCCTCCGGTTGAGGACCGGAGGATAAAGGAAGGCCTGCGGAACAGGGGCGACAGGAGCGCCCCGGGCACCGTGTGTCCGGAATGCTCCGGATTAGACCAGCTGGGCAATCAATTCTTCGCGGTCGCCCGGCAGAAAATCCATCGGGGCAATTTCCGGCAGCGTATAGCAGCCTGCAGCCAGTTTCATGCTGGCGCGGGCGGAAGCCACCATGACCTGGGCGGTCAGGGCCGGATTGTTGATGCGCATTTCAAACGTGAACATCTGGTTCTGCGTGGAGCCGGAAACGCCCTTGCGTTCCATCAGCACACCGTGGCCCATGTCTTTCAGCACGTCGATGTCGGGCACCTGCAGCACGCGGGTGTCGTCATGGCTGAAGTAGGAATCTGATTTAATGGCGAATTCCACGTCGGAGAATTTGGCGCCTTCTTTCAGCACCACATAAACCATGCGGCGGTGTACGCCGGAACCCGTGGGGATGGTGAGGGAGAGAGCGTCCGCCACTCCTTCCTTGGAACGCGCCACGACGCTGTGGCCCATGCTCATGCCGGGGCCGAAGTTGGTGTACGTGATGCCTTTGGGAGCCATAGCCAGCATCAGGGTACGGATGACGGAGTCCGTTCCGGGGTCCCAGCCGGCGGAAATGATGGAGACGGCGTCATGCTTGATTGCCTGGGCTCCCAGGGAACGGCGCAGGGCCACGATGTCCCCGTGAATATCAAAACTGTCTACTGTGTTGACGCCGCGGGCGAGCAGAGGCAGGGCCGTTTCTTCCACGCTGCGGGTGGGGGTGCAGAGCAGGGCCGCGTCCACATGACCCAGTTCCTCCACGTCGCTTACGGTCTTGATGCCGTGTACAGCTTCGCTGCCGGGGCGGCGCACGATACCTGCCAGTTCCATATCGGGAGCGGCGCGCAAGGCGTCCACAGCGTATTTCCCGATGTTGCCGTATCCTACAATGGCTACTTTAATCATCTTGGTAGTAAATAGTAATGGTTCCGGGTAATGGGGCGGAATGTCCGCCCGGCATTTTTTCCTTTGGCGCATGTTTTTTAAGTGTTTTGGGAACGCATGGCAAGAACGGAGAATGACAGGGGGCTTTGTGGCATGATTGCCGGTTCTTTGAACGGGGGGCGGAGAAATAGAGTCTGATTACTCGGAACTCTTCCAATAAAACGATGAAAAGCAAATTGATTATTCTGAGTATCGCCACCCTTCTGGGGTGCGTTTCCTGCAATACGATAGGCGGGGTGGGCAAGGATGTGGAAGCGGTCGGCAGCGACATTAATTCCGCCGCCCGTTCCACTAGCCGGGCCATGTAAAAAGGTTATGTGGAGACCTTGGACGAAAGCCGCTTCATCCGGGCGGATGAAGCGGCTTTCCGGTAAAAAATGTGCTGCCGCCCGCATGCCCTGATTTCCGGATGGCCGCAAAGGTTTGGCGTGTTCCATGCAGGATGGAGCCGGACCATGCCAATTCGTTGGGAACCCCATGGAGATGGCTGCCATTCAGGGCAGAATGGCAGGAAGTAAAGTACTGCCTCTTTTCCATTAAAAGAGGATTCGAAGCAGCGTCCGGCACTTCCCGGGCCTTATTGCATGGACTTGCTGGTGGCCTGGGAGGCGCTGTCAATCTTGCTTCCCATGGCTTCCACGTCTTTTCCTATTCCACTGATCGTATTGCAGGAGGAGAGAGCAAGGGTTGCGGCGAGCGTCAAAAGGGCGGATTTGATATTCATTATTTGAAGAGAGGTTGAAAGCCGTATCCTAACCTTCTTCCGGTTTCTTGTCAATGAACCTGGCAAGCAGTAATTTGTTATAGCTTTTTGTTATATTATGCCATAGAATAATTGTATTATCGAATAATAACGCTATTTGCTATAAGAAACCTGCATTTCATTACAGATTGAAAAATACCATGAAAATATCAGTTGCAGGATATCCCAGAATAGGCTCGTCACGGGAACTCAAAGTTGCCGTGGAACAGTATTTCCGGGGGAAAATGGCACCGGAGGCGTTGTTGGAGACGGGAAGCCGCCTTCGCAGGACGCACTGGCAGAAACAAATGGAGGCAGGCATTGACGGCATCCCTTCCAATGATTTTTCTTTTTACGACCAGATGCTAGATACTGCGGTTTTGTTAAATGCTGTTCCCCAGCGGTACCGGGATTTGGGAATTTCTTCATTGGATACTTATTTCGCGATGGCTCGCGGCTATCAGGGGCCGGCTGGGGATGTCAAGGCTCTAGCCATGAAAAAATGGTTTAATACCAATTACCATTACCTGGTTCCCGAGATAGATTCCGCCCCCCTTCAGATTTCCGGGAGTAAACCCTTTGACGAATTCCTTGAAGCCCGGTCATACGGGATTGAAACGAAGCCCGTCCTGATTGGGCCGTTTACATTCTTAACGCTTTCCTCATTGGCGGGGGG
>NZ_LBCB01000012.1:49870-126661 GCF_000980515.1 Akkermansia sp. UNK.MGS-1 | reverse complement strand
GACGCACGCGGGAGAGTGTCGCCGGGGAGTTGGCCCGGGCGTATGCCGCTATTCTGGCCCGTTTCCATGAGCTGGACGCGGCATGGGTGCAGTTGGACGAGCCCGCTCTTGTCCGTGACCTGGACAGGCAGGATATCGACCTGTTTCTCCGCTTGTATGAATCCATGCTGCCTTCAAAGGGGCGGGTGAAGGTCCTTCTTCAAACCTACTTCGGAGATATCCGCGACTGCTATGAACAGGTTGCCGGATTGGATATTGATGCGGTAGGACTGGATTTTGTGGAAGGAAAGCAGTCGCTGTCCCTGGTGAAAGAATATGGTTTCCCGAAAGATAAGCTTCTTCTTGCAGGCGTCGTCAACGGGAAGAATATCTGGCGCAATCATTATTCCCGGACTCTGGCGTTGCTGGCCGATTTGAAAAAAACGGGTGCCCGCATAGGCATAGGGACTTCCTGCTCCCTTCTGCATGTTCCCTATACGGTCGCTCAGGAGACGAAACTGCCGGAATATGCTTTGAAACACTTCTCTTTTGCCGAAGAAAAACTGCAGGAGCTCCGGGACCTTAGCTTTCTTTTTTCGCTGGAGAACGCGGAGCCAGAAAAGATTTATCAAGTCAATGATGCTTTGTTTCAGTCGGACAGGATAGGAAAAAATGCTGCTGTCCAGGCGGAAGTATTCGCCTTGAAGCCTGACGATTTTACGAGATTCCCGTCTTTTGAAGAGCGGGAAAAGCTTCAGAAAACCCGTTTCCGCCTTCCCCTGTTTCCTACGACGACAATAGGTTCCTTCCCCCAGACTGCGGAAGTCCGCTCCAACCGGGCGGCATTCAGGAAGAACCTCATTTGCGGGGAGCAGTACAGGCAATTCAACTTTGACAGGATTAAAGAATGCATTTCCCTGCAGGAAAAGATAGGACTGGATGTTCTCGTTCATGGAGAATTTGAACGCAATGACATGGTGGAATACTTCGGCGAGCACCTGCAGGGCTTCCTTTTTACGGAAAAAGCCTGGGTACAGTCCTACGGAACCAGGTGCGTCAAGCCGCCCATCGTCTGGGAGGACGTTTCCTGGATGCGCCCCATTACCGTGGAGTACGCCGTCTATGCCCAAAGCCTGACAAACAAACCGGTCAAGGGCATGCTGACGGGGCCGGTCACGATCCTGAACTGGTCTTTCCCCAGAGAAGACGTTTCCCTGGAGGAGCAAGCCCTGCAGATTGCTCTGGCTGTCCGCAAGGAGGTGCTGGCATTGGAAGAGCATGGCATAGGCATCATCCAGATAGATGAAGCAGCCCTGAAAGAAAAATTGCCTCTGCGTCGTTCCGACTGGCATGGAGAGTACCTGGACTGGGCCATTCCCTCGTTCCGCCTCGTGCATAGCGGGGTCAGGCCGGAAACGCAAATTCATACGCACATGTGCTATAGCGAATTTGCGGCTATTATCCGGGAAATCGATTCCATGGATGCCGATGTCATCACATTCGAAGCTTCCCGTTCCAATCTGGACATTCTCGATGCCTTGAAAGAATGCGGGTTTAAGACTGAAATCGGCCCCGGAGTTTATGATATCCATTCGCCCCGTATTCCCGGAGAGACGGAAATTATGGAAAATCTCCATCGCATGCTACGGAAGATTTTACCGGAAAAACTGTGGGTCAATCCCGATTGCGGGTTAAAGACGCGCGGCAATGAGGAAACGATAGGCAGCCTCAAAAATATGACGGCGGCGGCCAGAGCCCTGCGTACGGAATTCCAGTCATGAAGCTTTCCGAATTGTTTCCCCAAAAGAGGGTTCTTTCCTTTGAGGTGTTTCCTCCCAAGCGGACTTCCCCGATCGGGACGGTTTACCATGCTCTGAGCGCTTTGCAGGGATTGAACCCGGATTTTATCAGCGTGACCTATGGTGCTTCGGGAGGCGCGGGAACCAGCGATACGCTTAACATCGCCTCCTCCATCAAGAAGGATTATATGGTTGAGAGCGTAGCCCATCTTCCCTGCATCAGCTTGACGAAGGGAAATGTGTTGGAGCTTCTGGAACAGTTCCGCCGGAACGGAATTGAAAATATCCTGGCCCTTCGCGGTGATTTGCCCCCGGACAGAGAACCGTGCCGTGATTTCACCTATGCCAGCGATCTCATTTCCTTTATTAAGGAACAGGGAAATTTTCACATTCTGGCGGCCTGCTATCCGGAAGGCCATCCCGAATCAAAAAGCATAGTCGATGATATTCGCCACCTCAAGACCAAGGTGGAGGCCGGAGCGGACCATCTCATTTCACAGTTGTTCTTTGGCAACGATATTTTTCACGCCTACCGGGAAAAACTGGATCTGGCAGGCATTTCCGTCCCTCTTGAAGCGGGAATCATGCCCGTCGTCAATAAAAAGCAGATAGAGAGGATGGTTTCCCTGTGCCATGTCCATTTGCCGAAGAAATTTATACGTATGATGGAAAGGTTTGAGCATAACCCCATCGCAATGCGGGATGCCGGCATCGCCTACGCCGTCGAGCAGATTATCGATCTCGTAGCGCAAGGAGTAGATGGCATTCACCTGTATACGATGAATAACCCGTATGTCGCCGGCCGTATTTGCGAAGCTACCGCCTCCATCATCCGGAATTAATCGTCAGTCCGGATTACTTCATAGCCGTATTCGGTGATAACCCGTTTCAGCTCTTCTATATATAGAAGGGCTGAACGGCTTGGGCGGGATTGTTCCCTGTCAATCCATCCGACCAGCATGTATTCCTTGGTTTTGAGCGGTATGGAAATAATGTTCGAGCCGTTCAAATCCTCGCTGAGAACTCCGGAACAGATGGTATAGCCGTTCAGCCCTATCAGAAGATTGAACAAGGTCGCCCGGTCGCTGACATGGATTTCCTTCCTGTGAACGATGGTGCTGAGAATTTCTTCTGAAAAATAAAAGGAATTATAGGTTCCCTGCTCAAAACTGAGGCAGGGGTAATCTTCCAGATCTTCCAGTAAAACCTGCCTGCGGCGCGCCAGGGGATGTGCCGAACTGACAAAGACGTGCGGTTCTGCCCGGAAAAGGGGATGGAAACAGAGATCGTTCTTTTTGAGAAGCTTGCTGATAACCTGCCTGTTGAAATCATTCAGATACAGGATACCCAGGTCGCTCCGGGATTGATGGACATCTTCAATGATCTCGAAGGTTCTCGTTTCTCTCAGTGTCCATTCGTACTCCTGGATGTTCAGTTTTTTGATGAGATTGACGAAAGCATTGACGGCGAAAGCGTAGTGCTGAGTCGAGATGGAAAATTGGCGTTTGAGAGGTTTTGTATTCAGGTAACGCTGTTCCAGAAGTTCCGCCTGTTCCACAACTTGGCGCGCGTAGGAAAGGAATTCCGTCCCTTCCAAAGACAGGGAAATGCCCTTGGAAGAACGGCGGAAGATCTCAAAATTCAATTCATTTTCCAGTTCCCGGACCGCTTTGGACAAGCTGGGTTGGGATATGAAAAGCCGTTTGGCAGCCTCATTGATGGAACCGCTGTTGACGATGCCGATGATATATTTTAGCTGCTGCAGGGTCATGGGGAAAAGGCAAAAGCCTGGTAAAATGGAGTTATTTCTTTTTCAGGTAACGTTCCTCTTCGCTGAAGACGCATCCGCAATACTTCTGCATGTACAGCCGGAGTTCCCTGGCCTTTTGCTGACCTTCTCTGAAACCGGGGCGGAAATCACGGTAAATGAAACGGGTTCCAAATTTCTCTGCCGTTTTTTCAGCGGTCTTTCTCAGTAATTCATGATTCTGGTAAGGGCTGACGAACAGGGTTGAAGAAAAGCCGTCGACCCCGTTTTCTGCGGCAAACCGTGCAGTCTCTTCAAAACGTATCCTGTAACACGTTCCGCAACGGTTTTCCAGGGAGGGGTAAATGGCGCGAATGAAGGGCCGCAGTCCATATTCATCCCTCATAATCAATTTCAGACCGATTTTTGCCGCGTATTCGACCAGCGTATCCTTTCTGGCCTGGTATTCCTTATACGGATGAATATTTGGATTAAACCAGAATCCGGTTGGTTCCATTCCTTCTTCCCGCAGCATTTCAATGCAGGAAATGGAACAGGGCGCACAGCAGATATGAAGCAGAACACTCATGCGTGCCCGGATATGTACCATGAGCAGGGAAAATCAACAATACTCAATGACGGATAATGAATCAATATGGCGTTTCGCCATCTGCCCGTTAGGTTTGAAGGCAGGCATTCGGATTCTCTTTTCATGTTTCAAACTCTGTTTACCTTCTGGCGGTAAGTGGGCTTTTCCGCTGCGGCATGCGTCCAGCGTCAATATGAACAAGGCTGTCTAGTGCCTCCCTGTCCTGCGGGTTCACCGGCATGTCCGGCTTATTCTCTATGATCGGAATGCGGTATGCCGCTTGTTTCGACTGTGCGGCTACGGGAGAGGTTGTCAGGCGGCCGCTCCTCCCTGCCATGGGAATTCCCGGAACACCGTTCGGAAGCTTCCCTGGGTGGCGGGGCGGTTGCCGTCAGGAAGGCGGGGATGGAGGGGTTAACTCGGGTTGACGGTGGTTGCGGTATCTGCCGCCGGGGCATCGGCTGCGGGAGCAGGGGAGGAAGCTGCGGTTTTCCCTTCCATGGGTTTGCCCAGAAAAGCGGGCAATTCCAGCCCTACGCTTTTGCCGAGTTCATGAAGGGGCAGCGTATCCGTTACCAGATTCTGGACGAATCCTCCCACAGAGGAGTTCCCTCCATTGCCCATGACGACTACCTTGTCGAATTTCAACCCCTTAATGGCACCGGACTGGAGCTCCACAATCTTGGTAAGCTGTTCCGTCACCAGCAGGTTGGAAGCGGCCTCGGAAGAACCTGCCGCCTGGACGATCTGCTGAAAACCGCGGGCCTTGCCTTCCAGCACGGCTTCAATCGCGGCCGCTTCACCGCGTCCCACCATTTCCATGCCTTCCCCTTCCGCCTTTTTCTTCAGGAGGGTAGCCTGGGCTTCGCCATCCGCCAGTTGGCGGATGGCTTCCGCTTCCGCCCTGCGCTGGATGAGCAGAGCCTGCGCCTTGCCTTCCTGTTCCAGTTTGAGTACTTCCGCCGTGGCCTGGGCCTGCACTTCGCGCTGGCTCTTTTCAATGCGGGCCGTTACCAGGATGTTGGCTTCCTGCGTGGCGCGTTCGCGTTCCGCGCGCTTTAATTCCGCTTCTTTTTCCGCCTGGTAGGCTTCTTCCAGGGTTTTAGCCTCCTGCACCTTCTGGGCCACTTCCGCCAGCTTTTTGGCCTCCGCCTGCTTCACTTGCAGCTTGGCGGCGGATTCCGCAATTTTAATCTGGGCTTCGTTCTGGCCTTCAATGGCGATGGCGCGGGCGTTCGCCACCTGGATGGTCTGGTCCTTTTCCGCTTCCGCTTTGCCGATTTCCCCGCGGCGCGTTTCTTCCGCCACTTTGATGGTGGCGTCATTGATGGCGCGCGCAGCGGCTTCCTTGCCCAGGGCGTTGATGTAGCCGGAAGCGTCCTGGATGTCCGTGATATTGGCGTTGATGAGATGGAGGCCCACTTTGTGCAGTTCCACGTCCACGCCTTCCGTGATGCCCTTGATGAGTTTTTCGCGGTCGGAGTTGATTTCCTCAATGGTCATGGAGGCAATCACCACGCGCATCTGCCCCATGATGATTTCCGCGGCCAGGTTGCGGATTTCTTCCCGGGAACGGCCCAGCAGGCGCGCAGCGGCGTTCTGCATGATTTCAGGAAGGGTGGAGATGCCCACGATGAAGGAGGAGGGTACATCCACGCGTATGTTCTGAGAGGAAAGGGCTCCTTGGAGGGGCACGTCAATATTGATAGGGTTTAGATCCAGGTAGCTATAGGACTGGAGAACCGGAAGCACGAAGGTGGAGCCGCCGTGGTAACATTTGGCCGGCTGGCCTGTGCCTACTTTCCCGAAGACGATGAGGATTTTGTCCGGAGGGCACATGCGGTAGCGGCTGAACAGCCAGGAAGCGGTCAGAATGATGAAGAGAACCAGAATGGCGATGGGGATGATTTTGTCCATAGTCGTCTTGGGGTATGATGATTGGGGTGTTTGTTAATGAAGAGGTTTGACGGTGACGATTCCCGCAGTGACGGCTACCACTTCCACCGGGGTTCCGGAGGGCAGGGGATGTTCCCCTTCCTGAACGGCAGGGAGGTACAGCAGCTGGCTGGGATGGGCGATTGTAACTTGTCCGCCGCGTTGGAGGTTTCCGGGAATGCTGATGTAAACGGAGCCGGTCATTCCCTTGAGGGTTTCATAATTCAGGGTGCCGTCTGATTTAAGGCTCATAATGAAACGCATGGAGATGCCGATGATCAGGAACATCAGCACGCCGGTGAAAAAAGCCGCCGCCAGGGAAGCGGCCATCCCCCAGTCCAGACCCTGGGCGAGCACGCCGCCCCAGCCGAAGCCCAGAAAAAAGCCGATGCCGGATTTGATGGACAGCAACCCTACGTCCGCTCCGCCGGAATCCGCATCAAAGTCCAGATCATGTTCCCCCAGCCCGAACAGGGACAGGAGAAACAGGAGCGCTCCCACGCCCGTCGCTACTACGGCGATGATAAAGAAAATGGAGTAATCAGTCATAGGGTGGATTGATTATCGGGAGTATCCATGTTTGGAGGCTGCTTGTCTATGGAAAAAGAGCGGCGGCCGGATATTTGGCCGCCGACGGAAGGGGAAAAATCCCTGCAACTTGTTTTTCTTCCACGCTTATTCCATTTCCACGACGGCTTTTTCTCCCTTTTTGAGTTCCAGTTCCCGGAGCAGCAGGAAGTCGTTGGTCAGCAGGCCTGCCTTTTCAATGGGAGTGGCAGTTCCTCCAATGGTGACGGTGGCCTTGCCGGCGTTGATCCGATTGGGGAACCAGACTCCCAGGCGACCTTTGGCGTCTTTGTTGGCTGTGACGGTGAACCCTTTGGAGGCATCTGCCGGGTCATTCCAGTCGATATGCCACGGGGACGGAGCCCGGGATTCGTCCAGGCGCGCCGTCCAGGCGGGGTCTCCGTAAAAGGCCACGGTATCCCGATCGTGGATAAGCCCCAGCTGGTCCTTGCCCATGCCGTATCCGGCGGAGTTCATGCCCCTGGCAAAGTCCGGATCATTCTTGATTCCATTGATATCCGGGGAGTTGAAATGGACGTCCATGAGCTTGGGGAAGCGGGTCATGGTCTCATCCAGAATGAACTGGTTGTTCAAATACCAGGCTTCCGCCAGGCTGGAGGCGTCATGGTTGCTGAACAGAAGGCCTAGCGTCCCCCAGCCGCCCTTGCCATACCAGGAAGGGACGGTGTAGCCTACCAGCTGGTTGAAACCGTAGCGGCTCAGGGCGGTGACAGCCATGGAATTTTTCGTCTTCTTGGCATCTCCGATCAAGCAGTTCCCCGCCGCGACCCAGACTGCCGGAACCGGCCTGGTTTCAATCACCGGCGCTTTAATTCTATTAAGGAAGGAGAGCAGGTCGTCTTCCTTTCCGTTGAAGAGCACGCCGCGCAAAAAAGTGGTGAATTCCCTGAACTGTTTTTTGTCCAGCGCGTAGAACCGGTTGTTACCGGAAACGATGAGGCCCTTGCCGAAGGGCATTTCCAGATTAAACTGGGTTGCGTGGGAGGCCGTTACGAAGAGCTGCGGGGAATAACGTTTCCAGTATTCCATAAGCTTGGGCGTTACGCCCAGCGTGGTTTCATCCCCCTTGTCCTGTTCTTTCAGGCCTTTCGTGTAGAAAGCCGGCGTCACTTTGCCCTTGGAACCATGCTGTTCCAGGTATTGGAAGGGCTGCCAGTCCGTGATGCTCATGCTGTCTTTGAACCGGGAGGAATCCACATTGGTTGTTCCCATGGCGCGGCTGATGACGAGAGGCTTCGTTGCAGAGGCTATTCTCATGGCGGCCTGGGGGGTGTATCCTGTGACAATGCCCCAGATACAGTCTCCGTAAGGGTCGTCGTCCAGCCGGCGGCTCAGGCGGTGCAGGTCATTCACCAGCACCCGGTCTATTTCCTCCGGGCGCGCGACGACGGCCATGAAGCGGGGAGCCATTTTTTTAAGCGTGTCCAGCCTGGAGAATACGGAATCCTTCACGGTGACGATGGTGCCTCCGTGTTTTTCAGCCAGTTTGTCCGCTACGGCCTTCCAGTCCGGCATAGCGGCTGTTTTTTCGGAAATAACGATGGCATATCCGTTCTTGCCGGAGTCTTTGTTGACAGTCTTTATGACGGTGGTGCGAACGCAAAAAGCCGCCGGAGAGACGGCGGCTTGGGGAGAGTCGGCTTTGTCCGCCTGCTTTTCAGCAGGCGGAGTTTCCGCAGCCGGGTGATCCGGCAGAATGTTCAGGTTGAGATGCTCTCCCTTGCCGAAGATGTCTTTGGCAAGTTTGTTGACCTCTTCCACGGTGATGGCTTTTACGTCCGGAATGCTTTCCCTCTGCTGGTTCAGCCGTTCCGGCCTGGCCTGGGAGTCTTTCAGCAGGGATGTCCAGTAGCCGTTGTCGCGCTGGGCGCGGTCCATGGAGTTAAGAATGGGATTACGGGCACGGTCCAGTTCCTCCTGGGTGATATTTCCCTTGCCGAGGTCGTCCGCAATTCTGGCGATGGCGCTGCGCACAGCCTCCTTATTGCGCATGACGCCGGAACTCATCGTGATAATATAGCCGTCATCCGGATAGGTTTCACTGATATTGAGGCCGGTGGAAGGGGAGTAGGTTTCCCCCATGTCTTCGCGCAAGCCCTTGAATACGCGGTCATAGAAAACTGCCTTGAGCATGTTCAGCCTGCGGGCCAGCTTTTTATTTTCTCCGCCGGGCGTTTTCCAGAAAAGGCAGACCATCGTTTTATCAATGGAGGAGTCATAGGTCAGGTCCTTGGAGAAATTGAAGTCCGCCATGGCCGGATGGCGAAGCGTTTCATCCAGCGTTGCCGGAGCTTCCGCACGTTTGGGAACTGCGCCTACGGTGCGTTCCAGCAGGGGGATGATGTCTTCCGTCCTGAAGTCTCCCGTAACGGTCACTTCCATGTAGTTGTTTTTCAACGGGGCATCCACCCAGTCCCGCACGTCCTTGATCTGGTAGGAGGTAAGCTGTTCCTGAGTGGGGAAGGTGAACCGGGGATTGTTCCTGTAAAGGATGGCCGGAACCTGCTTCTTCATGGCTCCCTGTACTTCATGGTCCATCTTGTTATAAATCATGGGAATGGCCCGCCGGAGCAGGGTAACGCCGTCCTGGCGGTAACCTGGGTGCATCAGGTAGGCCGTCTGGAGCTGGAGTTGCGTTTCCAGGTCTTCCCTGTTGGTGTTTCCGGAAAGCAGGAAGAAGCGGTCCGTCATGGAGAAGCCTACCCCTACCTTCTTGCCTGCCATGATGGCGGCCAGTTCGTCATTGGAGTGGTCTTTCAAACCGCCGCCGTTCATGACGGCATTCGCAAAAAGTTCCAGCCCGGAGGCCTTTTCCGGCCTGCTCAGTTCCCCTCCGTCCACGGCAAAGGTGATGTTGATGGAGTCCTTGTCAAATTCCGTGGGCTTCAGGTTGACGCGCACGCCGTTGGACAGGGTGAGCTGGGTGACTCCCAGGTCGGTGGTTTCCGTACGGGCCGTCACCTTGCCGGGATCCCCGAACTTATAGGAAAAATCCTTGCGGCCGTCCGCCTGGTAGGGCTGTACTTTAGCGGTCTGGGATTCCCGGTACGCTTTCATGATTTCGGCGCTTCCCTGGGAGTTTTCCTTATTGGAAGTGACGATCACGCGGGGAAAGGCTCCGGTCCAGGCTTCCTTCAGGGCTGCCTGGCATTGTTCGGGTGTCAGGTTTTCCACAACTTCCCTGGAGATGGCCCAGTCTTCCTGCGGCGTGGTGAAGACCTTGTCCCGTGCGGCGCTCTGGGCGATGGCGGAAGCCAGGTCTTCCGACTTGGCGGTAGCCCAGGACTTGATGGCGTTTTCCGCGGCGGCGGTAATGTTGCTGCGGGCCTCCGCCAGTTCTTCCTTGTTGAAGCCGAATTCAATGGCCCGGCGCAGTTCCTGTTCAATGGCGGCCAGAGCCGCTTTCCAATTCTTGTAGTCCGCCTGGGTCTGAATGGAATCCACTTCCGCCGCTTCCACTATGTCCGCGCGGCCTCCTTCCGCGGAGATAAAGGGGCAATCCGCATTCTTCGCCATCTTTTCCAGACGGCGGTTCAGCATGGCGTAAGCCACATTCAAGGGGATATCTTTGTTGCGGTTGGCGACGGTATCCGGCTTGTTCACGTAGGGGCGGGCGATGTTGATGCTGGCTTCCGTGCTGGTGGCCTCTTTGTTGGTAATCCAGTGGGCGGTGGTTTCCGTAGCCGTTTTAAGCGTGCCCCGGTCCGTCTGGAAGGAGTAGTTGTCCTTCTTCATGGAGCCAAAATACTTTTCCACCCAGGCTTTTCCCTGTTCCGGTGTGATGTCCCCGGCGATGACGAGCTGCATTTGGCTGGGTACGTAGTGAGTCCGATAATAGTTGATAAATTTTTCCCGCGGCGCGGTGCGGATTACTTCCAGCGTGCCGATGGGATAGCGGTCGGGAATGCGGGTTCCGTCCAGCATGATGGAGAAGACTTCCTTCATGACCCGGTAACCGGCGGAGTCACGCACCTTGTAT
The DNA here is from genome assembly GCF_000980515.1 of Akkermansia sp. UNK.MGS-1. Lineage (NCBI taxonomy): Bacteria > Pseudomonadati > Verrucomicrobiota > Verrucomicrobiia > Verrucomicrobiales > Akkermansiaceae > Akkermansia > Akkermansia sp. UNK.MGS-1. Next base: position 116,045 of record NZ_LBCB01000012.1, on the reverse strand, counting down.
TCGCTGGTGATGATGCCGCGTTCCGCGTCAATGGCGCTTTCTTCCAGCAGGGCTCCGTCCGCAAAATCCCGCATGATGGTGAAAGCCAGGTCCACGGTGGATTCCTTCATGCTGGGCACGTCCATCATGTACACGGTTTCGTCAAAGGCGGTGTACGCATTTGCGTCCCCTCCCAGGCCCAGGCCTTCTTTCTGCATGGCGGGAATCATTTCCCCGCGCTTGAAATGGGTGCTTCCGTTGAAAACCATGTGTTCCAGGAAGTGGGAAACGCCCTGGATGTCATCCGTTTCATTCAGAGAACCCGTGTTGACGCGCAGGCGGATGCTGAACCGGCCCTTGGGTTCCGCATTCGGGCGGATGAAGTAGGTCAGGCCGTTGGCGAGTTTCCCCTTGATAAGCTGGGGGTCCTGCTTGGGAATGCCTGCCGCCGTTTGCATTGAGGCAGCCTGAATCTTGTTTTCTGCTGCGGCTCCGGCCGGCGAATAGGACGGAAACAGGCACGCAGCAGCCAGAATGGAGGTGATGGTAAATGCCTTCATGGGAAAATACTGCCTTTTTGTTTCACACGATTTTCCGGGCAAGTCAAGCGGCCTTCTCTGCATAAAAGAGGTGAATTTCCGGAAAACCTCAGGAAACGTGAACCATGTCAAAGGGACGAAGAAGGCATCCATTCATCCCGTGGGCGCGGTTCTGAAATTCCGCAGATGCGGTCTACACAACGTTCCCATGCCTCCCGGCCCTGGTAAATTTCCACCTCAATGCGCAGGAAATAGATAGGAACCTCCGGGTTTTCCTCCGGTTTTTCCAGCCGCACGGCATCCTTCTCCGTAGTTACGATCATGTCCATGGCCCGGTCTGCGCAGCGGTCGTAAAATTCCTGCAATTCCGTTTGTTCAAACCAGTGGTGGTCCGGAAACCTGCGGCAGATTTCCACGTGGGCGCCCAGGGAGCGCAGGGAGTTTTCAAAACTTTCCGGACGTGCGATGCCGCTGAGGCACGCCACCCATTTCCCCCGGAGGGCCTCCAGAGGAAGGCGTTCCCCCGTGAACACATTTTCCAGATACCGGGGGCCGTGGTCGCTCACGATGATGTCCGCCACGGGATTGTACTTCCTGATGGCGGAGATCAGCTCATCCTGTGGCTTTCCGCCGCATTTGGTCAGAATGATGTAACTGGCGCGCGCCAGACTGCTCCTGGGTTCCCGCAGGGTGCCGCGCGGGAGCATGGCTCCGGTGCCAAAGGGCGCGCCGCAATCCACCAGCACGATATCCAGTTCATGCGCCAGTTTCAAATATTGCATGCCGTCGTCCAGCAACAGGGTGTCGCACCCCAGGTGCTCAATGGCGAAGATGCCGGACTTGATGCGGTTTTTGTCCACCAGCACCGCCACGCCGTCCAGATTTTTGGCGAGCATGAAAGGTTCATCTCCGGAATGCAGGGGGCCCAGGTAGCGCGTTTTCCCGTCGCTGGCGATTTTGGGAAGATTTTCCGGCAGCCTGCCGTCCTTGTCCCTCCATTCCTGAGGTTTATCCAGCTCTGAGCTCTTGTAGCCGCGTGTCAGGATGGCTACTTTGCGCCCGCGCCGGGTAAGGGTGCGGGCCAGCAGTTCCACCACCGGGGTTTTTCCGGTTCCTCCCACGGTGATGTTGCCCACGCTGACCACCAGCATTCCCAGCCTGGCCTGCCTGGCGATGCTGGAATGAAACAGATACAGCCGTGCCAGAACCACCAGCCTGAACAGCCAGGAGGCGCCGCGCAGGATCATGCGCATCATGGCGGCGCGGAATCCCTTGGCACGGCCGAAGATGACTTCCGTCCCCCACTCTTCAAATTCTTCCGATCTGGATTTCATGGCAAGCCCGGCGGCGTTCCTGGAAACTCCTTCAGTGGAGGATGCGGTGGCAGCTGTCGCAGTAAACGGTCTCGTGGCCGCCCAGCACTTTCATGCGGGCGTTGTCCGTGATAACCATGTGGCAGCCGCCGCAATGGCCTTTTTCATCCATTGGCACAATGACCGGAACCCCCTTGCTTCTGGTCATCCGTTCATATTCCCCCAGGGAATTTTCCGGAACGGCGGCGGCCAGATCCGCGCGTTCCGCATTCAAGTGGTTCAGGAGCTCCTTGTCCGTCTCTGCCGTCCGGTCAAAGCGCGCGAGCGTTTCCTCCAGTTCACGCTGGGCGTCCCGTGCACGGCGGATTTTCTGCTCCATGTCCGTTTTTGCTGTTTCCAGGCGCTCCATCAATTCCAGCTCTGAGGTTTCCAGAGAGTCAATAGCGGCTTCCGTTTTTTCCACCTCCTGGATGCACATCTGGTATTCCTCGTTTTTCCGGGTGTTGGACTGAAGGGTTTTCATTTTGCCGATGTAGGTGCGTTTGGTTTCAACGGCGGCCTCCACGTCCCGTATGCTTTTTTCAATGCCTGCCACTTCCTGTTTGGCGGCCAGGGCCTTCTGCTTGATGGCCTCCATCTGCTTCAGCAGGCGTGTTCTCTGTTCCGGCAGGGAAGCCAGCTCCTTCCGGAGTTTGGAAATCCGCACATCCTTTTCCTGAAGGATCAGCAACTGGTCTAAATCGGCATGATTCATCGCCTGCCACCCTAGCATGCCCTGTCGGGGGGGGAAAGATTTTTTCTTGGCTCCGGGGCGGCGGTTCTGCCGCTTGTTGACGGTGCGGGGAAGTCTGAGAAATATTTTTCTGTTCTCTGCTAAGTATTTCAAGCAGGGCTTTCTGTTGTGTCGGCGTGCTTCCCTTCGAGGTCTGGGGCATGGAAAATTCCGCGTACTGCCGCGACAGCCGGTCTTTTTTCTCCTGGTTCCGCCAGGAAAGGAAGGCGCATATGGCAAGGGCGCAGACGCAGAAGATTGCCAGGACCATGTATGAATGGCGGTTGGAGGGCATGGAGGAAGGGAACTGCCCTGCATTATAGAAAAAACTGTCTTCCGTTCAATGTAAATAAACAGGCAGGGGAAGACGGCGTTTGCGGGGGAAGAATTTCTGTTCCTGTCTGCCCTGAGCGGAGAACGCTTCCAGAAAGCCGGGAATGTTCAGGGAGAAAGCTTGTGTTGGCCGTCCGGGATGAATGGCCGATGATGCTGGGTGAATGGGGAAAGAGGGGGACAACGGACTTTTCGGGTCATGCTGCTTCCGTCCGGATGTTTTTCCTTTGCAGAAAGGACCGTTTAAAAACCCAGGGCTTCCTTCTGCCAGTTCAACAGGGTGGAAACGCCTTTTTCCCTGTCTTCCGCAATAGCTTCCAGAGAGGCCCGGGTAATCAGGAAGGAGCCTTCCATGCCCAGTTCTTCAGCTTTTTCATCCCTGAGTTTGCACAGGCGGGCCAGATTGTCCTCAAATTGGTCGGAATGTTGCCGGCGCTGAATGCGGGGCCGGCATGGGTAGTCTTCTTCATCCAGCAGGTAGAATTTCTGGAGCGCATTCATGAACCGGCTGCGCCTGTGGGCATGAAAACGGGGCGGGGGCGCCACGGTGCGCTGTTCCTGGAGAGCCACGCTCCACTGGATGAGGTCAGCATTGGAGCAAACCATGAACGCGGGTTTGTCCCACGTTTTGGCTTCCGCATCACGCCAGGTCCACATTTCCCGGAGGGCGGCCAGCCCCTTCCTGTTCAATTTGCCGCAGCCCTGGATGCGCCAGGGGTCCTGATGGCCTGCCAGATGGCGTTCCCGGGCGCGTTCCATGGAATGTCTGCAAATTTCTTCAAACCAGCCCATGCGTCCTTTTTCCCGGAGGGCGGCCGTCAGTTTGTCCGCCATGTCCAGCATGTAATTTACGTCGTTCAGGGCGTAAGTGACCATGGTTGGGGAAAGGGGGCGCCGCGCCCAGTCCGCCTTTTGGGAAGATTTGCTCAGGGTGATGCCGTGGAAGTGTTCCACCAGGGCTGCCAGCCCGAACTGGCGGAAGCCCAGCAGGCGCGCCGCCGTCTGCGTATCCCAGATCATGGCGGGCAGCGTTTCCCAGGCGTTTTGAAAGAGGCTCATATCGTAGTCCGCTCCGTGCATCCAGACTTCCGTTTCTTTCAGCCAGTTGTAGAAAGGCCCCATATCTTCGATAGAGAGAGGGTCAATCAGGCAGGAACCCGTTTCGTCCGCATATTGGATCAGGCAGATTTTTTCCTGATAGCGGTGCAGGCTGTCTGCCTCCAGATCCAGGACTACCCGTCCCGCGGGCTGTGCGGCGGCGCGTTTGCGCCATTCCAGTAATTCCTCTTTCTCGCTAATCATCTTATTGCAACGGAGCGGGATTGAACCATGTATCCGGACGCCGGGCAACTGGAAATGCAAAAAAAGTGCTGATGGGGCAATCATGTATTGCCTATTTCCCGGAAATAGGGCACGAAGGTAGGCGTATGGACGAGGAAGCCACAGCAACCGGACGCAACCACGGAGAACAGCCTTTGGATGAACTGATGAAGCGCTGGCATCTGACCAATCACGACCTGGTGGAAATTTCTCCGGAGCAGCTTACCCACAAGCAGGTCCAAAAAGCCCGGCAGGGGCGCCAGCTTACCCTGAAAATGATGCAGAAGGTATGCCGTGCCTTGAATGTAGCCATCTGGGAACGGCTCACCCCCATGCAGAAAGAGCAGTACTTCGAATACATGCACAAGCATGTGTTCAGCTATGCCAAGGGATATGATCCGGCCTGGAAAGACCCGAACATGGACATGATGGCCTGACCCCGGATTCCGTTACCGGGCGGATTTTGCTTGCTGCCAGCGTGCCTCCATGGCCTCCGCAGAAGCTTCTTCCAGGGAAAGACCGTCTTTGGCAAGCAGCCGTTCCATTTCGTTGAAACGCCGCTCAAATTTTCTGTTTGCTCCGGCCATGGCCGTTTCCGGGTCGATTCCTTTTTTCCTGCACAGGTTGACTACGGAAAACAGAAGATCCCCCAATTCTTCCGCGACGCGGGGGTCTTCCTCCGGTGCGGAAAGAATTTCCCCGCATTCCGCGGTTTCTTCCTTCACCTTGTCAAGGGCGCCTTGGGCGTCCGCCCAGTCAAATCCTACTTTGGCGGCTTTTTTCTGGAGCTTCCATGCCTGGAGCATGGGCGGCAGCCCCTTGCCTGTTCCATGCAGGTATGGGGTTGTTTCCGCCCCCTTTTCCCGGCGTTTGATCTTGTCCCACTGAGCTAATACGGCATCCGTCGTGTCCGCCTTGGACTGGGCAAATACGTGGGGATGGCGGCGGACGAGTTTTTCGCTTACTTCCGCAGCCACGTCATTGAAATCGAAACGCCCTGCTTCCTGGGCAATCTCCGCATGAAAAACCACTTGAAGCAAAACATCGCCCAATTCTTCCCTCAGCTGCGTCCAGTCATTCCGCTGAATGGTGTCCACGACTTCATAGGCTTCCTCGATCATATTGGAAATCAGGGAATGGTGGGTTTGCTCCGCGTCCCAGGGGCAGCCGTGGGGCGCGCGCAGACGTTTCATGATGGCGATGAGGCGCTGCATTTGAAGGGCAGGCTCGCGGCATTCGATCATTTCAGTGTCGTTCATGACGGAGCCATACTAATCGCGCAAGGGCGGATGACTAGAAAAAATTCCTCTTTACCCGAAACGCTTCTTCCTTACACTCGCCTCCATGGAAGTTCACACGTGGAAAGAACGCACGGAAGAGGGAACCCTGGTGTACAGGGCATGCCACCATGCCGGCAAATGGAAGCTGGAGTGCGCCCCCAAGGTGGGCCGTGCGGAACGTGACGATGTGGAATGGGAACACGTGGAATTAACGCGGGCGCACTGGGTGACCCTGCGTGGTGTGCTGTGGCGTAAATACCAGCGCAAGCGGTGCCCGTGGCGTTTCATTGAAACCATAGACAAGCTTCTGGAAGAGATGCCGGAAGAGGAGGGTGCCGATTCCCCCGATGGGAAGGGCGGACGATAGGAGCCTCTTTCAACTTTCTGCCGTGCGGGGAATGCTGAGGTCGGTTGTCAGGGAATGGCTTTCCTGGGTGTATCCTTTTGTCTGCGAGTTATGCGGCCGCGGCGGCCTGGATGGCTGCCATGTTTGCCCGGACTGCCGCGGAAGTTTCGTGCCTGTCGAGCCTCCCTTCTGTGCCGTCTGCGGGGAACCGGCGGAGGGTTCCTTCATCCCGTCCGGATTATGCCGTCGCTGCGCGGTAGCTCTCCCCTCTTTTGAGGAAGCCCGTGCCGTGTATGTGAATACGGGATCATTGCGGGATCTTCTGCTGGCTTTCAAATATGGGGGAGCCGTTCATCTGGCCGGCTCCTTCGCGCAGATGATGGCAGAGGCAGTGCGTGGAAATCCTCACTGGTTCGGCGGGAAAAAACGCCTGATCGTTCCCGTGCCCATGCACTGCGGCAAACAGGCTCGAAGGGGGTACAACCAGGCGCAGGAACTGGCGGTTCTGCTGGGAGAGGAACTGGGCTGGCCGTATGCCGGCGTGCTGAAACGCCTGCCGGATACGCTTCCCCAGGCCAGCTTGTCGCGGGAGCAGCGGCTCAGACATGCCCGTAAAATTTATGCGGCGGATGAAAAAAGGATGAAACGCAGCCCCGTCAGGGGCAGGGATGTGCTGCTGGTGGATGATGTTTTTACGACCGGAGCCACGGCAGACTCCTGCGCCCGTCTGCTCCTCCGCTCCGGGGCTGCTTCCGTCTGCGTGCTGACGCTGGCGCGGACGCATCATGCATGGCGCGGCTGAACCGGAATTTTCTTTCAGCCCGCCTGTTTCCTTTTTACAATGGCAGGCATGAATCCGGAGCTGATGTTTCATACGGAAGATGAAGTCATGTTTTATGATACGGACTGCGGCGGGGTGGTTCATAACCTGGCCTATTTGCGCATGATTGAGGCCTGCCGTACCAAACTTGGCGCTAAATTGGGAATGGATTACAAAACCATGAGCGATTTGCAGCAGTTTGCCGTAGTGGTGCGCCATGAGATTGACTATGTGCGTCCGGCCGTTCTGGGAGACACCATTTTGACGACGGGATGGCTTCAATCCGTGGACCGGGCCCGCTTCTGGTGCGATTTTGAAATGAGGCGCGCTTCCAATAATGATCTTCTGGTCAGGGCTCATCAGCAGCTAGCCCTGGTCCAGATGCCGCAGGGGCGTCCTGTGCGTATTCCTGCCGAATGGCGTGCGAGATGGCTGGAATGCATGGAATCCTGATCTTTTTTTGTCCATCTTCCATTTTACGCTTGCCATGAAAGGGGGGGTGGTGTTTACTGCTTGCGCCCTTCCAGCAAGGGTAAGTGCTTGGGTAGCTCAGTTGGTAGAGCAGTAGACTTTTAATCTATTGGTCCCGGGTTCGAGTCCCGGTCCAAGTACCATTCCTTTTTTGAAACCCTGTGGACTCAATAGTTTACAGGGTTTTCTCTTTCTTGTTTCAGATGCAGAAAATGGCCCAAGTGCTATCTGTTTCACTTACAGGTTAATAGCATTATATGGCGGTAACCGTTCTGGTTAAAAAGATGGAAGTAGTTGATTGTAAATAGGCTGGAATATATATATCCCAGGAAATTTTTAAGGGATATGGCGTTGGGCGTAGCAGGCTATTCTGTCCGTACTGCCGTCATGGGAATCCATCCCGGACGGCGCGTTCTATTTCATGAAACAACAGGAAATGGTCCTTTAAATGGTACAACCATGATTTAACGTCGGCCAATTCATGGGCTTCCAGCATGGTGACGGGCGAAATGAACGGATTTTTTTTAACGGCGATTTCGATAAGCCCGATGATTTCATTTCTCTTGCTCAGGACGGGAATGGCCAGATACTGCATGTATTTTTCCTCCGGAGGCTGGTTGCGCTTCCGGAAAAAGCTGCGCTGCACTTCTTCCGGGCTGGAAAGAACCAGGGGGCTGAGGTGGCGTTCCGCGAATAATTGTTCATCCAGCATGGCGGGTGTTTTCGTTACGGGCCGCGGAGGCTGTGCCAGCAGGGAAGGGGTGTCGTTATTGTGTTCTCCCTGTGCGTAGCCTGTAACGTGCAGCAAGGTTTGGTCTTTCCTCCGCTCTGCCTGAATATAAAGCACTTCAAAGACAAGGGAGTTTTTATATTCAGCCAGCGCAGCGGCAATGGTGGAGCACAGGAACAGGCAGGCTCCGTTGAAGCTTTCCGTCGTCCCCCTTGAACCGTCCGTTTTTGCCTCCCGGCAACTTTCTCCATTCAGTTTATTGGCGAAGTTTTCGTATTCTCCGCTCAGGGCGGCGTAAGTTTTTTTGTAAGGAGCCGCACTGCGGTTTTTCAGGGCGCAGGCATGTTCCCTGGTTTCCCGGTTTCTGTTGAGCAGTCTCTGGTATTCCACATGCCATACAATGAAAGCGGCGCCCAGAATGATCAAAAGGACTATTTTCCCCGTATTGGCTCCTTCCATGGGAGTTCCCCCGATGATGGAGATCACGACAACCAGAATAGGCTGGAACAGATTTGCTTTTTTGAGGAAAGAGGGCTCTTTGAACATAAAAAGACGCTGTGCAAGTTTTGTTAAAGGTGTGTTATGAATTGATTATCAAAAATATTCCATATCTGGTGTGACGGCAGTACAGAACGGAGGTAAGGTGCAGAAAGGTTTTTTCTTATGGCATTTTAAATTAAGTTTATTTACAATCAATGAGTTTTTTGCTAATTTAGAAGTATTCTAATACGGTATTTCTTTGAATGATAAGGATTCTTTTATTCCAATAATTGTTAGGAAAAAAGAAGAATTTTCCTTTTGGGAAATGATTTGGTAAACAGCGGTGTTTTGTCTAGTTTTAACCTTATAAAGGAATTATTTTTGATTACAGGGCAAAAAATAGGGCATAGGAAAAATCCGAATGAAGAAGCGGATTTTTATGCAATTCCCCTTCATGGGAAAGGATGGCAAGGAGTGTGAAAATAATGAATGGTTCCCGGAATGCCCGGGAGGCAGGAATGTTGCCGCGGACGGGAATAACTGTTATTCCCTGCTTTTTCTTTCCCGGTGAATCACGTGCCGTTTTCCGTTACTTGAGGAAACGGAAATCAGAATTTTCTTCCGGAAGGGGATTCCCATAGAAACGTTTAGGGCGCGTATGCCCATTTTCCTGCCGTGCCGTGTCATTCGGCATGGTTTTCCGCCGCCCATTTCCTGTACTGCGCGGACAATTGTTCTACAAGCGTCTGGTGCCTGGATGCCAGATTTTTCTGTTCCGTCCTGTCCCTGATGTCGTACACCTGCCAGGGGCCTCGGTTGGGGGCCACCAGCTTGAATTGACTTGTCAGGGCCGCCCGGTTTCTCTGATGTTCCCAGAAGATAGTGCGGGGAGGGCAGGTATTGGGAATGAAGTCCCACACCTTGGACGGAGGAAGTTTCGGAGGATTATTCCAGTAGGTGTTGAGCGGCTTGCTGTCCATATGGGCCGGAATTGGGAGAGCGGCCCACGCAAGGCAGGTTGGGGCGATGTCCTGGAGCAGGAAAGGCGAGTGGTAGCGCGATTCCGGACGTATTTTGGAAGGGTAGCGAATGATGAAGGGGGCGGACAGCCCTCCGTCAAAGGTTTCTATTTTATACTGGCGGTAAGGGGTATTGGACACAGCCGCCCACATGGGGCCGTATCCGTCCTTGCATCCGACTTCTCCCAGCGGGCCTGTGGGGAGGGTAGTCTTCTTGTTTTTATTGTTCTGGGGCATTTCCGCTGTTGCGCCATTGTCTGATAAAAACATGACGATGGTATTGTCACTGAGGCGGTGACGTTCCAGGGACGCGAGAATGCGGCCTATGCCGCGGTCCATGATAACGATTTGGGCGGCGTAGGTGGCCATGCATTCGGCAATATAATCCTTCCGCTTTGCGGAAGTTTTTTCATAGCCTTCTGGATTGAATTTACCGGCCATGCCCAGTTTGGCGGCAGGAGGGACGATTCCCAGCAGCTTTTGTTTTTCCAGTCTTTTGGAAGCAATGGCATGGGGGGATTTGCCGTTGTAGAACGGGAGCATTTTTTCTATTTCCCTCCGGGGGGCCTGGAGGGGTGTATGCGGAGCCGTATAAGCCACGTAAAGGAAGAAGGGCTGCCTGCTTTTGACGGCATCGTCAATATAGGCCAGAGCCGTTTTGGTGATATCGTCCGTCATGTAGAAATCCTCCGGCAGATCCTCCGGACGGAGCAGTTTCCCGTTTTCACCGAAGGGTCTGTCCGGCATGGGCCTGTAGTAATCTGCCGCTCCACCCAGCAAACCGCGGGAACGGTCAAAGCCGCGGTCCCATGGGTAGGATCCCCGAACTTTTCCAAGATGCCATTTCCCGGAAAGATAGGTACGGTATCCCGCTTTTTTCAGAAGTTCCGGCAGGGTGGGGATACCCGGGTTCAGGCGTCCGCGGTAGCCGGGGCGCCCGCTGTCGTCATCCAGGAGCCCTACGTCCACCTTGTGAGGTTCGCCGCCGGTCATGATGGAGGCCCGGGAGGGTGAACAGCGGGAAGCGGTGTAGAGCCGGGTTGCCAGCATCCCCTGTCTGGCCAGGGTATCCAGGGCAGGAGTGGGTATTTCCGAACCGTAGCAGCCCGGGTCGGACCATCCCATGTCATCAGCCAGGATAAGGACGATATTAGGCCTGTCCGCCAGTGAAGGGACAAGGGTAAGCAACCAGAAGGCTATGCTGGACATGATGGAGGAACGCAGGGTAGAGCACATGAAAGGAATATGGAATATCATATATAATAAGCGGAACCGCTATTGATTCTTGCAGCAGGAGGAAAAAACAGGCCGTTCCGGAAAGATCCGTCCTGCGTATGCCTGTTTTTGCCGGAGGCCTTCTCCTGCGGCTGAATGTCTTTTCTGCGTGATGAAGCGGTGCCGGAAGAGGCGGCCTCCCTACCACCATAGGATGGCGCAAAGCAGAATGGCGGCTCCATAGGCCATTCCTCCCAGGCAAAGAGGCGTCCACCAAGCAGGTTTGGAGCATATTTTATTGACCATGTCGCGGTACAGGTAGGGCTTGCCTATCCAGAGAATCGAAAGGAAAATGACGATGTAACACCAGATGGGAATAAGGAGCCTGGTCACTGGCTCCTGAAGGAAGGCGGCACTGAGCAGGGGAGCTGCCACCATCAGGCCGAAGATGCCCAGCGCCCGTGGAAAGAGCAGGTTTTTCACCTGCGTGACCATCAGCACCAGAAAGACGGGGCATGCCAGCTGGAGCAGCCAGCGGATACCTTCAAATTCCGCCAGCCCCACCCGAAAGCGGCTCAGCACGCCCAATCCTTCGGGAGCCACCAGCAGAAAGAACCAGAACAGGCCGCCGGCCAGCAGAATCTGAGCCAGCAGGTGGTTGCGCGGAGACGCCAGCAGAAAAGCCTGCACCTGCTGCCTTTTTACCAGCGCATACAGGTGGACCAGCAACAGAACGGTTCCCAGGATATACCCCGCCACAGACAGTGGTATCATTCCATCGTACGGATGCAGGAAGGGAGCATGCTGGTTCATCTGGACGCTAACCTTAATGATTATCCCGGTTTCGTAAAGGCGAATCAGTGGGAGTAGGAAGAAAATTCCACTGGATTGCCGGCAATGGTCCGGCAGCTTCCCGCCCGCGCCGGGCGGAGAAACAAGGGGTTCAGGAACCTTGGGTGACTTTGTTAAGCGTAGGGTCCTCAACGGGGGATATTTTCCCGTCCGCATAAAGCACCATGATTCCTCCCTGGTGGCGTTCAAGGGCCGGGACTACGATTTCCTCAAAATCCTGTTCCGTGATGACGCTGCGCCCGTCAATCGGGATGCCGTCGCTGATCCAGGGTTTGCCCCGCAGGGCCTGGCCGCGCGCCACATTCATAGGACGCCCCTTCCGGTTGTCCAGCCAGCTGGTGTAGGAAATGGTGTCCGGCCCGGCGGGAAGGTTGGCATCCTCCGCTCCGAGGATTTCCGGACGCTTGTCGTTTTTGCAGCGGAACGTGTCCGGGAGCATGTTGGGTTCCTTGGCGTTCCGGGCGATCAGGTCGGGTTGTTCCGCATTAACGATGGGCGCCAGGGCGTCCCACCAGTTCCGGCATTCCCTGGCGCTCAGGAGGCTGTCTTTCATGCCGCTGGAGGGCAGTTTTCCGCCGTTCTGGCCTGCGAATTCCTTGCCCCAGTCGCTAATGCGGCGCAGGTTGTCCGTACAGCGCGTTCTGGCTGCCGTTTCCGTGGCATGGGAATAAATGCTGTAGGAGACGCCTGCCAGCAGGGCAATGATGGCGATGACTACGAGAACTTCAATGAGTGTGAAACCTTTGCTGCGTGGGGTAAGTAAGCGGGTTTTCATGATTTCCCGCCATTATGCACGATTTAGGCTGCTTGAAAAGGCAGAAACTGCGCTCTTGGGTGAAAAGAGCGAGGCCGGTGCTCCGGAGATGAAAAAGGCCGGTCCCGTGAAGGACCGGCCTGTAGAAAGGGTGGAGCCGGATTCCACTTATTTGGCGGAAGTTACCAGAGCAGCGAAGGATTCCGGCTTCAGGGAAGCGCCGCCAACCAGAGCCCCGTCAATGTCCGGCTGGGCCATGAGTTCCTCCACGTTTTCCGGTTTTACGGAGCCGCCGTACTGGATGCGCACCTTGGCGGCGGCGTCTGCTCCGAAGACGTCGGAAATAACCTTGCGGATAAAGGAATGGGCTTCCTGGGCTTCCTTGGAAGTTGCGGTCAGGCCGGTGCCAATGGCCCAGACGGGTTCATAGGCGATGACCAGGTTGGATACCTCCTCCGGGGTGAGATCCTTGAGGCCGCCCTTGAGCTGGATTTCCAGCACGGGTTCCAAAATGCCCCCCAGGCGTTCGTCCTTCGTTTCTCCGATGCAGAAAATGGGGGTGATGCCTGCGGCGATGGCCTTCTTGATTTTGGAGTTGATAATGGCATCCGTTTCTCCGAAATATTGGCGGCGTTCGCTGTGGCCGAGCACCACATACTTGAGGTTCAGTTCATTCAGCATGCTGGTGGAGATTTCACCGGTATAAGCTCCGTTGTCGTACTGGGAGACGTTCTGGGCTCCGGCGGTGATGCAGGAGCAACCGCCCAGAGCGTTCTGCACGGAGGGAATGGTGGTGAAGGGAGGGATGATGACCACGTCACACGCGACGTCTTTCCCCTTAATGAGGTTTTTGAAGCTTTCGATGAACTGGGCGCCTTCGGCGGGGCCGATGTTCATCTTCCAGTTGGCGGCAATGATGGGTTTGCGGGACATAATGGAATGATATTAATCAGGAACACGCATTGTTGACAAATTGAAGCTGAGGTCAAGCACAGATCAAAAGGGCCGCATACGCGCCGTCCGATTTTTCCTCGTGGGGAAGGATAAGTTTTTCTTCTTTCAGCGTCCATTCCGGATGGTTCTGCAAAAAGTCCCTGACCAGCAGTCCGTCTTCCTCCGCGTCAATGGAACAGGTGGAATAAACCAGTCTGCCGCCCGGTTTGACGGCGCGGGAGGCATTTTCCAGGATGGTCTTCTGGAGTGCGGCCAGGCGACGGATTTCCTCCGGAGTCAGGCGCCAGCGCACGTCCACGCGGCGTTGGATGACTCCGGTGTTGGAACAGGGAACGTCCAGAAGCACGGCGTCAAAGCGGCCCTTCCATTCCGTGCGGCAGGGAAGGGACCAGTCCGCCTGCGCCGTCCTGACGAAGGGGGATCCCTGCCTGTCCAGGTTTTCCTTCAGGATGGGCAGCCGGTGTTTGTGGAGATCCGTGGCGGTCAGGCGGGCTTTGCCTCCGGTAGCGGCGATGATGGCTGCGGATTTGCCGCCGGGGGCGGCGCAGGCGTCCAGAATCTCCTCTCCGGGCTGGGGGGCTAGCAAATCAATGGAATAACGGGTGGAAGGGTCCGCCACGTAAAGGGAGCCTGTTTTAATTTCCTCCAGCGGCAGAAGGCCTTCCACGGAGAACCAGCCGGGCGCGCGGTCCAGCGGTGCGAGGGAGGCCGGAATATTTTTCATGGGTATCAAAGGATTGGCGCGCACATACAGGCGCGGTGTGGTATTGTTCCAGCGGAGCAGGTCGCGGGTCATTTGCGGCCCCATTTGTTCCGTCCATCTCTGTACCAGCCATGCGGGGGTGGAATAATGAATGGAAAGCGGAAGTTTTTCCCGGTCCTCCAGAATGGTTTTCTCCCGCCGCAAAGCGTTGCGCAGGATAGCGTTTACCAGTCCTCTCAGGCGTACGGACGCGAGATTCACGGTTTCATACACAGCGGCGTGGTCCGCCATGCCCAGCAGGAAAAGCTGGCTCAACCCCAGTTGGAGAATAAGACGCGCTTCCACGTCCAGCTTGCCTTTCCGGAGGGTTCCGATGACGTGGTCAAGCCAGGTCTGGTTGCGCAATACGCTGAAGACCAAAGCCTGCACCAGATGCCTGTCTGCCGGTGGAAGCGCAGCTCGTGAACATTCCCGGTCCACGAGGGTTTCCGCAAAGGAGCGGCCTGCATGCCAGCTCCTCAGGCAATTCAGTGCTGTCTGGCGGGGGGAGGGGGGATTGTTCTTCACCGGGGAACTCTACATGCGGAACGTTCAGGTTTCAACCTGCAAAAACGCCCGGCGGAAAAAGGGGGACGCCGGATCGGTTCCGGTTTTCACCTGTCTTTTCTGGGGCTGCCCACTTCCTTCCTGTAAATGGCCCGGAGTTTTTCCAGCTGGTCTTTCCTTGTTCCCGCAAGATTATTCCTTTCTTCAGGATCCCTGCCTATGTGAAAGAGGAACGGTTTATTTTGTTTTTGCGTAAGCTTCCAGCCGTCTCCCGTGATGACGGTGTGATCCACGACTACATAATCGCGCTGCCTGGAGGAGTTGCCGGACAGTATATCCATATAGGAAACGGCATCTTTGCCTTCCGGCATGCGGATCCCCGCAAGATCGGCGAAAGAGGCCATATGGTCGTAATTGGCCACCAGGCTGTGGCAGACCTTTCCATGGGGCAGCGTGCCGGGCCAGGAAATGATAAGGGGAACGCGGATGCCCCCTTCATGGCTGGTCCATTTCAGGCCGGCCAGATTGGCCATGGCGTTGTTTGGCCCAACGCGGCCGCGGCTGCCGCGGAAAACATCCAGCAGTTCCCCGGTGCCGTCTAGGACGCCTCCGTGGCAGTCGGGCCCGCGGCCGCGGCCTTTATCCGTACGGTAGTAAAGTTCATGCCCGTTGTCGGAACTGAAAATGATAATGGTGCGCTTGTCCAGGCCCAGCTTGCGCACCTGGTCCACGATGGCTCCGACCTGCCTGTCCAGCTTGTCCACCATGGAAGCGTATTCTTCTGCCGCTCCGGAGCATTCCCTGTTGGTTCCGCTGGCATTGCCATAGGCCTGGCGGATGGCAGGGGAGCCCGCGTACGTGTTTTCTTCCGGAGGAATATCTACCGGGCCGTGGGGAAGGTTGGTGGAAAAAAAGATAAACATGGGCCTGTTCCGGTTTTCCTCCATGAAACGAAGGGTTTCCGCCAGCATCACGTCCGGAGCGTAGGTGACTTTGCCTTCCCTGTTGCCTCTTCGTTTTTCTGTGGCTCCCGGACTGTAGTCTTCCGGAGTTTTGCCTCCGTCGGCATGGGTGTTGCCTTTCAGGGGGAGGCGTTCGCCGTCTTTCCAGAGGAAGGAGGGATAAAAGCCATGGGCCCTCTGATGGTCCATGTACCCTACATAGCGGTCCCAGCCGTGTCTTTTCAATTCTCCGTGCCATGTGGTGAATCCCCATTCCAGCTTGCCGAACTGTCCCGTGACGTATCCGGCCTTTTTCAGCAATTCCGGGAGGAACACTTCTCCCTCGGCGGCCTTGATGCGTACTGCCCGTGCCGCTTTCTCTTCCAGTTGCTCATTGGACCAGCCTTCCCGTTCCGCCGTGATGACCAGGGCTCCCGCTGTCTGGGTGTAGGAATGGGAGTGGCTGTCGTGCACGCCCATAAGCAGGGAAGCGCGCGCCGGGCAGCAATATTGGCTGCTGTAGCACCGGGTGAACATGATGCCCTGGCTGGCCAGGCGGTCGATATTGGGTGTTTTCACGATTTCCTGGCCATAGCAGCCCAGCATGCCCATGCCCAGGTCATCCGCATAAATAAAAATGATATTGGGTTTGAAGGCCGCGGCGGATGCCAAAAACGGAGAGAGCGAAAATGCAGCCGCCAGAAATGCGTGTGAAAGAAATCCCATAACGGTCACTACGCAGGAAAAGAAAAGGTTATTGCAAAGAAAAAACCGTCCGGAATACCTTTTCCGGACGGTTTGATAAAGAGTGGTACCGTTACGGGCGCTTAATTGCCGTAGGGTTTGTTGACACGGCTGAATTGCTTCAGGCGCAATCCGTTGAGGTGGATGAACCCTTCCGCGTCGTTCTGGTTGTACAGTTCCTCGTGGCCGCCTTCCATCGTGGCGATTTCTTCGGAATACAGGGACTGCGGGGAACGGCGTCCGGCGTACATGACGTTGCCCTTGTAAAGCTTCAGGCGTACTTCCCCGTTGACGGTTTCCTGGGATTTGGTTACCAGGGCCTGGATGGCCTCGCGTTCCGGTGCAAACCAGAAGCCGTTGTAAACCAGCGTAGCGTATTCCGGGATGAGGGAGTCGCGCACCTTTTGCACTTCCCGGTCAATTGTAATTGTTTCAATATCGCGGTGGGCCGCCAGCAGGATGGTGCCGCCGGGAGTTTCATAAATGCCGCGGCTCTTCATGCCCACAAAGCGGTTTTCTACGATATCCACGCGGCCGATGCCATGCTTGCCGCCCAGGGCGTTCAGCACGTACATGACGCCCAGGGGGCTGAGCAGGGTATACCCGTCGCGTTCTCCTTTCGGGGTGACGCCCAGTTCTTTCAGCAGAACGTCGAGACCATCGTACTGGATGCCGATGACATTGCCCTTTTCATACAGGAGCTGGATGTATTCGGCCTGGTCCGGAGCGTCTTCCGGGGAAACGGAAAGCTTGTACATTTCACGGTCGGCGGGGGTGGTGCCGTCGTACCAGGTATCTTCCAGCATCCCGGCTTCAAAGGAAATGTGAAGCAGGTTGCGGTCCATGGAATAAGGCTTTTTCAGAGACTGCCGGATCGGGATGCCGTGGGATTCCGCGTAGGCGATCATTTCCGTGCGGCCCGGGAACTGCTGGCGGAATTCGGGATCGCGCCACGGGGCGATGACCTTGATGTTCGGGGCCAGGGCATTGACGGCCAGTTCAAAGCGTACCTGGTCGTTCCCCTTGCCGGTGGCGCCGTGGGCGATGGCGTCCGCGCCTTCCCGGATGGCCAGATCCACCATGTCTTTGGAAATGCAGGGGCGGGCGATGGAGGTTCCCAGCAGGTAGCGGCCTTCGTAAAGGGCATTGGCCTGCATCATCGGGAAGATGTAGTTGGTGGCGAAGTCTTCCTTGAGGTCGCCGATGAAGCACTTGGAGGCGCCCGTCGCCAGGGCTTTGGCTTCCAGTCCGTCCAGTTCTTCCGCCTGGCCTACGTCTGCGCAGTAGGCGATGATTTCGGCATTATATTTTTCCTTGAGCCACTTCAGAAGAACGGAGGTGTCAAGGCCGCCAGAGTATGCAACTACGATTTTCATGTACGTCAATGATTAGTGTGCGGCGGCATGATGCCCCATTCCCCCCCCGGAGGAAAGGACAAAATCATGTTTCGCCGCGGGCTTTTTCCCGGAACCGCCGGAGACTGCTTTGATGAAACGGTTCCAAGCGGAGATGAACCGGCCTTACCGGGGAAAGCAACGCTCATTTCTTCCACAGCTTTTTCCGGAATTTACTCGGGATTTTTACTGGAACCCATTGGAAAACGGCACTCCGTACAAAATGCTGAAAATGTCGGCCCTTTCCGGTTTCCGTTCATGAATCCGGCAATCTTCGGCCATCATCCGGAACAGGAGTGAAACAGCCGCTTTCCTATATAAAGATAGCCATATCTTGCGTTCTTTTTGCATACTCTCACGGAAATTCCCAGCTGAAGCCTGTCCGGTGAACGGTTCCGCCGCCAGTCTGCGTAAATGGTGCAGTTCCCGGTCCTGTCCTCCCTGATGATGAATTTGATTGCGCAATGGATCTGAAACAGGCGGTGCGTGTAGGCAGAACTCCCCATGTCTTTTTTCTTCAATATTTACTGCAGGGACGGAGATAAGGGCCGTTTTTTACGACGGAGCTTCCCTGCCCGATCGCCGTTTTCATGCCGGAATATTTCTAGAAAAATTTTCAGAAAATGTCCTCCGAGCCCTGGGAGCGGGGTATTTTGCATGAACTTCTTTCAAATATGTTTCCTGGGGTGTTGGAGATAATGGTTAGGAAGAGTTAAATAAATTAGCTTCTTCCATCCTGTTGCGAATGTTCCGGATGCCTCCTCACGCGATATGTTTGTGAAAGAAACAGGTATTCAATTCCATGCGCAAAGACCGCCGGAAAGGTCGGATGACATTGAAAACGGCTTGAATTTGATAAAATCGAAAAAAAGCGCTTGATTTTTCATCCCCGTCCCTCTACTTATTCCGCCGAACTTATGGCTAAGAAGAGCTGGATCGCAAGAGACAAGAAAAAGGCTGAAACCGTCAAGCGCTATGCAGAACTGCGTGCGCAATTGAAGGCTGAGAAGGATTATATCGGTTTAACCATGCTGCCCCGCAATGCAAGCCCGACCCGTACGGTCAACCGCTGCCTTGTTTCCGGCCGCCGCCGTGCATTTATCCGCCGTTTCAAGCTTTCCCGTATTTCCTTCCGTGAACTGGCCAATGCCGGCATGATTCCCGGTGTGACCAAGTCCAGCTGGTAAGGACAGGAAAAGGTTGCAGCCTTATAAAGATTTTGACGCTAGGCTGATTTTTATTTAGCCTAGCGTTTTGCTATGCCCATATACGAGTATATTTCTGAAAACCCTGACGACCCCGGACAGTCCTGTCCGGTGTGCCGCCGCGGTTTTGAGTTGAGGCGTCCCGTGGACCGTGCTCCGCTTGAAAAATGCCTGGTGTGCAAGCATCCCGTGCGTAAGGTCATCAGCCGCATTAATGTGCCGGAGGTGACCAAGCCTCTTTCCGTTTCAGACGCCAAGGCTGCCGGATTCACCGTGCTGGAGCGCCGGGACAAGGGCGTTTATGAAAAACTGTGATGACAAAGTGCCGGGCAATATCTCTGCCTTCTTCTCCGAATATATTATTTGAATCAGAATGAATGATCCGGATCCTCTGAGTATTCTTGCGGCCTTCGGGGCCGCTGAAGCGCCCGGTGCAGGCCCGGCGCTGGGTGGGATGATGCTGGCAGTTGCCGGCTTTATCCTTTTTTTGTTGTTGAATGCGTTTTTTGCGGCAGGCGAGTTCGCCTTGATGAAGGTTCGTGAAAGCCAGCTGCACGCCGGGGAAGGTGTTCCGGCCCGAACCCGGAAAAAACTGGCCCGGGCGCGGAAGGCTGCCAAGCATCCTGATCTTTATTTGGCCGCCTGCCAGGCGGGCATTACGCTTTCTTCCCTGGCGTTGGGATTCCTGGGAACGTTTTTTGTATCGGAACTGACAGCTCCCTTTCTGGTCTCCCTGGGATTGGGAGGCATGGTTTCCGTTTACGGAATCGCTCTGGCCGTTACATTTATTTTCTTTGCCTGCTGCCAGGTGGTATTTGGGGAGTTTATCCCCAAGGCTATGGCGATGCGCCAGCCGGACAAGGCCGCCCTGGCGACGGTTCCCCTGCTGTATTTCTTTTATACGGTGTTCAGATATACGGGTATTCTTGGCCTGACGGGCGGAATGGCGCGGTTTGTGCTGAAATACCTGCTGGGCATAGACCCCCGTTCCACGGCGTGCACAGTGCACAGCACGGATGAATTGATGTATCTGGTGGAAGAAAGCGAACGTTCCCGCGAGCTGACGAAGCAGGAGGCTGAAATTTCCAAAAATGCCCTTGAACTGAACGATATGTGCGTCAAGGACGTAATGACCCCGCGCTCTGAAGTGGATGTGATGGATTTGACGGCTCCCTTTGAGGAAAACTGGGAGCTTGCCCGGAAATCCCGCCACACCCGGTTTCCGCTGGTGGAGGGAGACCACCTGGATGAAGTGAAAGGCTGGGTGCATGTCAAAGATCTGCTCAAACTGGTAGGACGGGAAAATCCGGATCTGAGGAGCGTGCGGCGTGAATTGCGCGTGGTGCCGGATACGATGCCCCTGGACAGCCTTCTCACGTTCTTTCTGAAAGAACATGCCCACTTTGCCCTGGTAGTGGATGAATTCGGTGATTCTATCGGCCTGGTATTCCTGGATGATGTGCTGGAACAGATTGTGGGGGATGACATTCAGGACGAGTTTGACCAGGAGGAAATGCGGGAGTTTGTGAAAACCGGCAAGGATACATATGCCGTCAATGGGGCTATTACCCTGTTTGACCTGGCAGATTACCTGCCTGAAATGGATTTGGATTGTCCGGGCGTTACTACGCTGGGCGGTTACGTAATCAGCCGGATGGGTTATATTCCGGAAGAAGGGGAGGAATTGCGGATTGGCCGCTACCGGGCTGTGGTGACGGGGTCTGACGGCAGGAGAATCACGCAGATTCTGCTGGCCCGCCTTCCGGAGGAACAGGAGGAGGAATAGCGCCATGAAGGAAAAACCGCATCCGGATATGAGTTTTGAGATGGAGGCCCGGGCCTCCGGTTTTCTTTGCGTGGCTGGAGTGGATGAGGCCGGGCGCGGGCCGTTGGCCGGTCCCGTGGTAGCCGGCGCCGTTATTTTGCCTGTTCTGGCGGAGGAGTTAACCGGTTTGAACGATTCCAAGCAGTTGACCGCAGCAAAAAGGGAACGCCTGTTTCTGGCTCTTTTGGAGTGTGAACAGGCGGTGTGTTCCGTAGGAGTGGCTTCCGTGGAAGAAATAGACCGGTTCAACATTTTGAGGGCCACTCATCTGGCGATGGCGCGTGCGGTGGAAGGTCTGGCCCTGCGTGCAGATTTCTGCCTGGTGGATGGATTGCCTGTCAAGGGGCTTCCTGTGCCGCACCGCGCCATTGTAAAGGGGGACGGCAGGAGCCTTTCCATAGCCGCCGCCAGCGTTCTGGCCAAGGTGACGAGGGACCGCATGATGATGGAAGCGGACGCCTCCTACCCGCAGTATGGTTTTGCAAAACACAAAGGATATGGCACAAAAGCCCACATGGAAGCTCTGCGGCGGCATGGGCCCTGTCCGCTCCATCGCCGCTCGTTTGCGCCGGTTTCACAAATGGAACTGTCCATCCCTGAGCAGGGGTAAGCGGGATACGGCATGGCTGGGAATGTACGGGGAACTGGCTGCGGCCTCCTTCCTGCGTGCGGAAGGGTGCGTTATCCTGAGGAGAAACTGGCGTCCCGTCAGAGGCGGAGAGCTGGACATTGTGTGCCGGGAAGGGGAGTGTCTGGTTTTTGTGGAGGTGAAAACCCGTACGGGGAATGGTTATGGAGGTGCCCGCCGCGCTGTGAATGCCCGTAAAAGGGCGCTGATACGCCGGGGAGCGGCGGAATGGCTTCGCCTGCTTCCGGAACCGGTGAATTCCCGTTACGATGTTGTGGAAGTCCTGTACAGGGAAGGGATGCCTCCGGAATTCAGGCATATCCGCGGAGCATTCGGGGCGAAGGATTTGCCCGCTTCATGAAAAGACGGCAGGGAAAGGCGGGAAGGAAACGCGGCGGATACGGAGCTCAGGTCGCGAAGCCCTGCCGCAGCGGACGGGACAATCTCTTTAGCCCCGCATTTCCCCATGCGGATGCAGATGTTTTTCTATTATAATATAGCGGGAGTGGAAACTCAGTCCGCCCGGAGAGCCAGAATGGCCTCCATGAAATCCTGGGGAATATCCATGCGGGCAAGTTCGTCTTGGAGAAGGACGCCATTGGCTCCTGCGTCCAGCATGCGGCGCGCGTCTTCCACGGTGCAGATGCCCCCTGCGGACAGGACAGTGACAGAGGCGGGTATTTCTTCAATGAGTTTCTCCGTGACTGCAGGATTGGCTTGGAGAGTGTGCGGGTCTGCATTGTTGATGCAGATGAATTCCGCTTCCAGGTCCATGACGGTTTCAAGCTCCTTCAGGGTATGGACCTCCATCATCACGTCCAATCCCAGCCCGGAAGCCATGCGGTACAGCTCCGACAAATCCTTTGCCGGCAGGGCGGCCGTCACCAGATTGACGGCATCCGCCCCCGAGACGATGGCCTGGCAGATCATGGCGGGATGAATGAACACGTCGCGCGCCATGACGGGAATGGAACTGATTCTGGAAACAGTGGAAACCATGTCCCATGACCCGCCGTATACTTCCGGTTCCACAGCGATGGAAATGCCCTGCGCTCCGCCCTGGAGGAACATGCCGTACATGTGCCGGATATCCTGGGCTGCTTCCCGGAGGCGGAGGGCGGGATGTACCCTGGATATCTCCGGA
The DNA here is from genome assembly GCF_000980515.1 of Akkermansia sp. UNK.MGS-1. NCBI lineage: Bacteria > Pseudomonadati > Verrucomicrobiota > Verrucomicrobiia > Verrucomicrobiales > Akkermansiaceae > Akkermansia > Akkermansia sp. UNK.MGS-1. The sequence continues at coordinate 93,738 of NZ_LBCB01000012.1, read as the reverse complement.
ATTACGGAGAGGCGGGTTTCCCCAAGGTCCGCCGCGGTGCGGAATCCCGCGTAATCATTCCGCTGGATGGCGGAGGCCCGTAATTTTCCTTCCAGAGGAAGAAGTTTTTTCAAATCGGCGCGTTTGCGCTCCAGAATACTGTTTAAATAATCCATATATTACTTTTTGGGCAGGAAGTAGGAACGTTGTTTTTCGGAGATGGGCAGACCTGCCTGTTCCATGACACACAGCATATCCTCCCAAACCTTTCGCTTTTCTGAAATATCTTCCGTGCGGAGAAGATAACTGGGATTATAAGTAACGCGCACGGGCGTGTTGAAAGCTGTGTGGAAGGTGCCTCTCAGGGCGGAAAGAGGCGTCTCTCCTGACTGGAGGATGCCTCGGGCGGAGATTGCTCCCAGGGCTACCACTACTTTCGGGCGCACCAGCATAATTTCCTCCCGGAGAATGGGCAGGGAAATTTCTATCTCCCGGTCTGTAGGCGGGCGGTTATTGGTAAGCTGCCGGGGGAGGGCCGGGCGGTATTTGACCAGATGGGTCAGATAAATATCGGAACGGGAAAGCCCCATGGCTTTCAGCATGGCGTCCAGCTTTTGTCCGGAAGGCCCGGCCAGGGGAACCCCCTGTTTTTCTTCATACAGGCCGGGGGCGTCCGTTACCATCATGATGTCCGCCTTGGGATTGCCGGAGGAAAACACGGGCGTTTCCCTCAAGGAATCCATGTTCCGGAGCGGCGGCCAGTTAACGACCAGCTCCCGCAGGGAGGACAGTTTTTCTTCCTCCGTTTCACCTTCCAGATCAAAGGAAATATGGCGGGGTACCGGAGCATCCTCCTCCGTTCTGTGCGGCTGTACTCCGTTGAGGATATCCCGGAGTTCATTGCCGAAGGATGCTTCATCCACGGAATCTGGAGGCGTCTGCTCCGGGGTGGGCTGTTTCGGCCGTGTTTCATTTGCGGCAGGCTTGGCGGAAACGGAAGCGGGGAGGGGGCTTCCGGATATCCGGCGCGCGTCCATGACCCATTTTCTCAGGACCATTCTGGCTTCCTCCGTGACGGTGGTTTTCTCCACGCCCCGGGATAGCAGGGCGCGCAGATAATCCAGCGTGAGGTGTTGGGGAAGGCCGGCGGACATGTTCGTTCCGGAGTGTAATCTATTTCCGGATGGATGCAACAGTCCATTCGGTATGTGCCTGTCTGCCGGGTGAAACGCCGGGGACTCTTATGGAGGGCCGCCCGGAAGGGAAGGGGAAAGAAGAAAATTCCATAAGAGCTCCCTTCCCGCGTTAGATGCCGTTAAACGGAGGGGAAAGTTTTTTTCCCGGCTGGATACGCTTTTCTGGTATGAGCGTTATCCAGAATTTAGAAGACAGCGGCAAGGGGAAGGTTTTTTTCAACCGGGCTGGAGCGTCTTTTCCCGTGGCCGTTTTTGCTGCGGGAATATTACCTGATAACATCCGTCCTTTCCCGCTCTCCCTTACAAAGGAAGCTTCTCCGGTCTTTTCTTGACCCCTTCATTCTGCTGTATGGGAAGGCTGTGAAAATGCAGATATGGCAAGGGGGCGATTAGGATTCGCGTGGAACCTTGAACGGCAGAGGGAAATCCGTTCAACGGGAGACGCGTTTTTCTTGCTCATGACGCCTTTGCGGAGTACAGCCCCTGACACTTTTTTCAGGGAATATTTTTGAGGGATTGTGTATTTTTCATGCGTGTAAATTTTTTATTATAAATGAAATATGATAAAAATAAAAAAGTGTGTCGTGTTATGATAGAAAAAAGTATTTCGGGAAGTATATTATTTGTCATGATATGACAAAAATGCGGCATGTTTTATATATTGTTTATTTTTAGTAATTTATCTTAATAGGTTTTCCTTGTTTGGGAGGGGGTGGGCGGAAAAAAAGGATTGCCAAGGCAGGGATTATTTCGTACCCAAGAGCCGCCGTTGCCGATTTTCCGGCTTTCGCACATGGCCTGAAGGTTTTGCCGGAGTGACTGCCATGTGTATGGCGCCTAACCTCGTACCGCATGAATTTAAGAATAATTGCCACCCTGTCTTGTGCCGTCGCGGCCATGTTTGTCAGCAGCTGTTCGACAAACGGCGCTGTAACCGGCATGGGGAAATCCAGTAGTGACGCTCTTGTTTTGGCCCGTGTAGGTGAAACTGCCCAGGGATTCGTCCAGCCCCTGGCGCCCAGTCGTTCGGCAGCGCCTTCTTCCAAACTTCCCAAGTTGGGGCGCGACAAGCACAAGATGCCGTTTTATCATCCCGCCCAGCGTACCCGCGTAGTGCGCACCACGGCTTATACCCATTCCGAGCGCGACCATTTGGCCTACGGTCCCCGGAATGCCGTCGGTACGGCGCTGAAATACACGTCTTCCGTCCGCAGCGCCGCTGCAGACTGGTCCGTTTATCCTTTGGGGACTACTTTCCGCATCAAGGGCCAGCCCTACCTTTACGTTGTTGATGATTACGGAAGCGCCCTGGTCGGCACCGGAACCATTGATATTTACCAGCCCAACAAAAAGCTGATGAAGGAATGGGGCCGCCGTTATGTGGAACTGACTATCGTCCGCTGGGGAGATCCCGCCAACAGTCTGGAGGTGCTCGGCAGCCGTCGCGGCTACAGGCACTGCCGCGCCATGTATGCGGCCCTGCAGCACCGCGTTTCCAAGGGGTTTTATGCCAAGGCCGACTGACCCATGTTTTCCATCCCGGCGCCGCCATCGCTGCATGGCGGCGCTTTTTTATTTTCCGCCGTGCGGGCGGAGTGGTAATCTGGCGGCATGAATACGGAAAAACGGGCTTCCATTGTCCAGGAGGAACTCATGTCCCTGTACGGGGCTCCTCCCATTCCCCTGGTGCACCGCGACGCTTACACGCTGCTGGTGGCGGTTCTCTTGTCTGCCCAGTGTACGGACAAGCGGGTGAATCTGGTGACCCCTGCTCTGTTTGCCCTGGCCTCCACCCAGGAGGAAATGGCCCGGCAGGATGTGGAAGCGGTCCGGGAAATTGTGAGGCCCTGCGGCCTCTCGGAAAGGAAGGCATCCGCCATCGTGAACCTCAGCCGCATCCTGGTGGAAAAATATGAGGGAAAGGTTCCTTGCGACTTTGCTGCTCTGGAGTCTCTTCCGGGGGTGGGGCATAAAACGGCTTCCGTCGTCATGGTTCAGGCCTTTGGCGTTCCCGCCTTTCCGGTGGATACCCACATTTTCCGCCTTTCACGGCTGTGGGGGCTGAGCACGGGAAAAACGGTGGAAACCGTGGAACGCGATTTGAAAAGCCTTTTCCCTGAAAAATCATGGGGAGATCTTCATCTGCGTATTGTCTTGTACGGCCGTGAATATTGTCCTGCGCGGGGATGCGGGGGGCGCTGCCCCATCTGCAGCCGGCTGGCCCGGGAGAGCGGCTGCGAAGGCGTCTGAATTTTTTACAGGGTCTAAAATGATGCTTGCAAGTCTGAATTTGCATGCTTTAATACACCAGTATCTTTTCGAACAACCATATAACTTAAATTATGAAGAACCTTTTTAGACTGGGTTTCCGTTTCGTTGCATTTGCTTCCGTCCTGATGGCTGCGTTTTCTACATCCGCTTTCGCTCAGGAAGCCGCCGAAGCCGTTGCCCCGCAGGAACAGACCATGCTTGACAAATGGATCATCGCCGGTGGTTGGACCATGATTCCGATTATGCTGGTGGAAGCTTTCATCATTTTCCTGGTGATTTACAACATGGTAGCCCTGAAAAAGGAAAAATTCTGCCCGGAAGATCTCAAGGTCACTCTGTTGCAGCTGATGGCCGAATGCCGCATCCGGTCCGCCATTGAAGTTGCGGCCGGCAGTCCCACCTATTTGGGCCGTCTGGTTGCCTACGCCCTGCCGAATGTGGACGCTACCCGTCCGGAAGACCTCGGCAAAGATGCTATTGAAGACGCCGTGGCCGACTTTACGGCCAATGAAAGCCGTTCCGTGTTCAAATGGATCAACATGCTGGCCCTTTGCGCGCAGATTTCTCCCATGCTCGGCCTGTTCGGGACGGTGCAGGGGATGGTGGGCGCGTTCGGGACGCTGGCTACCGCCGGCCAGGCGGACCCCACCCAGCTGGCCGGTGACATTTCCGTGGCTCTTCTGACAACGTTCTGGGGATTGATCAACGCCATTATCGCCACTCCGTTCTTCTTCTTCCAGAAGGGCATTGCCAACGCCCAGATTGCCGAATGTGTGGGCACTGTGCAGGAAATGGTGAACACCTCCATCAACGTGGTGAATGCCGAAGCCCAGCTTGCCCGCATCCCCGAAGGCCTGGCCTGATTGCCGGAACAGGCGGTCCGGCCCAGAAGCGTCCGCTCAGTCGGAACCGGGCCGGAGAACCTCAACAAAATGTAGCTTATGGGTAAGAAAAAAGCTAATGTAGCGCCTGAAGAAGAAAATGGGGAAATGGATATGTCCCCCATGATCGACATGGTTTTCCTCCTGTTGATTTTCTTCGTGGTGAACGCTACGGCCATTACCGTTAAAAAGGATAAGAACATTCAGATGCCCACGGCCAGCAGCTCCGGTGAAGTGAAATCCGCCAACGGCTGCATTGTGGTGAATGTTTATGGGGAAGGTGCGGGTAAGCGGCCGCCCGGCGTAGATCCCAGCGTTCTCTGGTCCTCCGACGTAGGCACTCCGCTCAATTCCTCCGACGAACTCAAGGAATATATCAAGAACCTTGCGGAACGCTTCAAGGACAGGCAGGATTTTGAAACGCGCCTTTATCTGCGCGGCGACCAGCAGGCCCTCTTCAAAGGGTCCCGGGAGGTAATCCGCGTGGCTGCGGAATGCGGTGTCATCAAAGTGATTTTTGCCGTTCTGCCTGCCAAGAATTCCTCTCCTGCAACCAAGGCTGAATAACATTACGCGCTATGGCAAGACATAAAAAACTAGAGGCAGTCGAGGATGAAGATCCCAAGCTGGATATTTCTTCCCTTATCGACGTATGTTTCCTTCTGTTGATTTACTTCATTGTGGCGACTTCCCTGATTCAGGAACGCAAGCTGGATATGTCCATGCCGGGCCAATCCATGGGCGAAAACGCCTCCCAGATTGAGCCGGCGCTGATCCGCATCATCAAGGACGGTACTATTTACTGGGGTAAGGACAACAGCCTGATGATCGACAATGACATGAACAACCATAACCTGGCGACGCTCGTGCAGCAGCTGGAAGCCAAAAAACAGGAGGCCAGCGCTGTAGGCACCAAGCCGGTAGTGCAGTTGTGGGTGGAAGGGGATGTTCCCCACCAGCGCGTTATTGACGTCATGAATGCGTTGACGGAGGCCGGGATTACAACGGTGGCTCTGACCGACCTTAAGAACGACTAAAAATAAATTACCCTTATTTTTTTCATTGACTCTCAGCTTCCGCTCCCCAAAAGGAGCGGAAGCTTTTTGTTATTGACGGGAGAAACGGACGCCCGCATACGGCAGCATTTTGCGGCAAGGAGGGGAAGCCCTGTGGAGAAATCCGAAGCCGGACCATGCCCTTTTTATTGTACGGTAAATGTTCTGGTTGGGATATGCGGTTTTGGCTGGAGCAATACTCCTTTCATAGCCCGGTTCTGAATCCGTTTTTCCCTTTTGTGAAACCGCAGGTGGCGGGCGGATAGCCGTGAATTCTGTCCGGGAACGGAGCTTCAGGAGAAATGTTGCCGTTTTTTTCAGTATTGCATTCCGTGTCTGGCTGGGAGGAGGAGAGGCAGTCAGGAGATTCGGATTCAGGAGAGTATTGGAAGGGCTGGCTTCAGAAAACCAGTTCATTCACGGGAGAGATGGAAAGAGTATATTGGAAGGAGGGTGCAGCAGAGCAGAGAGAAAGGCGGCTCGAAGCCTTTATCTTATTTGTGCAATAACAGGAAAATCCTTGTTGATGATTTTCGGGAAATGATGTTGTTATTAGGAAGTACGGGGAGGAAGTGTATTTTCCCGTACCTCCCGTGGGGAAGAATAGCTGTTTTTTCATGATATTTCCTTTCAACTCGCGAATGGGATTTCATGTTGAAAAAGGAGAACTGAGAGGGGAGGGGTAGCTGTTGCCGGGGAGAAGGCCGGTATGGCTGCGGATGCCGGAAAAATGGAATTCCGGTTGGGCGGACGATATGTTTGCGCCATGTTAAATATGCCTCTGGCATCTTGACAGACGGGATTCGAGGCTCCTTAAGGGCATGATGGAGCAGTAGGCTGTGTTCCACCGAAAAACTTTTGAAGGCGGAAAGCGTGCATTCCTTTGGCCGCAGAGTGTGTAGCAGGGTATTGAAAAAGCAGTATTTTCCCGGCCGGGCGGCGCCGACCTGTTCCAACTCCCGATAAACGCGGGATGGAAGAACTTTCTTGCAAGGATGACTAAAAAGATAAAACTTTCTTCTTTAGAGTTTGACACATCTTGTTAAAATGACGCAATCCATTACAGATAGGTGTATTCCGTGTATTTGCACGGATATTGCGCCTGTTTTATTATCTCTTCTGTTTCAACGAATTTTAAACACATGATCAAATCAAACTATACTACTGCACTGGCTGCAGGCCTGGTTTCCGTGCTGAGTATCGGGGCGGTTCTTCCATCCGGCGCCCAGCATGGCCCGCGCGATTACCAGCGCACGGCCCTGACGGCCATTAAGGAAGGGAAGTGGCAGGAAGCCCTGGATGCCGTGGATCGCTGCATCCGCGTTTATGAACCCCGTATCAAGATGCTGGGGCTGGATGACGGCTTCGGCTGGTTCTATTACCAGAAGGGCGTCTGTCTGGCCCAGCTGAAGAATTACAAGGAAGCTGTGGAAGCGTTCAAGGCTTGTTACACCAAGTTCCCGAGCGCTAAAAACCAGCTCGTGAAAATGGCCCTGTTCCGGGAAGGGGAAAACTACTGCCGTCTTGGGGATTTTGCCAAGGGCGCGGAGCTGCTGGAAAAATTCTTGAAAGAATACCGCAGCGATCCTGTCGCCAGAAACGTCAATGCCGGTGAAGTGCAGGGGCTTCTGGCCCAATGCTATTTCAAGATGTCCCCGCCTGCTTTTGAAAAAGGAATGGAAAACCTTACCTCTTGCGTTACGTCACGCTACAAGGGGCGCCGCATTACGGATGCCGTTATTACCAATGGCTTCCTGGCGATGGTGGATGCCGCTATTAAGACCGGCAAATGCAGTGAGACGGTGAAGTTTGTGGAAAACTACCCTTCCGTGATGAATATCAGCCCCACGCGTGTGGCTTTGTACACTCCGCGGCTGGTGAGCTACGTTGCGGAAGTGCTGGAGAAATCCCGTTCCCTGCTTCAGGATGGAAAGCAGAAAGAGTCTGAAGATTATGCTTCCCTGGCGATGGTGCTGATGGGCCTTCTTCCCGATCAGTCCGGAGTCATGGCGGATGCCAATTATTCCCTGGATCGTCTGGGCCGTGCCAACGGGGCCGTGCCTGGCGTGACGGATTTTTCCCATACGCTGGACAGAGCGAAGGTGACAGCCCTGATCGACCAGTTCAACAAGATGAAGGAGGAAGGAAAGGTCATGGACGCTTTTACGTTCAGCTTCATGGGCAACCAGGCCTTGGTGCATGGTTCCCAAAGGGTTGCCCGCGCCGCCTACCAGCTTATCAATGAATCCTACCCGGATGCTCCGGGCAGGGAGGATAACCTGTATTATCTGGCAATGACCACCTGGCAGCTGGGAGAAGCGGACAAGGGAGGCGAGCTTGTGGCGCAGCACCTGAAGGAATTCCCCAATTCCAAGTATGCTCCCATGCTTAATACGCTGTCTTTGGAAGGGCTTCTGAAGGAAAAGAAATTCGATCTCTGCGTTCAGCAGGCGGACAAGGTCATGGAGCTGCATAAGGATGACCCCACCCATAAGTTCTATGAACTGGCCCTGTACTGCAAAGGAGCCTCCCTGTTCAACCTGGGGGCTGCCGACGCCTCCCGTTATAAGGAAGCGGTGCCGGTGCTGGAACGCTTCGTGAAGGAATACCGTGACAGCACTTATCTGAAAACGGCCATGTACCTTCTTGGTGAAACCTACACGAACCTGGGCAATACGGATGAAGCCATCCGGTCCTTTACCAATTACATTGCCCGTTTCCCGGACAAAGGTGAGGCCAATATGGCCGCCGTATTGTATGACCGGGCCTTCAACTACCTAAACCGCAAGAACCCCGGAGACGAAGAGCTCGCCGCGAAAGATGCGAAGGAAATTGTGGACAATTTCAAAGACCACCGCCTGTTCCCGTATGCCAACAATCTGCTGGCTAATCTGTATGCCGGCAGCAAGGAACATGAGCAGGAAGCGGAAGGCTATTTCCTGGCCGCTCTGGAGTCCGCCAAGAAGCTGGGCGACAAGCGTCCCGCTGCGGAGGCCGTGTACAACCTGTTTATTAACGCTACCAAGAAGCCTCTTCCGGTAGAACCGAAGGAAGCCGTGGAAACGGCCAGGACGGCGCGCCGGGACGAGGTCAAGAAATGGTATGACGAGTACTGGAAAGACAGCGACCAGCCCGGCAGCCGCTACAGCCTCCAGCTGGCCGCCGCCGCCATGGAATTCTTCAAGGATGACAAGGAGATGTTTGACCCGGCATCCGTCAAGATGCAGGAAATTATTGTGAGGGAAGGCAAGAAGGACGATCCCAAGATGACCGTTCTTCTGGAAGAAGCCGTCAATTCCTATACCAAGACGTACATGGCCGGCAATCAGGCCCTGGGCCGCAATCTGGATGCCAATGCCATGCGCAACCACTTCTACCGGTTCCCCGGCGTGGACAATGATAAAGACAAGACGCTGAGCGCCATGCTTCGCATGGCCGTTATTGCCCAAACTCAGGAACGGTATGAAAAGGCTCCTGTGGAGACGGACGAACAGCGTGCCGAGAAAGCCGCCTTGGAAGGTCTGGTCAAGCAGCTCTTCGTGGAGCTGAAGCGCGACTTCAAACCTTCCGATCTGCCCCCGTACACGCTTGTGAAGCTTGGCATGCACCTGGCCGGCACTTCCCAGCCTGAAGAAAGCATCGCTTACTTTGATGAAATCCTGGACCCGTCGGAACCTGATCCGGTGCGTAAGAAGGCTCGCATCAACGGCATGTCCAAGTACCGCAAGAATGCGGTCTTCGGGAAAGCCGTAGCTCTGGGACGCAGCAAGGATAACGCCAAGGTGGACACCGCCATCAAGATGATGAGGGATGAACTGAGCAAGGAAGAATCCAGCTCCAACCCGGACCGCAAAGCCATGGAAGACGCCCAGTACAATCTGGTCAAGTTCACTTTCGCCCGCCAGGACTGGCCGGCCGTCATTGCCGCTGCCGACAAGTACCGCGAAAACAAGACCTATAAGAAGAATCTGCCGGAAGTCCTCTATTTGCAGGGTGAAGCCTACCTGAAGCAGAATGAACTGGACAAGGCGTTGATTAACTTCATGAACATCACGGGTACGTACAAGGGGCTCGTGAAGTGGTCCGCCCCCGCCGTGCTGGCGCAGATGGATACGCTGTGGAAGAGGAATACGATGTCCCAGGGTGCGGGCAAGCAGCCTTCCGACAGGTACGTTGCCTGGAAGGCCGGCAGCCAGTACGTGCAGTTGCTGGATACTCCCGCCAACCGCAAGAAGATGACGGCGGAGGACAGCGCCCTGGTCAATGAGGTGAAGGATAAGACGGCCAAGTTCGGTTCCGATCCTGCCGTCAGTCAGGAACGGGCGGACATTGCCGCCTATGAAGCAGCCGTACGCGCCGCCAAGGGCCAGAAATAATAACAAGAGGTTTAGTAATCAATCATATGAAAGCACTTTCAGTAATAATGGTATTGGCCGGACTGTCCTCCCTGGTTCCGTCCATGGCCCAGAATGCCCAGAATCCCCAGCGCCTGCGCGCCAGAGTTGCCGCACCGACCATCAAGAATGGCCATCCGACGGATATCTACATTCTTTCCGCCAATGGACCCACGGTCCAGTTTGTGGAGAGCAGGGAATCCCAGGAAGTCCTTCAGCAGATGGACAGCGCCTTCAAGACGCTGTATATTTTTGAAACGGCCGACTTTGTGGATGCCAAGGTGGCTATGGAAAACCGGAAGTACCAGGAAGCCCGCAACAAATTCCACGCTCTGGTGAATAAGTATGCCTCAACGCTTTCCATCAAGGACAGCCTGTCCGCCCGGGCGGCCGTCTATGAACTGGAGTGCGCCATGCGCATGATGGATTGGGCCGGAGTCAAAGGGTTGGCGGCCAAGTTTCCCGTCAGAGGGGCCAATCTGTCCCCTTCCGCCCAGAATGACCTGGAGGTGGCAAAAATCATGGCCTTGATTCCGGATAAGGACTGGAACGGCGTGAAAAGCCGTGCCGGTTCTTTCCTGGCAACCAAAAAGAATGCCACCCGCCTCCAGCAGGCGCGGATGAAATATGCCCTGGGTGCGGCCGCCATGGTGGCCCAGGATTGGAACAAGGCTCTGGATTATTTTGCGGAAGCTCTGGTTTTGCTGCATGGTTCCGATGAAGAACTGGCGTCTGCCTGCGTGGCCCGCTCCCTGGATGCCTACCTGTGCATGCCGGATGTTGTCAAATTCTTTGAGAATCCCGTCGTCTCATCTGCCGTGGAATCCAGGAAGAATAATCCCGAAGCTGTGATTCCGGATTCACGGATGAAGTCCCGTCCCGCTCCTGTTAAGGAAGCGGCCGCCCTGTACCGTTTGCATGAACTGATGTTCCCGGACAGGAAGCTGCCGGCCAAGTATGACGGTTTTGCGGTTTCCTACAAGCATCCGGCCGCTGTTGCTCCCGCCAAGGCTCCTGACCAGGCTCCCGCACAGCCGCAGAAAAAGCAGTGATAAAGCTTCGCGGCAGGTTGTTCGCCGGCCGATATTTCTTTAATAAGGGACGCCTCCCCGTAAGGGGGAGGCGTCCCTTATGTTGCCTTCTTCTTGTTTCTGCAGGCAGAAGCCTCTCCCGGTGTATCCGGAAAGGAAACAGCGTCGTAGCAAAGGAGAACATGAATAGCTCATCAGATTGGGACGTGCGTCTCCCTGAAGGCTTGAAATGGATTTCTTCAGTCCCGTTTCCTGAATTGACAGGAAGATGTATCAAAGATCCTGGAACGTCCGGAAAAACGGTATTAAGCCGCTGTAGGCCGGGAACAGGGAACTAAGCGGTACAGCAGGACGGAGGGAGGGGAAACAGCCGGCATCTCAGTTGCAGCATTAAAAATGCTTGTGGCTTCGTGACGGCATTCGCGGGAGTTCGGAGGGAAAAGCTGTTCGACCGGGGGAAGACCGCCGGAGGCGGGCGTGGAGAAGGGAGTTACTGCAGAACGGGAGCTTTTTTTACTTCTTCCATCCATTTCCTATACAGTTCCGGAGAAATTTCGGAAGGCTTGATTTCCGAACGTTCGCCCCAGAAAACAGCCGTGTGGAGGATGGGAATGCCGGAGGCCTCCAGATGACGGTCAATCGCCGCCTTGTGTTCCAAAACGGCATCTTTTTCCAATCCGTGCACCACACCCATGATTTGCGCTCCTCCAAAAACATCTCCGCCCGTTCTCCAATAACAATGGGTCATGCAGATGTGGCGCCCGCATTCCGCTCCTGCCCGGATTTCCATGCCGGAGGGAACCGTCCAATGGAACAGTCCGTTGTATTTGGTAACAGGGCCGTCGTCCGTTTTGGCTCTCACATGTTCCAGAAAAGTGGCGAAACGGCCGATGACCTGCTTCCGATCCAGTTCTTCTGCCGTGCGGCAGTATTCTTCCGTTCCCAGCCCTTCCCGTGCGGCACGGAGGGACCAGGGATCTTCCACCATTTCCTCAGGCCTGAGCTGTTCCTTGACGGAGAGGAGCACCTTCCATTCCAGTTCGGAGAGAGAAACGGTTTTCGTTTCCTGCATGGGAGCCGGTTCCGGGGTTTTTTCTCCGGGCCTGAGTCCCCTGCGGCGCATGTGTCCCACTCCCAGCGCAAAGACGCCGCGCGCCGGCAGCAGAACATAGCCGTCCGCTCCGATATGGCGTTTCAGGATGCCGCAGTGTTCTTCCGGCGTACCGCATCCCACGGGCACCTTGACCGTGGTCCAGAGCCTGTAGTTGGCGCCGGGGTTGGCCGCATCCGTATTGCGGAGCACCACATGGCCCGTAAAAGGGTCCTGCTCCTTCATCCAGTCAAAAGCGGCATCCAGTTTTTCCTCCGGCAGGGACCAGGCCACCAGGGCTCCCTGGGCCAGCTTGGTCGCCAGCAGCGTCTGGCGCACGCGGCGCACTACTCCGGCCTCCATCATGGCTTTCAGCCGCTGGATAACTACCGGAACAGGATGTCCGCATTGTTCGGAAATGGCGTGGAAGGGCAGGCGGCGGAACCCTTTGATGCGGTCTTCCGCCACCAGCAGAATGTCCGTGTTGACGGGGTCGTTGGGGGAAGTGGGGATATTGTTCATGGCGGCGTAAAAAAGGCCGGGCGAGGGTATCGCCCGGCCCGGAAAGCCGGATTTGATTTTCAGGCTATTGCCCGGACTGGTAGAGGGGCTTGTTGTCGTACCGGGCGTCGTAAATGGCGAAGGATTCGCGGTGCTGGTTGTGGTCGCCCCGGAAGATCAGCCTTCCGCTGTGCTGGCGTTCCAGTTCCATGAGCAGACTGGCGTCTTCATTCTTGAAGCGGGAGAGCACTTCCGAGTTGACGACGATGACCATGTCCCCGATGGTGTCCCGGTATTTCTGAATGCAGGCGTAAATTTGCCGCTGGATTTCCACGCTCATGGTCATCACGGATTTGACGCGTCCCCTGCCTCCGCAGTACGGGCACGGATCATGAACGGATTCCCGGAGGCTCTCGTTGAGCCGCTGGCGCGTCATTTCCATCAGGCCGATGGGGGTGATCTGCAGTACCTGGGTTTTTGCCTTGTCCCGTTTCAGGCGGTCCTTCATGGCCTTGTAAACGGCCTGCTGGTCCTTCCTGTGGCGCATGTCGATAAAGTCCACCACCACCAGACCGCCGATGTTGCGCAGACGGAGCTGGCGCGCGATTTCATAGGCGGCTTCCAGATTGGTATCCAGAATGGTCTTGTCCAGATCCTTGGTTCCCTTGTTGCGTCCGGTGTTGACGTCAATGGCGATCAGCGCCTCCGTTTCGTCAATCACCAAATAGCCTCCGCAGGGCAGGAGCACCTGGCGCTGGAAAGCTTCATTGATTTGTTTTTCAATTCCCAGTTCTTCAAAGATAGGCGTGCGCACGGGGAAGTGCTGGATGTGGCGCTTGGCGCGGCGCGAGATTTTTCCGGCGATGGCGCGCATGTGTTCCGTGGTTTCCGCGTTGTCGCAGATGATGTTGTCTACGGTGTCCGTAAGGAAATCCCGTGCCGTGCGTTCAATCAGATCCGGTTCCTTGTACACGCAGACGGGGGCCGGATTGGCCTCCTTCTTTTCTTCCACGCTGTACCATTGTTCCAGCAGCATGGCGAGGTCGCGGACAAAGTGGCGGTAGCGCTGGCCCTGTGCCACCGTGCGCATGATGATACCCATTCCATCCGGAACATTCAGTTTCTGCATGATCTGGCGCAGGCGCAGGCGCTCTTTGGGGTCTTCAATTTTACGGGAGATGCCGAACTGGTCCGTAAAGGGCATCAGGACCAGGTAGCGTCCAGCCAGGGATACGTTCGTTGTGACACGGGGACCCTTGGTGCCGATCGGTCCCTTGGTGACCTGCACCATGATTTCAGAGCCGATGGGATAGATGTCCGGGATGTCTTTGGACGTGATTTTGCGCTGCTGTTTTTTCGGACGGCCTTCGCGTTCGATTTCTTCCAGGCTGGAGTCCAGTGCGGCGGGAAGCGCGTCCCAAAAGTGCAGAAAGGCGTTTTTTTCCTGCCCAATGTCCACGAACATGGCTTTGAGGCCCGGTTCGATGTTCTTGACGCGGCCTTTGAAAATGCCGCCTACGATGTTGTCTTCGCCTTCGCGCTCAATGGTGTATTCTTCCAATACGCCGTTTTCCAGAAGGGCCACGCGGCGTTCGAGCTTTTCGGCATTGATGATGATAGTGGAGCCTTCCATGGGATCGCAGGATCCGAAGCCGAAGGCCCGTTTGATTTTTTTAAGCATTTTTGTAAACACGGGGTGAGAATAAGCTAGGGTGTGCTATTGCCCGTAATGTTTCCGGTGGGCCGTCTCCCGTCAGGAGCGGCTGGAGTTGAAGCTGTAGGGATGGCCGGAAAGGAATCATGCAGGCAGTTGCGTTGATGTGATGCGGCAGTACGGCAGACGCAAGGCCGGAGCGCTTGCTCCGGAGATTCCGTCTTTAGTCTTCCGCATCAGTAACATTGGTGAAGAAGTCCAGTTCCTGGAGGGCTTTCCCGGTACCTTCCGCAACGGCGCTCAGAGGGTCTTCCGCAATGTGGATGGGCAGTCCCGTCTGTTCATGCAGGAGCTGATCCAGCCCGCGCAGCAGAGCTCCTCCTCCAGCCAGAACAATCCCCCGGTCCACAAGGTCGGCGGCCAGTTCAGGGGGGCAGCGTTCCAAAGTCGTCCGCACGGCGTCAACAATCGTGTTGAGCTGTTCCGTGAGCGCTTCACGCACTTCTTCCGATCGAATCGTCACTGTCTTGGGCAGGCCCGCGACCAGGTCGCGGCCTTTGACCTCGATAGAGAGTTCCTGAGGCAGGGGATAGGCGGAGCCGATACGGATTTTGATGTCTTCGGCAGTACGTTCCCCGACCATGAGATTATAGGTTCTCCTCATGTAGGAGATGATGGCGTCGTCCAGTTCATCCCCGGCGCAGCGGACGGAACGGCTGTAAACGATGCCGGAAAGGGAAATAAGCGCCACTTCCGTCGTGCCGCCGCCGATGTCCACAATCATGTTGCCCGCAGCTTCCTGAACCGGAAGGCCTACACCGATAGCGGCGGCCATGGGTTCTTCAATCAGATGCACGCGGCGGGCTCCGGCCGCTTCTGCGGATTCCTTGACGGCCCTGCGTTCCACTTCCGTAATGCCGGAGGGGATGGCGATGAGCACGCGCGGCTTGATCAGGTAGTACCTGGACGTGGCTTTTTTGATGAAGTAGCGGAGCATTTCCTCCGTGATGTAGAAGTCGGCGATGACGCCGTCCTTCAACGGCCGGATGGCCGTGACGGAGCCGGGGGTGCGGCCCAGCATGCGCTTGGCTTCGTCTCCCACGGCCAGAACCTTGTCCCCCTTGACAGCGACGACCGAAGGCTCGCGCAGAACGATGCCCTGGTCCTTGACGTTGACCAGGGTGTTGGCGGTGCCCAGGTCAATGCCAATGTCATAGGAGAAAAGTTTGACAATTTTCTGAAAGAAAGATGACATAAAAAACTAGTGGATAAAGGCATAGCCCTGAGACAGCCGGTGGAGGAACGCCTCGCTTTTTCCTTTTCACGGGACTGAAAACCTGGCACTCGGACCGGGGCTGCGGGATAATCCCGTACAGGGCGAGTCGACTATGAAAAAACATGCCTTCCAGGTCAAGCGGAAGATGCCGGATGACATATGTATTTGCATTATACGCAAGGATGTATTATATGAATGAAAGATGGCGCCGGGGGAGCTCCGTATATTAATTTTGCATTCCCCTATTCCATGATGAAAGTCACTACCATTCTCATAACGGCGGCATGTCTGGCCGGCTCTTTTTCCCTTTATGCCGATGCGGTTTCCGATCAGGAGGAGGCCGCTTCATCTACGGGAGCCTATTCCGTGGCAGGGGCTCTTCGCCTGCCGGAAAACGTAACGAAAAGGGACGTTTACGGCATGAATGTGGGCTGGAAACTGTTCAAGGGAGAGAAGACACCGGAGGAAGCGGCCAGCCCGGATGTTGACGATTCCTCCTGGGAGTCCGTCAACCTCCCCAACGGCATTGAGCTTCTTCCGGAAGAGGCCAGCGGCTGTTCCAACTACCAGGGGCCGGTATGGTACCGGAAAACATTTATTCCTCCCTCCCGGTTGGAGGGGAGGAGAAACACCCTGTATTTTGAGGGCATCATGGGAAAGAGCGAGGTCTGGGTGAATGGGGAGAAGGCCGCGGAGCATTTCGGCGGATATCTTCCCGTGATTGTCAATCTGGACAAGTGGCTGAAACCGGGACAAAAGAATGTCATCGCCGTGAAGGCGGACAATTCCAACGACGCTTCCTATCCCCCCGGCAAACCCCAGGAAGGCCTGGATTTTTCCTATTTTGGCGGTATTTACCGGGATGTGTACCTCATTTCCACCGGACCCGTGTATATCACGGACCCGAACGAGGCCGGAACTGTGGCCGGAGGGGGAGTTTTTTTCCGGACGGAATTTCTTGATCCCCGTACCCGCAAGGGCAAGGTGGGGGTGAAGGTTCAGGTGGCCAACCAGGCAGACAAGGAACGGAAGGTGCGCGTGCAGGCGGTGATGACGGACCCCAAGGGGGTGGATCCTGCCGGGGAGACGGTTCCGCTGACTATTCCGCCCCATTCCACGGGTGAAGTGGATATTCCTCTTGTGCTTTCCAACGTGAAACCGTGGTCTCCGGACAATCCCGATTTGTACACGTTGAGCGTGGAAGTATGGGACGCTGTTGGAGGGGACCATTCCAAAGATCCGGCCCATTTGCTGGACAACCGTTCCATAAGGGTGGGTGTCCGGACGGTGGAAATTACGGAAAAGGGGCTGGTGCTCAATGGATCCCTGTTTCCTGAAAAGCTGATTGGCGGCAACAGGCACCAGGATTTTGCCCGGCTTGGGAATGCAGTGCCCAACAACCTGCAATGGCAGGATGCCGTGAAATTGAGGAAGGCAGGCATGCGCGTGATCCGGAGCGCCCATTATCCGCAGGATCCGGCTTTCATGGACGCCTGCGACCGTCTGGGCCTTTTCGTCATCGTCGCCACGCCGGGCTGGCAGTTCTGGGGCAGCGGCCCTTTTGCTGACCGGGTGTATGACGATATCCGCCAGATGGTGCGCCGGGATAGGAACCATCCCTCCGTGATGATGTGGGAACCTATTTTGAATGAAACTCATTACCCGGCGGATTTCGCCAAAAAGGCCCGCGACCTGGTGCATGAGGAATATCCGTACAAGGGATGCTACACCGCTTGCGACGCGGTGGCTCAGGGCAGCCAGCATTATGAAGTTCTGTATGCCCACCCGGTTACGGGGGACAAACACTGGTCCATCAAGGAACGGAAGAACAGCAAACCGTATTTTACCCGTGAATTCGGTGATAACGTGGATACCTGGTCCGCCCACAACTCCACCTCCCGTGTAGCCCGTCACTGGGGTGAAGCTCCCATGATGGTGCAGGCCCTTCACTACCTCAAGACCTCGTTCCCATATACGACGTACGATACGCTGAACGCCGCTCCGGCCTATCATTTCGGCGGCTGCCTGTGGCATCCTTTCGACCATCAGCGCGGTTACCATCCGGATCCCTTCTACGGCGGTATTCTGGATGCTTTCAGGCAGCCCAAAACCTCCTATTACGCATTTATGTCCCAGCGTCCCCGGAAGACGCGAAACGGGTTGGGTTCCGGCCCTGTGGTGCACATCGCCAATGAATGCACTCCCTTTTCTCCGGAAGACGTGACGGTGTTTTCCAATTGTGATTCCGTTCGCCTGAGTGTCAACGGAGGACCCCTGGTGGAAAAGAAGGTGGCGTCCTGTCCCGGAGGCCTCAAGCACGTTCCCGTCGTGTTCCCGAAAGCCTGGGACTTCATGGAAAACAAGAAGCTTGCCTCGTCAGGCAAGGAGGGGGCGGTGAAATTGGTGGCGGAAGGCCTGATAGGCGGCAAGGTGGTGACCAGGCATGAAGTCCGCCCGGCCCGGAGAGCGGAAAAAATCCGTTTGACTCTGGATCGGGAAGATGGAGTGGATTTTTACGCCAACGGTTCCGACGTGTTTGCCGTGGTGGCGGAGGTTACGGATGGCCGCGGAACGGTGAAGCGACTGAATGATGAGGAGATTGTTTTTTCCGTGGAAGGTCCCGCCGAACTTCTGACGGATTCCCCGGACGGCACGCTGACCCAGTCCGTTAAATGGGGGTCCGCTCCGGCTCTGGTGCGTCTGGGAACCAGGCCCGGCACGGTGACGGTGAGGGCTTCCGTGAAGCATCCCGGTTCCCAAAAGCCTGTTTCCGGCATTATAAAGTTTGACACGAAGGCTCCCGGGTTGAAAATGCTCTTTACGGAAGACGCCGCAGACTGCGAAAAGAAAGCTGCCGGTACGCCGTCTTCCTCCGCGGCTCCTGCCTCCGAACGGGAGAAGTCCCTTCAGATGGAGCTGGAAAAGGTGCGCCATGAACTGAACAGTTTGCGCAATGAAAAAGTGAGCGCCCAGCAGACTCACTTTGAATAAACGGAATATGCCAATGATGCTAAGGGAAAAAATTATCCGTTTCTGCCTGCTCCTGCTGCGGCTGGGGATGGGGGGCTTTTTCCTTTTTGTTGCGGTGCGCAAGCTGCTTCATCTGGACCAGCTTCAGGAGACGATCGACCGTTTTTCCATTTTCCCGGAGGCCTGGGGGCATCCCCTGGCCTGCCTGGGGGTGTCGTGCGAGATTGCGGTGGGTATGGGACTCCTGTTTCGCAGAACCTGTGCCGGGGCAGCGCTGCTGGGCAGCGCGCTCACGTTCGCGTTCGTGGCGTTGTTCGTCCAGGGCTGGGCCAGGGGGCTTTCCCTCTCGTGCAACTGCATCGGCGTGGAGAGGGTGGTAACCAGCTACCCCTTTGAAGTGGCCTGGAGACTGGTCCTCTTTTCCCTTATGCTTATTCTCCTGTGGGATTCCTGCCGGAAAGGGAAAACGTACTTTAATGTGACCCGGCTGGATTTCAGTGAGATGTGACCGGAAGGAAAGGAGCCTGCCGTTTTCCGGTCCGTAATAGTTTCCGGGAAAATATGACGGAGGAGGAAGCCAGGGCCCGGTGAACGGGAAGCGCTGCCGGGAAGCGGAGAATGCCGTATGGGGGCGCAGGATGCCTGCGGCGGGTAATTCCGCCCCTGCTTCAAATGAGAGGTGCGGCCTGAATGCTGCCGCATTGGAGCATGCCGGGGGAAATTGCCTCCTTTACGCGCCTTCCCCCGGCAGGACGGTTCATATCCACAATGCCGCCGTCCGTTCCGTATTACAGCTTGTGGCCGAAAAAGTCTCCCGGTGTCAGGGATTTGACCAGTTCCAGCAACAGCTTGATTGTGTTTTCCACATCTGTCAGAGAGGCCGTTTCCACCGGAGAATGCATGTAGCGCAGGGGGACGGACACCAGCGCGGAGGCCACGCCGTCGCGGGAGACGTAGATACTGTCCGTATCCGTTCCGGTGCGGCGTCCGGCGGCTTCATGCTGGAGCGGTATTTTATTCTTGTCCGCCACGATTTCCAGACGGGCCACCAGATTGGGATGATTGGCTGTGCCGTGGATGACCGCAGGGCCGCCTCCAAGCCTGATATCGCCAAATTTGCCCTTGTCCAGTCCGGGCGAGTCCGTGGCGTGAGTCACGTCAATGCAGATGGCCGCATCTGGACGCAGGCGGTGGGTAATCATTCCCGCGCCAATGCAGCCCACTTCTTCCTGCACGGCATTGACAAGCACCACGTTCCAGGCGACGGGCTTTTTCAGCTTGCACAGCTTGCGGGCTATTTCCGACAGGATGAAGCCGCTCAACCGGTTGTCCAGAGCCCGGCATACCAGCTTGTTTTCATTCATCAGCATGGGGCCGTCGCAGTAAACGCCAACGTGGCCCACTCGCAGACCGAGTTCCGCTACTTCCTTGTCAGAGGAGGCGCCTACGTCTACGTAAATTTCCCAGATTTTGGGTTCCTTTTCTCCGGGTTCCCTCAAGTGGATGGCCGTGTTTCCGGTCACCCCCATCACTTCGCCCTGGGAACCAAGGAAGCGCACGCGGCGCCCCCGCGCGATGGCCGTATCCGTACCGCCCACGCGTTCCACATACAGGAAGCCGTCCTTGGTGATATGGCGGATCATGAAGCCGATTTCATCCGCATGGGCTTCAATCATCAATGTGGGAGCTTCTTCCGCGTCCGCGTGGAAGACGGCCCAGGTATTTCCGTAGGTGTCGCACTGGACATCTTCCGTATATTTGCGCAGTTCGTCCGCCCAGATGCGCTGGGCGTCTATTTCAAAGCCGGAAGGGCTTGGGGTTTCCAGAAGTTCCGTTAAAAATTCGAGGCTGTCGTCACTGATCTTCATGGCTTTTGTATAGCACCGTTCCGGCATGCGCTCAACAGGAAAGCACGGCTCCTGGTGGGAGAGCCCTTCCGGAAAGCGGGGAATAAAAGCTCTGCCTGCACAGGGAGCTGGCGGGGCCTGGAGACGGGAGCCAGACTGGGGGCTAGGGCTGTTTGTCCGGGGAAAGCCCCGCCAGAACGTCCTCTTTGTCCATGATATAACCCGTGTCCGGATCGTGGTACTGCGTGGAGTAAACGGATGTTCTGGCGCTCCCGTACGGATCCGTTTCCTTCGCTACGGGGAGGCGGCTGACCAGGGAAGGGAAGCACTGTTCCACCAGTTCAAAGACGGTGACGGGTTCCGGAACCAGATTCACGGAAAAAATGCCGCACTCCCAGGCTTTTTCCACGTCCCTGACCAGGCGGTGCATGGGATAAAGCTGGTGGCGTTCCAGCAGGGCTACGTCCAGTTCTTCCGTCCCTTCCGGAACTGCCGCCAGCAGATCCGCCACACTCATGCCTGCTCCCGTTCCGGTAACTTCCGGAAGGCAAACGTTCAGCACGCGGCCGAACCGAAGGTTGATGAAGTCTTTCAACTCCACCAGGGCCATCAGCCATTCGCCCTCCGGTTTACGGAGCAAGGGGGAAAGTTCATTGCCCGTTTCCGGCTGGGTGTCAATGCTGGTGATGTAGGTCACCCGTTCCGCCTTCACCTCATGCAGGATATCAATCAGGGTTTTAACCTGAGCCAGAAAGGGAGCCGTATTCCGCCGAATAGCCGCGCCCCCTTCCCGGAGGGATGGGCAGATAATGACGGCCTGCCCGAATTCCTTGCCGCGCAGCAGGGACAGGTTGGTTTCATCAATCAGGTAGTCAAAGTACCGTTTTGAGGACCAGAAAACGCCGAGGGCACAGGAAGAACCGATGAGAGCCGTATCTGTCATGGAATGAATGCGGGGGAGCGGTTGATGGGGAATGAACCTTTATTTCAGGGCGTCAAAAGCGGATTTGAAGAGGAAGTACCCCCAGCCCCAGTCTTCATTGCCGGCCCAGTCCTTGTCATAGTGGTGGCGGGGCAGCAGAAAGCGTTCCGGATGGGGCATCAGACCCATGGCGCGCCCGGTGGAATCCTGGAGGCCGGCGATGCTGCATTCACAGCCGTCGCGGTTGTCTACGTACTGGAGAGCCACATTTCCGGCAGCCAGGTATTTTTCCGCATCTCCGGGGCGGGTGACCAGGCGCCCTTCCGCATGGGCGGAGGGCAGTTCGAATTCATCCGGCAGGCCTTGAAGGAAGGGAGAGTTTTTGGCTACTTTCACCAGTTTGGCCCAGACGCATTCAAAACGTTCCTTTTTATTGTCAATCAGGCTGGAGTCAGGAAGAATGCCCAGTTTGGTGAGAATCTGGAACCCGTTGCAGATGCCCAGGAGCATGCCTCCTCCGGCATGATGCCGCTGCAGGGCATCCCCCAGGAAGCGTTCCGTTTCCAGCTGGGCCAGGCGGCCGCTGGTGACGTAGTCCCCGTAGCTGAACCCGCCGCCCAGGACGACAAGCTGGGATTTTGCGACGTGTTCCGGCGTAGCCGTGGCGATGGGCTGGATCTGGGTGGAGAACCCTGCCGCGCGCAGGGCGCGTTCCGTTTCCACGTCGCAGTTGGTGCCGGGGTATTTCAATAAAAGTGCGTGAGGCATATTGGTAGAAATGAATCGTTGGTTTGGTAAGATGCCGGTTTCAGGGGATCAATAATAGGGGGTAAGTCCGTCCTTCCAGAGCTTTTTGAGGTTGGCTATGTCGCAATCCAGCACCTTTTCCCCGCCGCAGCAGGTGGCCGTGAGGCGCTTTTCTTCCGTAACGCCGCCGATGCAGGCGCAGGGGAAGCCGTCCATAGCCGTTTCAAAATCCGCGGCGAATTCCGGATCCACCTCCACAAGGATACGGCCCGTGCTTTCGCTGAACAGAGGCACTGCCGGGGATTTCCAGCCATTGGCAGTCGGTACCTTCGTGAGATCCAGCCGAACGCCACCCTTGCCGGAAAAGGCCATTTCTGCAGCCGTGACGGCCAGGCCGCCTTCG
The DNA here is from genome assembly GCF_000980515.1 of Akkermansia sp. UNK.MGS-1. Lineage (NCBI taxonomy): Bacteria > Pseudomonadati > Verrucomicrobiota > Verrucomicrobiia > Verrucomicrobiales > Akkermansiaceae > Akkermansia > Akkermansia sp. UNK.MGS-1. The sequence continues at coordinate 71,521 of NZ_LBCB01000012.1, read as the reverse complement.
GAAACGTCATGGGCGGAGAGCACCAGACCGGAAGTCAGGGCGCTGTAGTAGGCTTTGTACAGCTCCATGTTCGCGGCGCAGTCCGTCTGGGGAACCTTGCCGTCTTCCACCCCGTGGGTGCGGGCGAAGACGGAGCCGCCCATTTCATCTTCCGTATGGCCGATGAGGTACAGCAGGCTGTTGCTCCTCCTCAGGGAAGAACCGATGACGTGGTCCGGGTTTTCCACCACGCCGAAGCCGGAACAGAGGAAGGTGACGGGCACGTTGATGGGGCCGTCTTCCGTTTCAAAGTAGTTGTAGAAGGAGTCCTTGCCGGAAATAAAGGGGGCATTGTACGCGTCCGCCGCCTTGGCGATGGCTTTCACGCATTCCACCAGGCGGCCGAGTTCCGCCGGATCTTCCGGATTACCCATGCAGAAGTTGTCCAGCAGGCCGATTTTGTCCGGATTGGAGCCAACCAGGATAAGCTGGCGCACACATTCATCTACGGTGCCGGTACCCATGGCGTAGGGATCCGTTTTGCCCCATTCCGGAAGAATGGCGCAAGCCATGGCCATGCATTTGTCCGAGCCGTCGATGTCCACTACGGAACCGTCCTGCGGGGCGTCCGCCTGCGCGCCCGCCAGGGGCTTCAGGATGGTGTTGCCCTGCACCTCGTGGTCGTACTCGCGGATGATGGGTTCCCGGGAGACGATGGCGAAGTCTCCCATCACGGTTTCCAGGGATTTGTTCAGATCCTTGTCCGGGAGGGGCTGGCCTGTGAGCGCCTTGCCAGGGGTGAATACGGATTCCAGCTTCTTGATGGGGGCGTCATGCAGCTTGGAGTTGTCCAGGCAGCAGACGAGTTCCCCCTTGTGCCAGACCTTCAGGATTCCCGTGTCGTCGGAATGGCCCAGGACGGTCAGTTCCGTCTGGAAAGTGTCTGCCAGCTTCCGGAGTTCCGGAAGGTCTTTTTCCTCCACGGCCATCACCATGCGTTCCTGGGATTCCGACAGGAAGATTTCCCAGGAGATGAGGCCGGGTTCCTTGAGAGGGGCGTTGTCCAGGAAAATTTCGCCTCCTGTGACGGAGAGCATTTCCCCGGCGGCGGAAGAGAAGCCGCCGGCGCCGCAGTCCGTAATGAAGACGATGAGACCGCGTTCGCGCGCTTCCAGAATGAAGTCCAGCGTTTTCTTTTCTTCAATCGGGTTGCCGATTTGCACGGCGGTGAAGTCTTCCTCATGGGAGGCTTCATCCAGAGCGGCGGAGGAGAACGTGGCTCCCTTGAGGCCGTCCCGTCCCGTGCGCCCGCCGATGACGATGACCTTGAGGCCGGGGCGCATTTCCTTCAGGATGTCGCCGCGCGGAATCACGCCGGCGGTGCCGCAGAAGACGAGGGGGTTGTAAATGTACGTGGGGTCAAACTGGATGGCGCCGTTGACGGTGGGAATGCCCATGCGGTTGCCGTAATCGCGCACGCCGCGCACCACGCCGCGCATGATGCCCAGGGGGTGGATGACGTCCGGGGCGGTGATGTCTGCCGGATTCGTATCCGGAGCGCCGAAGCAGAAGACGTCCAGGGAGGCGATGGGCTTGGCGCCCTTGCCTGCGCCCAGGATGTCGCGGATGACGCCGCCCAGCCCGGTGTTGGCTCCGGCATACGGTTCAATGGCGGAGGGGTGGTTGTGCGTTTCCGCTTTCAGGCAGACGGCCAGGTTGTCGTCCAGGGCGATGAAGCCGGCATTGTCGTCGAACGCGCTGAGCACGAAGCCCGGCTTGCGTTCCATGATTTTTTCGGAAGGTTTCTTGATGTAGGTCTTGAACAGGCTGTTCACCGTTTCCGGCGCGCCTCCGTTGACGCTGTGGTTGATGGAGGCGGAGAAGATGCGGTGCTTGCAGTGTTCCGACCACGTCTGGGCGATTACTTCCAGTTCCACGTCAGTGGGGTCGCGGTCGATTTCCCGGAAAATCTGCTGGACGACTTCCATATCCTCACGGGACAGGGAAAGCTTCTGCTTCTTGCTGAGTTCAAGCAGTTCGTCGCTGCTCAGGTTCCTCACGGGAACGGTTCGGTAGGTTTTGGCGGACATGTGGATGGGAAAGAAAAAGGGTTAGGCGATGGTCCAGTTGTGAATGGCGGGGTTGCAGACGTCCTTGGCAAAGCGCGCCGCCAGGGTTTCCTTGTCTCCCTGGCCGAAGATGTACACGCGCTGGGTGATTTTCAGACCGTCCAGAGTAAAGCCCATATTCCGGCGTCCGCGGTAGTTTTGCAGGATGGCTTCTTTTTCCAGATCCAGGGCGCCGGCTTTCATGCCGTAGTCAATCGTGAACAGGGCTCCTTCCAGGATGGGCGCGTTCTGTTCCGTGCATTCCTGGGAAATGGGGTCCACCAGCACACTCAGGAGATATTCGCGGGCTTTTTGTTCATCCCCGTTGATTTCTACGGTGTAAACGCGGCTGCGGCGGAACGTGAGGCCGGCGTTCAGGGGGGTATAGAGCAGGGCGTCCGCATTGGCGGCGGCCTGGAACCGGCTGATAACTTCAAAGTGGAGGGTCATATCGCTCAAGAATGTGGTAAAATGAAAAATGGGGGCCGGCGGAAAGGCCGGCTCCCATGGGAGGGGGAAAGGGGCTTAAGCCTTGTTCTGGAGCCGGGAAAGGACTTCTTCGTAGGCTTCCATCACGTTGCCGAGATCTTGGCGGAAACGGTCCTTGTCCATCTTCTCGCCGGTCTTGATGTCCCACAGGCGGCAGGTATCCGGGGAAATTTCATCCGCCAGCACGATTTGGGAAGGATCTTCCGCCAGGCGGCCGAACTCGATTTTGAAGTCAACCAGCGTAAGGCCGACCTGTTTGAAAAAGTCAATCAGCACGTCATTCACGATGCGGGCCTGGTTTTTCAGGAAGGCGCATTCCTCTTCCGTAGCGGCGTTCATTTCCCGGGCGTAGTCGTCATTAATGAAGGGGTCGCCCAAGCTGTCGTCCTTGTAGGAGAATTCCACAATCGGCTTCTTGAAGGGGGTGCCTTCCTTAACGCCCATGCGGCGGCTGAAGGAGCCGGCGGCAATGTTGCGCACGATCACTTCCAGAGGAAGGATGGAAACCTTTTTTACGTCAATGTTGATGTCGTCCACGTCCGCCACCAGGTGGGTTTTCACGCCCTTGCTTTCCAGCATGCGGTAGATGACCAGGGTGATGGCCTTGTTCATCCTGCCCTTGTTTTCAAACTGGGCCTTCTTGGCTCCGTTTCCGGCAGTGGCGTCGTCCTTGTATTCCATGCGGAGGACGTTGGGATTGTCAGTCGTATAAAGGCGTTTGGCCTTCCCTTCGTAAATAGGTTCCATGATACGTGTTGCGCAGGGGTTGAATGCGTGCGGAAATGTTACGCCAGACGCTCCGCACGGTCAAGCCGCAACTGGATGAAGGAGGGGAGGGAAAAAGAAGCGAAACCTGAATGCGAAGTCGGAGCATGACGCAGACGGCCGCAGTCTCCGGGGCAACCTTGAAAAGCCGCACGGAGGGAGTCCGGACGGAAGAGGGAAATTAGTCTTGATACCGGTAGGGGGGGGCGTATCATGTGCTTTAGTATGCACGCCGACTTGGAGAAATTATTGTCTCTGGGGAAAATTACCCCCTCTCTCGCCGAAAAACTTGATCGCATCGCACCTGGCCGTTACTGCTTCCATGCTTCCTGGGGCGCCGGAAAAGTCATTTCCTGGAATCTCCCCGCCAAAAAGCTGGTCATTGATTTTGAGGAAAATCCGGAACACGAAGTTGCCCTGGAATTCGCTCCCAGAATTTTGGAGTTCATCAGTGACGACCATTTCCTGGCCAAGCGGTATGAAGATACGGAATCCCTGATCAACCTGTCCGTGGATGACCCGGTGGAACTGGTGCGCGTTACCTTGCAGGGCTACGGTAATTCCCTTACTCCGGAGAAGCTGGAAGCTGCGCTGAAAGGCACCGTAATTGCGGCGGACAAGTGGAAAAACTGGTGGGACAAGGTGCGCGCCATGCTCCGTTCCAATGTCCAGTTCATGATGCCCACCCGCAAGGGCGAACGCATCACGCTTCGCGCGAATATCCTTTCCCGCGCGCAGGCGGCTCTGGAAGATTACAATAAGGCCGCCGACCTGAAAGCCAAGGTGCGCGTGCTGGACGGCATCAAAATGGAAGCGGTCATGGCAGAGCCGGATGCCGTCAATGCCCTGATTCGCGCCGTGGACGCCGATGTGCGCAACGGCGGCAGCCTGGCCCTCCAGCAGGTGCTGGAGCTTGCCGTGCTCAGGGATGACCTGATTGCCTCCCTTAAAAATACGGAGGCGGCCAAGGAAGCTTATCCCCTTCGTTCCATCGTGGAAGCCAATATCGGCGATGTGGGACGCTTCGCGGAAGTGCTCAATTCCATGCCTGCCGTGCGGCAGAAGCGCGTGTATGCCACGCTGCCCGCCATCTTTGGGGAGGATTGGCCGCAGAAGGCGCTGGAGCTTTTTGATGCAGGCGGCGCCCGCGCCGTGGGGGAAATCGCCAAATTCCTGATAGAAGAAGGGCAGGACAAGGTGCTGGTCAAGCATTTGAAGCATGAATTGCTGCGCCAGACCCTTCCGGCAGAGTCCCTCATCTGGATATGCCGCCAGCGGCATGACGCTTCCAAGCCTCTTTTTGGCCTCCCTGTGGGCATTACGATGCTTTCCCTGATTGAACAGGACCACATGGACGGCGGCCCCAACCGCATGCTGCGCCTGAAGAACCTGTTCATGGAGGACAAGAGCATCATTCAGGAAATGATCAAGGGGCAGGATGTGGCGGAAGTCCGCCAGTTCGCCAAGATGCTGTACAACACCTCCGCTTTCTCCGAACAGGACCGCGGCGCGCTGATGGCCCGCATCATCAGCATATTCCCAGACCTGCACGCCATTGTGCTGGACGCCCTGGTGGACAACTCCGACAAACCGGAACCGATTTTCGTTTCCTGGGAAAGCCTGGAGGCCCGCAAGAAGGAGCTGGAAGAACTGGTAAACGTGAAAATTCCGGAAAACCTGCATAACAAGAAGATTTCCCGTGCGGAGGGGGATCTCCGCGAAAACGGCGGCTACCAGGACGCCAAGGAAGTGGAAAAGGTGCTCAACCGCCGCCGGGCGGAACTGGAACATGCGCTGGCCCTGGCCCGCGGCACGGATTTTGCCGTAACGGATACTTCCCGCGCCGCCATGGGCACGAAGGTGACTCTTCAGCCGTTGAATGGCGGGGAGCCCGTGGTGTACACCATTCTGGGCGCGTGGGACACAAATCCGGAAAAGCATATCGTCTCTTATCTTTCCCAGGTCGGCAAGGAGCTGACGGGCAAGAGCGTAGGGGATCAGGTGAAGATTGTCCCGATGGACGGCGACAAGAAAAAGGTGTATACCATCATGAAGATTGAAGCCGCTTTCTAACGGAGCCTCTTCCCTTTTTACCAAGGTCTTTATAAAAACGCCCCTTTTTTCGGAAAGGGGCGTTTTTCATTGTTCATGGTTCGCCCGCCCGTTATTTTGCAGGGTTGGGGTTTATTGCATTGTCAATAGAAGCATCGCTTTATCCTGACCATTCCGAATATTCATTGGCGCCAGGAAGGAACCCGGACATTGTCCGTTCCGGCAGCCATGATGAAAACGGGCTGTTGGCAACCGGGGCTTTTGCGGCCTTAAGCTTGTCCGGGACCGGTTCAGGTCATGGGCGCCGCTGTTGCAGAGGTCTTGTATTTGGAGAAATCCGGACGGGAAACGAACGGAATTTTCTCAGGAAAGAATAGTTCCTGCGTTACGGATAATGGTGGTTCGTGAAAACGGCCTTGCCTTTTTCCTGGCAACCGGGGAGACATGAAAAAGGGGCTGTTCCGGCGGATGCGGAACAGCCCCTGGAAAGAGATGAAGGGGAAAATTCCCTGTTTATCTGGCAAGCACTTTGTGAACGGCGGCAACGACGTTGTCCACATTCATGCCGAGTTCTTTCAGCACCTGCGTTCCGGGAGCGGAGAAGCCGAAGCGGTTGATGCCCACGGCTTCCCCCTGGCAGCCCAGATATTTCCACCAGAGGTCCGTGACCCCGGCTTCTACGGAAACTCTTCTCATGCAGGAAGAGGGAAGCACGCTTTCCCGGTATTCGGAAGGCTGCGCGTCAAAGCGGAAGAAGCTGGGCATGGAGACGACCCGGATTCCTTCCCCGATGTTTTCCGCCGCTTTCAGGGCCAGTTCCAGTTCGGAACCACTGGCAAGAATAATGGCTTTCAGGGGGCCCTGTTCCTTCCGGGCGATGTAGGCTCCTTTCAGCACGCCTTCCCGGCGCGTCTCAACGGGGATGCCGTTCAGCGTAGCCACTTTCTGGCGCGTCAGGATGAGGGCGGTAGGGCCGTCGGCACGCTGCATGGCGGCCATCCAGGCTCCTGCGGTTTCTTCCGGGTCCGCCGGGCGGATGACATCCAGGTTCGGAATGACGCGGAGGCCGGAAATTGTTTCCACCGGCTGGTGGGTGGGGCCGTCTTCTCCCACGGCTACGGAGTCATGCGTCAGAATATAGGTGACGGGGAGCCCGCTGAGGGCGGCTACACGGATGGAGGCGCGCATGTAGTCTACGAAGACGCAGAAAGTGGCGGCGCTTACGCGGAACAGGCCGTCGTAGGCAATGCCGTTGCAGATGGCGGCCATGGCGTGTTCGCGGATACCGAACCAGAAGTTGCGCCCTTCCGGGGTTTCCGCAGAGAAGTCTCCTGCGCCGGAAAGGTAGTTTTTATTGGAGCTGTAAAGGTCCGCGCTGGTGGTCAGGAAGCAGGGATTCGCTTTAGCGATGGCGTTGATGGCAACGGCTCCGGCCGAACGGGTAGCATCGCCATAGTCCTGCGGGAAGGGCGGGATTGCCTTGTCCGAGTCTGCCGGATTGACGCCGCAGGAGCAGGCGTTGATGCCTGCGTCCAGTTCCTCTGCCAGTTCCGGATAAGCCCGGCGCCATTGTTCGTACATGGCGTTCCAGGCATTGAAATCTTTTTCCCGTTGGGCTTTCAGGTCTGCGAAAGCGGTACGGACGTCTTCGGAGACGTAATAACGTTCTCCGGCAGGAATTTCCCAGTTGGCGTGCGCTTCTTCCTGAAGCCTGGCTCCGCCTTCCCCATGGCCTTTTGTGGTGCCTTCAATGCCGGGAATGCCCTTGCCGATGACCGTTTTGGCAATGATGAGCTGGGGTTTCCCGTTTTTGGCGTTTTTGGCGGCTTCAACCGCTGACTTAATGGCCTTGATGTCGTGCCCGTCAATCTGGCGCACATCCCAGCCCAGGGCTTCGTATACGGCGCGCGGATCCGTAAGCTGGGTGCGTTCCGCGGGAGCGTCCAGCGTGATGTCGTTGGAATCGTAAATGAGAATAAGGTTATCCAGCTTGAGCACGGCGGCCAGGGCGAGGGATTCCCGGGCGACGCCTTCCTGCAGGCAGCCGTCTCCCGTGAGGCAGAAGACGTGCTGGGTGAAGATGTCCATGCCGGGCCTGTTGAACCGGGCAGCCGCGCGCCTGGCGGAGAGGGCGAAGCCTACGGCGTTCGCAATGCCCTGGCCCAACGGTCCCGTGGTGCATTCTACACCCTCCGTATCCCGGAATTCCGGGTGGCCGGGCGTGATGGAACCTTTGTGGCGGAAGTTTTTGATATCTTCTATGCCGATGTTGAATCCTGACAGGTGAAGCCAGCCGTAAAGAAACATGGAGCCGTGGCCGGCGGAGAGAATGAAGCGGTCACGGTTGAGCCAGCGGGGCTGTGAAGGGCAGATGTTGAGCAAATCGCCGAACAGGACGGCCCCGATTTCGGCGCACCCCAGCGGCAGGCCCAGGTGGCCGGATGCGCAGTCGTGAACGGCATCCATGGCGAGTCCCCGCGCCTGGTTGGCGGCTTTTTGGAGAAGGTCAAGATTCATGCCCGGGCAATATGAGCGGATCAGCTTCATATTGGAAGCCTAAAATGCGTCTCCGGCGCCAGTTCCGGACCGGGGAAAAGCATTGAAGATGGAAGCGCCGCGCATGCCGCTCCCGGTTTTGCGGCACGCTCACCGGAATGTATGGCGCTTTAGGGAATAAAGCCGGGGGAAACATGTCGGACGGCATGCTCCAGTCCTTTTCTCCGGTGTTGTCCGCCCCTGGTTTTCATGGATGTCCAGATATTGGCCGGGATGGCGGATTTCATCCGCGCCGGAGCCGGTCAGTCGGAGGGAATGATCCTTTTTATCTTTATGGAAGAAGAAGGGGGAATTCCTTCCGTTTTTGCGTCCGGCGCTTTCACGGGTTAGCGCGGAAAAGACGCGTTTTCCGCTTTTTGCGGAAAAAGGGATTGTTGTATCATAAGCGGCGGAAATACATGAAAATCGTAATTAAAGTAGGTACGGGCGTGTTGACCCGAGAGAATGGGACGTTGGACGGTTCTTCCATCGTGCATCTGGTGAGCGCCCTGGCGGGGCTGATGCAGCAGGGCCATCAGGTGGTTCTGGTCAGCTCCGGCGCTGTAGGGGCCGGCGTGTCCGTCCTGGGTCTTCCGTCCTATCCTCAGGAACTGTCCTTGAAACAGGCGTGCGCGGCCGTGGGGCAGACGCGGCTGATGCAGGCGTATGAGAATCTTTTCAACCACTTTAACGTGGATGTGGCCCAGCTCCTGCTGACAGCGGAGGATTTGAAACTCCGCCGCCGCAACGTGCAGGCCACGGTGTTGCGCCTGTTTGAGCACGGAGGCATTATCCCGATTGTCAATGAAAATGATACCGTATCCGTGGAGGAGTTGAAGTTTGGGGACAACGATATCCTGTCCGTGCATATCGCGCGTCTGGTGGAGGCTGACGCTCTGTTTATCCTGACGAGCGTGGACGGCCTGTATCCCCCCGGAGGAAGGCGGGAGGCCATCATTTCCCGGGTGGAGGACGTGGATGCCGTGCTGGCGTTCGCGGAGGAGGACCAGGGGCGCTTTTCCATGGGCGGCATGAGCGCCAAGCTTCAGGCTATCCGGGAGGCCGTGAATGCGGGGACGGGCGTTTACATGCTGCATGGCCGCCATCCGGAACGCATCGCGCTGCTGCTGGAGGGGAAAGCGGAAGGAATCGGAACATATTTTGTACCGAAGGGATGAAGTTATGAAAATGAAGAATCCTCTTGAACCGGCGGGACGGACCGCTCTGGAGGCCTCACGGGAGTTGCTTGCCCTGGAGCCGGAAGAGAAGGCTCTGGCCCTGCGCCTGATGGCCGCAGGCGTTCGGAGCGCTGCGGAAAAGATTGTCCGGGAGAACGGCCTTGATATGGAAGAGGCCCGGAAAGGCGGCCGCAATGCCGCGTTTCTGGACAGGCTGCTTCTGACGCCGGAGCGTGTGGAGCACATGGCCCGCGGCATGGAACAGGTGGCGGCTCTCCCTGATCCCGTGGGCGAATGCATCCGGGAATGGACGCGCCCCAACGGGTTGCATATCCGCCAGGTGCGCGTTCCCTTGGGGGTCATCGGTTTTATTTACGAGAGCCGCGGCACCGTCACCTGCGATGCCGCCGCCCTGTGCCTGAAGTCCGGGAATGCCGTTATTCTGCGCGGCGGAAGCGAGTCTCTGCGGACCAACCGGGCGCTGGCGGAGGTTCTGCGCGCCGCGCTGAAGGAGTCCGCCGTTTCCGCGGACGCCGTGCAGCTTCTGGATTCCGGCAGCCGTGATGAGGTGCGGCAGTTGTGCGGGCTGGATTCTTTCCTGAACGTGATTATTCCCAGGGGGGGAAAGGGACTGATCCGCGCCGTGACGGAGTACGCCAGGGTTCCCGTGCTGAAGCATCTGGACGGCGTTTGCCATGTGTATGTGGATGCGGCGGCGGATTTAGAGATGGCCGTGAACGTGCTGGATGACGCCAAAACGCAGAGGCCCGGCGTATGCAATGCGGCGGAAACCCTGCTGGTGGACGCTGCCGCGGCAGAACGGTTCCTGCCGATGGCGGCGGAACGCATGCGCCTGCGCGGCGTGGAATGCCGCGTGTGTGAGCGAAGCCGCCCGTTTTTTGGTCCGGAAGCCATTCCGGCGGAAGAAGAGGATTGGTCCACGGAATATGAAGACCTGATTCTTTCCGTGAAAGTGGTGGACGGCGTCCGTGATGCCGTGGAGCACATTAACCATTACGGCTCCCACCACAGTGATTCCATCATTACGGAGGATGAACGGGCGCGCGATTATTTTATGAACCGGGTGGACAGCGCGTGCGTTTACCATAATTGTTCCACGCGGTTCAGCGACGGGGAGGAATTCGGCTTCGGGGCGGAAATAGGCATCGGTACGGACAAATTTCATGCCCGGGGGCCAATGGCTTTGCGGGAACTTACTTCCTACAAGTATGTTATTGAAGGAGACGGGCAGATGAAGGACCCGTCCCGAGTTCCGCGGAAAGGCCGTGCCTGAGCAGGAGGCCCGCCGTAAACAAGAAAGCACCGCGGCATGGCCGCGATGCTTCCGTTGATATATACTCCTGAAGAAGTCGGTCAGAAGGTCAGCCTGTAGCCGATGCTTCCGTTGAAGCTGTTGGCGCGGCTGCGAAAGTCCGCATTGACGTCTGCAAAGACGGAGCCGGTATAACCCACCGGAATGGTGATTCCGGCTCCGACCTGCACGCCGGTGGCTCCTTCCCTGGCTCCGTTTACGCGGAACCCTGCGCCGGGTATGCCGGCGGGCGCCAGGACGGCTGCGGTGTCCCGGTCGCCCAGAAGCTGGACAACCTGCACCCGCAGTTCACCCAGGGAGGCGCGGCCCGTCAGGTTGGCGGACAGTTCTCCGCGGAGCCTTGCGCCCAGTCCCACGGTTCCGAAGGTGGAGTCCATGTCATCCACGTTCATGCCCAGGCCGCCGGATTCCGTAAAGCCGTCCATCCGGCTCCTGTACACGGAGGCATTCACTAGAGGCTGGAGCGCGGAAGTGTTGTTCTCATTCAGGTACAGGTCATACGTGCCTTCATAGAAGGCGCCGTAGCTGCTGCCGCTGGTGCTGCCGTGCATGGTGTACATGCCGGCTCCGGGGATTCCCGCGGTGCGGTCCAGGGAAGCGTCGTTCCATCCGCAGGTGAGGATGATGTTGTGCGCCCAGCGGCCCGACTGGATGCGGAAGAACAGATTGCCGTAATAGGAGTCCAGGTCTCCGTTCGCCATGTAGGCGTCCAGGTCGCCGTAGCTGGCGGAGAAGGCCGCCCCCCATACGAAGCTGTCGCTGCACGTTACGTCAAAGCCGAAGGTGCCGCCCCAGGTGCTGAGCTTATAGCCTGATTCGTCCGTCCGGTCATCCAGCCTGCGGTAGCCGCCTTCCCCTTCAATCCAGGCGTTGAAGCCGGGCAGGTCATCGTGAATGTACTGCGGGGAGACTCCCATCTGGGAGAGGCGGTTGCGCAGGTGAAGCACCTGGTCCCGGAGGGCTCCCTTCTGGGCGGAATGCAGGGCGGTAATGCCGCTGCCCGCATAGGAGGAAAGGGCTGACCGGATAGCTTCCGCATTCCCCATGGCCTGGGCGTTGCCCATGGCGTTAAGGAATTCCATCATGTCCGGAGTGATGTTTTCCGGTGAGGAGGTGACGGCCCACAGACTGTCCGCCGCGCCCTGCTGGTTGCCCGTGGAGGCGAAGTCTTTCAGCGGGCTGTCTCCCTGCTTGGTGAAGTGGACCTGGAACAGCTTGCCGTCGTCGGAGAGTTTCTTGCTGATGTCATAGACAAGGTTGGCGAAGCCGGCATAGGTCAGGTTCACCATGTCCTCCGTCCAGGTTTCCCCGTCCGACGTGACCAGTCCGTTTTCCGCATAGAAGGCGTTAACGGTGAATTCCGGCAGGATGGCCCAGTCTCCGGCGGCGCCCAGGCCGTAAATGTTGACGTTAATGGATGGATCCGTTCCGTTGATGCGGATGGAGCCGTTTTCCGCCTTCAAGGCGGCCCAGGCGTTGTCCGCGCTATTGGTCAGCGTTTCCGTATTGACGGTGAGATCCAGGGAAGCTCCGGAGGCCAGAGTGGCCGCCACGCCGCCGTTGTTGCCGGTCAACACGAGCTGAACGGCCCTCTGGTTGGGATTACCGCCCAGGTACAGTTTGCCGTTGGAGGCGATGGAAAGTGAGTTGGCCGTGGTATTATTCATCAGGGAGAGGTCTGCCGTGGCGTCCAGGTCAGAGGCGTCCCGGGTGTTGCTGCCGATGAAAATATCCCTGTAGGTCATGAGGCCGTTTGCTGCCAGATCCTTGTCTCCCAGAACGAGATGACCGCCGGTCCGGGTATGGCTGACGTCCACGCCTGCGTTGCCGGAGGAAAGGATGATCTGCGTGCCTTCGCCCCGGTGGGTAATGGCTCCCGTGCCGGTGATATCCCCTTTGAAGGAGTAGGTTTTCCCGTCGTTGGAGGCCAGTTCCAGACGTCCGTCAGCCCCCAGGTGGAGCGCGCCGTTCTCCTGCTCCTGGTGGAGCCCTTCCAGTGCGATCGCGGAGCCGTCCTGCAGACGCAGGCTGCCGCCCCCCAGATGGAGCAGCACGTCTTCGCCCAGATTATTGTCCGTACCCAGAATCAGGTTGCAGTTGTCCAGTTTCAGGGTGCCGGAGCCGGTGACGCTTGCGTGGAGCGTCAGGTCTGAAAGAGTGTCCCTGGCGATGGAGAGCAGGGCGCCCCCGTTCAGGGTGATGGAGCCGGAGCCCGCCAGATCCCCGGCGGCCAGGGAGGCAGCGTTCAGCGTCAGCGCGGCATCCTGTTCCACGTTCAGGGCGCCGGAGATGATGGAACTTTCCTTCGTGTTCTGGAGCGCGAGTTCTCCCTGTTGCACGTCCAGAGCGGAGGCGGTTACCCTGCCGTCAACGGTCAGCCTCTGTTCCCCGTCCTTGACGAGCTGCGCCGCTCCTTCAATGGAACCCGCGTAAGCGGTGTTGCCCGGTTTGTCCGGATCTGCGGAGGTTTCATTCAGAAGCGTGATGATCACGTCGCTGTCCGTCCCCGTATTCACGACGGCATCGGCTTCCGTGCCGGCCAGGTAGCGGATGGTGGTTTTGTTTTCCGGCGCGGTGGCCGCGGACAGGTCAATGTTCAGCGTTCCGTTGTTGGTGACGCTGGGAGTTGCCGCCAGAGTGTTGGCGGAGGTGACGTTTTTGGAAGCTCCCTTGTCAATGACCATGGCGTCCAGCAACTGGCCGAAGGAGATGATTACCTGGCCGCCTTCCGTCCGGGTAATGTCCCACGCCATGCCGTTGTATTCGCTCAGCGTAATGTGGTTGGTATCCGCGTGCAGGGCGGCGTTGGTGACGTGGAAAGAGTAGTCCCCCGGAGCGGCGAGGAGCGCCACGGCATCCGCCGTCAGCGTCAGGGTCAGGTTGCCCAGCGTCAAGCTGGCATTGTCCGCGTCATTGAACTGGATGATTCCCGTGCCGTCCGCGCCCATGTTGGCGGCGGAAAGCCTCAATTGCGTGTCGGAACCGGACAGGTCCGCATGGCCCGTCAGACCGGAAATGATTCCTGTACCGCTGCCCATGTTAATGGAGCTCAGCTTGCTGCCGTCCAGTCCGCCCAGGTTGACGTTCCCGGTGATGCCGGAGACGGAAACGCTCCCGGCTCCCAGTCCCGCCGTATTGGAGAGCGCCCCCGCGGAGAGGGATATTTTCCCGGAGACGGCCTGCCCGGCCAGGTCCAGCGTTCCTCCTTCCACCTGATAGGTCCCGGTTCCGGTGTCTGCGGATTTGAGGGTCAGGTTGTGCGAGGTGCGGATTGTGCCGTTGTTAGTGATGTCCAGCGTGGCGTCCTGGTCCCGGTTGAACCGGAGGGTGGAACCTGCGTTCACGGACAGGGAGGTGACGGTATTTCCCAGGGATTTGTCCAGCGAGAGATCCGAATTCCCGGTAATTTGTACTTTGTCAAAATTCTGGAGCGTTCCCAGGAAGCTGGCGGCGTAGTTGTCAAAGACGAGCTTCTTCTCCCCGTTCACCGTCCCGGCTCCCTTGCCGTCGATGATGCCGGCGTATTTGTCGAACTGATGTTCGGTTCCGGCTCCGGTAGTGGCGGCGATATCTTTCAGGGTGATCGTGGTGCCTCCGTTGATGGTGCCGCTGGTTTTATTGCCTCCGCACAGAAGTGTCCACGTCCAGTTATCCCCGTCAGCCTTGCCCAGAATGGCGTCCGTGCCCGTGACGGTCAGGCTGGTTCCCCGGGAAATGGTGCCGTCCGTCTTGTTCCCGGCGTAAATTTCATTCATGAACGTTCCGCCATTGATGAAAAGGGAGGCGGAGCCGGAGATGGTTTTATTTCCCGTGTAAAAGCCGCCGAAAATGCGGTGGGAGAATACGCCGTCATTGAACACCATGGTGATGTCCCCGTTCACGGCGGAGGCATAGGATCCCGCCACGGAGGTGCGGTCCGCTTCTCCGGTGGTGAAGGAAGTATCGTAAACCCCGGTGGATGAGGAGAATTCCAGGTAAATGTCCCCGTGAACGGTTCCGGCGTTCACAACGCCGAATACCGTGGATTTGCCGATGGCCCCTTCCGCCAGGCGCAGGTGGATGTCACCGTACAGGTCTCCCGTTGTATGGCCGCCTATCCAGCCGTTGGCGCTGCTGGTTCCCGCTCCCAGCGTCACCCACAGGTCCTGACGGTTACCCGCGCTGCCGTAAGCGCCGTTATTGGCGTAAATGAATTTGGTGCTTCCCGTTCCCGTAATGCTGGCAATGTTGGAATTGGTTGTGTTACGGACATTATACGTGGCATTGGTTCCGGCAGTGGCTACGGCGGTGGCGGCGGTTCCCGCAGTCCATTCAATCATGCCCGGTTTGAGAGTGGAGGGAGACGCGCCATTTGCCAGATAAAGAGATTCTGGGCCAGTGATGCCGGTGGTAGAGGGGGCGTAGGAAAGGGAACCGTCCAAAGCCAGATTGGACAGGATGGCGTCCAGCGTGCCGGAATAGCTGAACGTGAGGCCGGAAGAACTTCCCCCCGCTGCCGTCTGCGCTTCCCCGATGAGAACATCCCCCAGCCAGATGTAATAGCCCGCGTCCAGGCCGTTGGCGCGGTCTCCCGCCACGTAGGCTACGCGGATGGAGTCCGCATTGGCGGACATGTCTTTGGAATAAAGAATGGTGCTGCCCCATTGGATATACGCTTCATTAATGTTCAGCGTTCCGTTTCCCAGGTTCAGGGAGAAATTGTTTGTGGTGTCCCAGCCGCCCGTGGCCCCGTTGCCCAGGCGCAGAGTGAAATCTACCGTGTAGCCTTTGTCCTGTCCCTGGGCGGCTCCCCAGTTATAGGTCAGGGAGCTGCTGCCGGATTTGTTGAAGTTGACCGTATTATTGGAGATGGTAACGTTATTAGCGGTGAAGCCGTTGGCCTCCAGCGTCTGCTGGGTGATGGAAGGGCTTTGTCCGAAGTTGACCTCCAGCTCATGGGCGGCTTTCCTTTCCTGCCCGGCTGACCGCCCGGCATAGCCCATGCCTTTGGCCAGGTTGCCTGCCATCAGGAGGTCGCCTTGGGCATTCGGGTGCAGCCCGTCCGCCGTGGGATTGTTGAACATGGAGCGAACCCCGTAGAATGGTGTAGAGGAAGCTACATCGATGATGCCAGCGTTGATGTCGATGACCTTGACGCCATTGGCGGCGTTATTCGCCCCCCCATTTTTTCAGGGATTCGTTGTAGGAGGCTACGGCCTGGTGCGTTTCAGCCAGGTTCCCGTTGGAATGTTGCGTCCAGCAGGGAATGGTCATCACTAAAATGCTTGCTTGGCTGTTGGCGGTACGGATGGAAGAGACGATGGAATCCATGTCGCCCAGCAAAAGGGAGGAAACTCCATCCAGACGATAGAGCAGCAAATTATTATCGCCGTCGGAAAGGAGATCGTTGGTCCCGGAGAGCAGGAAAAACGTGTCCGGTTTATCGGCCCCGGTAAAAGTCTGGCCTGCATAGGTTCCTCCCTTGGTCTTTTCCGTGCTCAGGCCCAGCCAGTTTTTGATGTTGGACCCGTCAAATTGTCCGTAATTGCTGCCGTTCGCTCTTCCGGCGATTTCATAAGTTCTTGCGGAAGCCGCAGAGGAATGGACATTCTGGAAAATCTTACCGCCGTAAGAGGCGCCGGCGGCCACGCCCCCGCTGAAATTGTCGGTCATGATGCCTTTTTCAGTATAGCTGATGCCGTTGTCCGTGAAAATTTTGTGCATGGCCCAGCGCCAGGAGCCGCTGTTGACGCCATGGGTGATGGAGTCCCCTATGTACATGACATTGCCGAGGTTTCCGTCTGAAACGGAGGCGGAAGCCACGGTTGTAAACAGGACGCTGCATGCAAGCAAAGCAGACCTTAGAGAGAGGGGTAATCTTAAACGCATATCCCATATAATATGCGGATTGAATTCATTATCAACTCAAAATGTTCAAAATAAGCGCATTGAGAATTTCAATGCATTGAGGTTGAAACTATTATATTATGTCCGGTCTTTTCAGAATTTACCTTTCCCGCTGATGTTTGCGGAGTTGCGTATTTAATTCGTTTTCTGCTGTAAGTGACGGATTTCTAATCTGTTATCTATCAGTTGCAAAGGCGCTGGTTCATGTCCAGCGCGGGATTGTCCGGAATGGAATCGTTGACGATAACGGCGGGTACGCCCGCTACCGTGGTATGGGGGGGGACATTTTCCAGAACGACGGAGCTGGCTGCGATTTTGGCGCAGGCGCCGATGGTGACGCGCCCCAGTATTTTAGCTCCCGCGCCGATAAGAACTCCGGATTCCACAATGGGGTGGCGGTCCCCTTCCTCCTTGCCCGTGCCGCCCAGCGTGACTTCATGCAGGATGGAGACGTTGTCCCGGATGATGGAGGTTTCCCCCACTACGAAACTGGTGGCGTGGTCCAGCAGGATGCCGCAGCCGATGGTGGCCGCCGGATGGATGTCCACCGCAAATACTTCACTGGCCAGGCTCTGGAACTGAAGTGCCATGATTGTCCGGTCATGCTGCCACAGCCAGTGGGAGATGCGGTACGTGGTGATGGCCTGGAATCCCTTGTAAAAAAGCAGGGGTTCCAGCGGCGTACGGCAGGCGGGATCCCTGTCCACGATGGCGATCAGGTCCTGGGCGATTTGGCTGAGGATGTTCTGGTCTTCCGCCAGCGCTTCCCGAATAAGGGGCTCAATCAGCTCCCGCGGCATATCCCGGCGGGAGAGCTTACGGGCCAGCCGGGCCGAGATGGAAGTGGCCAGGGAATTGCGGGACAGGCAGACGTCATCCAGAATACCGCGCATGGCGGGTTCTTCCGCCGCTGCGCCGCGGGCGCATTCCTCCACCCATTCCCATACTCCGTTAATGACGCATTCGCAGTTGGTGCACTGCCGGAGTTTTAAGCGTTTATGGCTGGTCATGGCGGAAAGGGTTAACGAGGCAAAAGAAAGCCTTTCCATAAATACCAGAATACGGCGGGTTTGAGAATCGGAAAGTATGTTCTATGCCCTTCCGTGTGCTGTCTGCCGCCGTCAGCCGAAGATGACGTGCACGATGTCCATGCACCAGGCGTCCACGGACCATGGGCCGGGACCGGTCAGCAGCAGCGCCAGGGCGGAGCCGGCATAAAGCAGGTGGAATTCCACGCCTTCCCCGGTTTTTTTGCCGGACCAGTTGGAGAAGTAGCCGTTTTTGACGTGTTTGGTCATGGCTACGGCCATCATGATGATGACGGAGAGCGCCGCTAGCCTGGTGAAGATGCCCAGCACCAGGCAGATGGGGGCGAAAAATTCCGTCAGCATGGCCACCTTGGCCAGGAAGGGGGGAATGCCCATTTTTTCCGTGAAGGCCCGGTAGGTGCCCTCCCAGCCCGCGCCCCCAAACCAGCCCAGCACTTTCTGGGTCCCGTGCGGCCACAGGATAAAAGCCAGCGTCAGCCGGAGAACCAGCAGGCCCCATGCCGCTGCAATCATGGTAATGGAATCAATGGTGTCCATGAATTTGAAGTATTGAAGAAAAGACCCTTCTATTTCATGGGGCGTTCATTTCCGGGTACGGAAAAGGCCGGAAAAGGAGGTCATTGCCTCCCCTTCCGGCCCGGGAAATCAGCATGGCAGTCCGTTACCGGGGAATGGAGTGGTAGAGCTGTTCCAGCGCCAGCACGCAGTAGGAGGTCACCAGGACGGGATCCGCCTCCCACCAGCGGTTGTTAGTGTTCACCCAGGAACCGTCGCTCTTCTGGATGGAAATGAGCTTGTTGGCCAGTTCATCCCGCCAGTCCACCTTGCGGCCGTTTTCCAGCGTCAGGGTATCTATTCCCATGGCGCTGAGCGCCTTGGACATAGCCTGATAGTAGTAGTAAAGCCCCTGGACGCCCATGCCGGGGTTTTCGTCCAGGCTGTAGCTGTTTTCCAGCCACTTGAGGGCCAGCTTGACGCGGGGATCGTTTTTATCCACATTGGCGTAAATAAGGGACTGCATGCCCGCATACGTCATGCTGCCGTAAGCTTTGGGGGGCTCCGCTTTGTCAAAGGCGGCGGCTTTTTTGTCCCTGGCGCTGGAGACGCCGGGACGGTACACGAAGCCGCCGATCTGGGATTTGTCATTGGAAACCCAGGGTTCCTTGTTTACGGCAGGGTTTTGCTGGCAACGGTTGATGAATTCCGTGGCGGCGTTCCAGTCCAGATCCGGCTGTTCACCGTACTTGCCGTCTTTGGCGAGTTTCTGGGAGTAGTAAATGGCTTCCAGCGCCAGGGAGGTGTTGGAAAGGTCTGCAATGGGAGGAGCCTGCTTGTCGCCATAGCCGATGCCTCCGTTATAAGGGTTGTCCGGGGCAAAGTGGTTTTGCTGCTTGATGAGGTAGGCGCGGCCCTTGAGGATGGCGGGGGCGTATTCCTCCTTGTTGGCGGCCAGAAGTGCCATCATGCATACCGCAGTGTTGTAGGAGGACATGCCGCGGTTGAAGATGGAGCCGTCCTCTTTCTGGGATTTCAGGATGAAGTCATACCCCTTCCGGATGTATTCCGGAAGGGGCTTGCCCTGGTTGGCGGGGTCGCGCATGTAGGCGGTGACCGCCAGGGCCGTCAGAGCAGGGTAGGACGGCTGGGCCCAGTAGCCTTCCGGGTTCTGCCTGGTTTTCAGGTATTCGTTCCCTTTTTCAATGGCGCGCAGGATTTCCTGGCTGATGGAGGCGTATTTGGCGGAGGCCGCTTCTCCGGGCACGGCCGTCAGGGTGGTCTGTCCGAATGAGGCTGTGCCCAGCGCGGCGGCCAGCGTTAGTGAAAGTACGGATTTGAACATAAGGTGTTATTGCCTGGGTTGAACCGGTTTCTGGGAAATGGTGATGGTAACGTTCGTGCCCAGAGACAGGTTTTTCTTCGGGTTGACGATCCAGCCCGTGTCGTTGACGCCGTCATGGAAGTCTCCGATGTAGTTGATGGGGGAGGTACGGCTCGCGAAAATGGAGATTACTTCCCCGCTCAGGCTGGCCTGGTAGGCGCCTTCGTAAAAGAAGGAGTTGGTGTAAAGCCAGTCGCTGGGATTCAGGCCCTTCCGCGTTTGTGAGTTTACGACGATGTCGGAAAAATCGCTTTTCTGTTCCCTGCCGTTTTCCGTATAGGTCATGACAATCTGCACGTAGGCGTCTGCGTAGTCCTCCGGCTTGGGTTCCGTGAAGGGCAGCCATTCAAAATTTTCATCCCTCACCGGGAAAAATTTTTCAAAGCGGCGGAATTTGAGCAGCGTCATTCCCAGGCTGATATGCAGGGGATCCGCTTCCGTCACCAGCAGGGATTCATGCAGCTTGCCGTTGGGCATGCAGCAGACGTATTCCAGAATTCCTTCCTTCATGTTGACCTGGGCCTGAAAACTGACGGTGCGCTCCTTGTGGTTGACAATCACATGGCCTATTTTGATGCGGTGCTCATCCAGGGGTTCGAATTTGGGAACCGTTTTCCCGTCCGGAAGAGGGACTTCCCGCGGGGCTTCCTCCGCAGCGGGAGCATTGGGATTTGCTTCCGGGCCGGAGATGTCCTGTGCGCAGGAAAAGCCCCAGGTGCAGGCAAGCAGGGCGATGGTAAATTTCAGGAACATGTTTATGGAATTAAGATTGTGGAAACGGAAGCTTCCGTTCAATGAAAAAGGCATCCGTGACTGATTTGTTACTTTTGAATCACGGATGCCTGAAAGGAATGGGAAAGGGAGGGCTTAAACCAGTTTCAGCCTGGCAAGGTCCTGGAGGTCAATGATGCCCACGGGAGTCATTTCCGCATTGAGCACCACCAGGTCGTCAATGCGGCGGTTGCTCACGGCCTTCGCCGCTTCAGCGGCCAGGTCTTCTTCCATGACGTAAATGGGATTGCGGGTCATGAATCCGCTGACGGGCTGTTCTCCAATGAGGGGATTGGCCCCGTATGCCCGGACAAAGTCTCCGTGGGTGAAGATGCCGGCCAGTTTGCGGTCCGCCGTCAGCAGGACGCAGGCGCCGGCGTGGGCCGTGGTCATCGCTTTCAGGCAGTCGTTCACGGAGGCGGTTTCCGGAAGCATGGCCATTTCTTCCCCGCGGCGCATGATGTCGCTCACCCGGGTGAGCAGGGCACGTCCCAGCGAGCCGCCGGGGTGGCGTTTGGCGAAGTCCCGCGCGGTGAAGTGGCGCGCTTCCACCAGAGCCATGGCGAGGGCGTCTCCCATGACGAGCATGGCCGTGGTGCTGGAAGTGGGGGCCAGGTTCAGCGGGCAGGCTTCCCGGGAAACGCCCGTGTCCAGCACGATGTCCGAGTATTTGGCCAGGGAGGAGGCCGTGTTGCCCGTCATGGAAATGATGGGCAGTTCAAAACGTTTGATAAAGGGGAGCAGGGCCAGCAGCTCCGAGGTTTCTCCGGAGAAAGACATGGCAATGCAGACATCCCCGTCCTGGACGATGCCCAGATCCCCGTGCAGGGCGTTCAGGGAATCCAGCAAAACGGTGGGCGTTCCCGTGGAGTTCAGGGTAGCGACGATTTTGGCCCCGATGTTGCCGGATTTGCCTACGCCTACAATGACGATCTTGTTGCCGCGGTCCAGAGCCTGGGACATGAGGTCCACAGCCTTGTTGAAATTGTCGTCCAGCCGGGACAGGACGCCGCGCAGCTCTTCAATCTCCATTTCAAAAACGGATTTGGCGCGTGTTAAATGATTCATACCTGTTGGAAATGATGCCAGATGCCGCCGTCGCCGTCAATTTTTCATTGCGGCTCCGCACCCCCGCTTGTCCGGCATCTGCACGCGGGATTAGGCGTCAGGGGAATGGTGGAGAAGCGCATGCGCCGCGTGTCCGCAGAGAGCATGGCGCCCACCAGCGGAGAGGGAATGCCCGCAAGATATTTCAGGGCTTCCATGGCCTGGATGCAACCGATGATGCCCGCATGCGCACCCAGAATGCCTGCGGCGGAGGCGGTGTCTTTTTCCTGCATGGGCGTATCTGCCGGGAAGAGGCAGCGGTAACAGGCGGTTCCCTGATGGGGGGCGAAAACGGCCACCTGCCCGATAAAGCCCTTCACGGCGCCGTACACCAGCGGAATGCGCAGGGTGCAGGCGGCATCCGCCATGGCGAAGCGTGCCGCGTAATTGTCTGAAGCGTCCAGGACCAGGTCGCACCCTTCCAGCAGGGAAACGGCATTTTCCGGCGTAAGGCGCCTGTGGACCGTGTTGATGCGTACGGAGGGGTTCAGGGCGTACAGGCGTCTGGCGGCGCTGGCGG
>NZ_LBCB01000012.1:26846-49630 GCF_000980515.1 Akkermansia sp. UNK.MGS-1 | reverse complement strand
GTGCCCGCCGCATCCGTGGCGTGCAGGATTTGCCGCTGGAGGTTGGAAAGACACACCTCGTCCGGGTCAATCAGGGTCAGGCGCCCCACGCCTGCGGCAGCAAGATAAAGGGCCGCCGGGGAGCCAAGCCCCCCGAGGCCCGTCAGGGCGACATGCGCCCGTTTGAGTTTGTATTGGCCCTGTTCTCCCAGTTCCGGAAGGGAAAGATGCCTGGCGTACCGTTCGGTTTCTTCCTGGGTGAGGGTCATTGTCGTCACTGGGATTAACGGCGGGCGGAATTGCCGCTGAATGCATAAAGGAGCAGCGTCCACCCGGAGAAGATCAGTTCCACTGCAATCAGAGTACCTACGAACCAGGCCGTGGATTCAGGCCAGCCGAAGATGACCATGAGGCCCAGGATCAGCGTGATGATCACGTTGAACAGCCGCCACCCGCTGGCGGGCAGGGAACGGGTTTGAAGCCAGATGGCCCCCTGAAATACGGCGGCAATAACCAGGCCCCACCCGATGATGAGCGTGGTGATAGCCAGGGAAATATTGGGGTCCCGGAACAGAAACCAGCCGGCGATGCCGTACAGGATGGCCGTCACCAGGTTCCACCCACGGGAGGAAGGGACGGTGAAGACCTGGATCAGCCGGACGACGGCCAGAACCATCAGCATGATGCCGATTACCCAAATGAAGCTGGCTCCGACGATCCAGGGAGAGGCCAGGGCGATGAAGCCAAGAAATAGCTCGATGACGCCAAGGATACCCATCCACCATGAGTTGCCGGATACCGCGGAGCTGCTGACTTGAGGTTGAGTTGTCATATGGCGGTATGACCGGGCCCGCAACGGAAACGTTGAAGAATGACGATTTTATTTGCCGGCGGCTGCCTTCGGGGAAGAATTCTTCGGCTCCATGGTCTTCAGCAATTCCGGAGTGACGTTAATCAGCACAGGGCCGCTTTTGGGGTGCGCCTGGGGGGGGACGAAGTAGGAAAAAGCCCTGGCGGGCAGGTGGCCCGGGATTTCCGGCATGATGTACACTTCCACGAGTACGGCGCCTTTTTTGCCGTTCGGGCTGTCGGAAAAGTTCAGTGTGAGTGAATTGGTTCCGTCCCTCAGTCCTCCGGAAATGACTTCCGCCAGGCGGGTGTTGTCAAATTCATGCAGGGAAATATTGTTTACGTTCGCCTGGACGGTGCGTCCGGGGCAGTCCACCAGAATTTTTGCGATGTATTTGGGCGGCGGGCAGACAGGCGGCACGGCGGGAATTTTCCCAAGGGGCTGGAACCCGTCCTGCTCCATCAGCACGGAGGCGTCTCCGCGTTTGAGGCGTTCTTTGACGGCGGGCAGGCGGGTGAGGTTGAAAAAGCGCGCCTGGTCATATTTCCATTTGCCGTTTTCATGGGTGAACAGCAGCACCAGGGCGTTCGAATCCGTGGGTTCCTGGCCCAGCCCCAGATCCACCTTGCCGTAGTAGGTGGCTGCGGCCGTGGGGCCGTTTACGACGGAACCTACGTACATCAGCGGAGCGAGCGCGGGGGGAGCCATGGGCTGCCGGAACAGGGAGGCGGGAAAGGGGCGTTTTTCCGAAACGGCCAGATTGCGCACTTTCACCTGGCGGTAGGCGGAGGTTGTGGCTCTCCAGCCGTCATAATTGCCGCGCAGCAGATGCAGACGCCATGTATTGTAAGCCACGTCCAGGTCGTCTCTCAGTTTGGCGTCTCCGGGGCGGGGAGCTGCGGAAGCGGGAGAAAGAAGGGCTGCGGCGCAGCAGGCCAGGGAGAAAATGGAACGGAAAGTCATTACACGATTATTTAGACATCAAACTTGCGCGGAGTGCAACACAATTGCATCATGAAGCCGTTCTTATGGAATTGTTCACAGAAGCCGATCATTTGGCGGAAGCCCGGTACAGGAAACTGTTGCGGGAACAGCCCGGCTTTGTGTGGAGGCGGTTTTCAGACGGGGAGGAGCTGATGGCGTACGTCTTTTTTCCCCCCGGCCACCGGGCGGAAGCCGCCGCTCCTTCCGTGCTCTTTTTCCACGGCGGCATGTGGGTGGGCAAGAGCCTGGGGGATTTTGTGCCGTGGGCGCTTCATCTTGCCCAGCAGGGTATTGCAGGCATTATCCCCATGTTCCGCACGCGCGGCGATTATGAAGTGGAGCCGATGGACATTCTGGAAGAGGGCCGGGAAGCCTGGGCCTGGGTGCATGGGAACGCCGCACTGCTGGGGCTGGACCCGGCTCGCATTACTGTGGCGGGAAGTGATGCCGGAGGGCTGATGGCCCTGCATGTGGCCCTTCCTGACCACCCCGCCCGCTGGTCTCTGTTCCGCAAAAAGGCTCCCCTTCCTCCTGGCCCCGCCGCCGTGGCCCTGTTCCGAGGCGTGTGCGACCTGACGGCGCAGTCCGCTTTTAAGCTGGGCGGCATGATGCCTCCGGACCAGAGGGATGCCGTCAACCCCCTGCGGCGCGTGCAGAGGGGGCTTCCTCCCCTGTTTGCGAGTCATGGAGGAAGGGACAGGCTGCTGCCGTGGCGCAACAGCGAAAGGCTGGCGGAGCTGTGGAGAAAAAAGAAGAACCGTTCCCGATTTGAACTTCTGGACGTGGCGGACCACACATTTTACCATTTCAATGTGAATGCCGCCTATTTTGAACAACTGCTCAATAGCTGGAGCGCGTTTATGGTGGAGCAGGGAATTTGGGAATATAACGAAGGAATGGATGCCGGGCTGCTGGGGTGACCTTGGCCTGATATCCGGGAAGGTTCCCGGAAGGCGCTGCATGCGGAAAGGCTGTTTTCTATCTGCCTCCCAGCATGTTTTCCCGGATTTCCCGCATGTCCCGGCGGAAGGCGTCCTGCGTCTGCGGCGTAGGCGGCTGGATATCCCATTCCTTCATTTTTCGTCGCACCTTGAGAAAGAGTTCCTGCTCGTTGGCTCCGTATTTTTTGCAGACGGTGGAGAGAGTCAGCTCCGGCCCCGTGAAGCGGCCTTTGAGAAAGAAAGGCAGATCGTGCTGCCAGGCGCGCCGGAAGTCTTCCGGGCATCCTTCTGTTCTGATGGGGGCGAACAGTTCCCTGACCTGGCTTTCCCGGATGCCCGCAGTATCCATGCAGATGGCGGTTTCCATGTAGGCCAGCGTGAATTCCAGCATGACTCGTTCAATGGACTGTCTGGCTTGGGACAGCTGGGCCGGGGTGAGGCCCATGACCTGGGCGCGCAGGGCGGCCAGGGCTTCCAGGATAGCCTTGGGGTCTCCGCATGTGCGCGGGTCCATGCGTGGAATTTGTTCCCCTTCGTCGTAAAGGGGGATGGGTGGATGCACCCGAGGGTTGATTTTGAACAGTTTGCCCTGGAGCCTTTCCCTGAGGTCTTTCAGGCTGACGCCGTACTTGCGCAGGACGGGAGCCGCATAATTGCGTCCCGGCCTGGCCGTTTGCCGCAGCCATGCTTCCTGAAAGTCCGCGGGGCATTGCTGAAGGCCCGCCGCCAGCATGGCTTTCCGGAAATCCTCCGCCTTGGGCGTTTTATTGGCATAGGCGTGGGTCCATTCCATTTCCAGCATCCAGATGGCGGTAAGACCCAGGAATTGTTCTATCGCCTGCCTGGGAGTCTCAGGTTTCGGCGCGGGAATGGCAGTCGGGACCGCGTCGGAGGCCATGGAATGCCGGCAGAGCGGGAGCAACAGGGAGAAAGCAAGGAGGGGATACAGCGGGTTCATGGAAAATGAAGCAGGGAAAAATGAGAGGAAATGTGCGGAATTATTCCGTTGTTACAGTAACGTCCAGGGGGCGGTTGGAGACGGGGAATTGCAATTCATAAAACCCGTTCCCCAGATTTCTGACGGGGGTGTTTCCTACTTTGACCGGGCCTTTTCCCCGCCAGATGACGACCGGCCCGGATTCCTTCACGCGGAAGCGGAGGCTGTCCTCCCTGTACCCGGGAGCGGAATCCAGGGCGCAGGGAGAAAGAAATTTGTCCCTTCTGCCAATGACGGCCCAGCCTTGGACTATAGGGGCCATGATGAACAGGCGGTCCTTGAATCCCGTCAGCTCTACGTCCAGATCCGGCTGTGCCGGAGTCAGCGCGCGGCCTCCCTCTCCGGAATAGGCGGCGATGCCCTCCGGCGGGAGAGAGGCATACGCTTCCGCCGCATTGCCGTTCAGCAGGGCCGCCGCGCTTTTATAATCCTCCAGGGAAATTTTCCCCCGTACCGGTTTCGCCGGGGAAGGATGTTTGAGGTTGTACACCACCACGGCGGCGCTTTGACCGGGCAGAGGGGCGATTACCCGGTACAGGCGGTTCTCGTTCAGAGCATCCGGAAAGACGGAATCCGGAAGGGGCACGGCGGGAGCCAGCGGGCGCAGCAGAAGACCGTCCGACCAGACGAGAGGCATGATGTTTTCCGGATTAAGTTTGTCTGCCGGGTCTGAAAGATAGACAGGGCCGCCTGAGACGGCTTTGGATACGGCCATGAGGCGGGCGCAGGCGGGGTCTGTGGAATGGAACATGTCATGGTCCGGCCACACGGTCTGTCCCAGCCAGAGGGTATTGGCGTAGGACTGGAGGATATGGGATTTGGCCATGGCTTCATCTCCCAGCTTGTAGTCAATGCTGCACCGGGTGACCGCGCTGTAACGCGTGTTCTGAATGTTGACGGTACCCTGCGCCATGCAGTTGACCAGGCTGAGCCCTGTTTTCAGGCAGGCCTGTTCCAGGGCTTCCGAGCACTTGGTATTGTGGCGGACCGGGTTGTCCAGCCCGTCCGCATGCTTCAGGTATTCCGCCTGCACATCAATTTTCACGAAGTCGAATCCGGCGTCTTTGACGGATTGTAGGAAGGGGGTATAAAACGCTCCGGCTCCTCCGGGGCCGTCACCGGGGAGGATTTTCCCTTTGGCGGTACGGACCAGACCGCGGGCAGTCTCGTCATCCAGATGGTGCCTGGGGTGGATGCCGTTCCAGAGGCCGTAATAGCAGTGCCACAGGCCCATCCATTTCAATTTGGGGCTTTTGTGTTTCATCAGGGGCTGCCAGCCCCGGGGGAATCGGTCCTGCCGGGGTTGGAAACTGACCAGCTGAAGCCTTTCCTGGGTCTGGAATCCGTCGTCCACCAGCATCCACCGGACGGGGACGGGGGATGCCTCCAGTTTTTTGGCCGTTTCTTCAAGCAGCTTGGAGGAAATGTTCTTTTTATACTGTTCCCAGCTGCACCAGCCGAGGTACTTGAACGGTTCCGGATAAATTTTCTTTTCCCGGGGCAAGGTTCTGCCCTTGATGAAAGGGAGGGAAAGGGCCTTGTTCCATACGGCGGAACAGGCGCGGTAAATATCCTTGTCCGTGGCGGTGACGGCCAGGACGGCCTGCGGTTTGGCGGGGGAAGTTCCCAGCGAACCGGCTTCCACAAGGAATGTCCCGTCCCTTTCAAGTTTCAGCCACGCGAGGGAATCAGGGGCGGCGACGGGGAGCACGGCCATGAAATTGCCGTCTTTGAGGTGGAACAGGGCGAACATGGCATGGTCCCCCGGTTTGGCGGTGCTGGGATTCGGTCTGCTGTCCAGCAGGTTGCCGGGGGATGTCCGTCCGAACCAGGGAAGAACCCGGTTCCCGTCTCCGGGCCAGCGGCCGCGATCCGCTGAAAACCAGCAGAAGGTCTGGTAGGGCGGGAGCGGAAGCCGATACGCCTTTTTGCCCGATATGGGAGGAATGGCGGATGTCCGGGGTTGGGCGGCGCCGGTCCAAGCGCTCAGGGCCGCCAAAGCAAGGACCGGGAACATGATTGCTTTCATGGAATGATCACAGGGTTGGAAAATGGGGCAGGGGAACCCGGGGGAATTGTGGAAGGAACGTGCTTTGCCTCTTTCGGAAAAGATGGCAGAGCTTTTCCCTGAAACGAGCAAAAAATGATGTTTCCGCTTTATTTCTCTTTTCAGGGCGTTGAGGGAAAGAAATAACGTCGGCCGGCCGTCTCACAGGGGAACTTCGTTTTTTCAGAGAACACCGGCCACCCTGGCCGGGAGTTCCGCCGCCCGGTTACTTGGCCGCTTTTGGGGCGAGGGAAGTGCGGCGCCTGTCAAGGAAGTACAAGACGAGCCATTGCAGCACCAGCAGGGACACAGCCAGGAAGACGGGTTGGAAAGGTGTGAAAAAATCTGCTATACCGCTGAAGACGCGTCGGTTAAGTGCATGAATGTTGAGAAGAGAGTTAATGAGGTAGGCGGCCAGGGCATTGATGCCGATAACGCGGAGGGGAAACGCCCATAGGGCCCATTTCCCTTTGTTCCACACATCGACGGCCAGATGAAACAGGGAAAGGAGCGTCAGGGAGATGCCGGCGGCGGCCAGGACGAAGGTGCCTGTCCACATGCTTTTAATGATGGGGTAGAGGCCGTCCAGCATCCTGGCGGCGCAGAAAAGGAGAAGGCCTGCCCCTGCCATTGCTGCGCAGAGGTGCACGGGAGAGAGCCGGCTTTCCTTCAAAAATTTCCCTGCCAGCCATCCTCCCAGACACAGGACGGAAGCGGAAACGACGCAGAGCGGGCCTTCCGGGTCAAAAACTCCCCCATGCAGACGACCGGCGAGCCAGTGCCTGTCCACCCATGAGTTGACGGAGCCGTCCGGCGTGAAGTTGCCGCAGGTGAACTGGAGCAGGGTAATGAGGGCCAGGATGAACCCCGCCGCAGAGGCAACCGCTCCCGTCCGGCGGCACAGCAGGATGCAGGTTCCCGCAATGGCGCAGGAAAAACCAATCAGCCCCAGAACGGAGGCATAACGCATGCTTTCCGTCCAGGTAAGCGTTCCATTGACCAGTAGCCCCAGAAAAGCCAGGACGAGAGCCCGTTTCCAGAGATGGAGAAGCCCGGGGACGGAGGAAGCGTTTCCGCTGGTGTATTTCCCCAGGGAAAAGGACATGGAAACGCCGGAAATGAAGACGAAAACGGGGAATACCAGGTCGTACAGGTGCAATCCTTCCCAGCGGGCATGCGTCATCTGGCGTGCGGCTTCCTGAAGAAAAGCGCTTTCCGGATTTCTGGAAGCCAGGAGCAGAACCAGGGCGTCCAGGCCCAGGATAATGAGCATGTCCAGCCCGCGCAGGGCGTCCAGGGAGTGCAGGCGGGGAGAACGGGAGGGGGGGGAAGAGGAATAGGCCATTTAAAAGCATCATACGGAAAAAAAAGGAGTTTCTATCAGGATTCCTCCAAACATGAAGGAACGGAGGGGAATCGTGCTTGATTTCCACGGGGGAAGAAGGTAAAGCAGGCCGCATGCCGCACACCCTTCCCGCTTTTCTTTTTTTTCTGTGTGTCTCCCTGTTTTTGTCCGCTTGCTCCTCTACCCCCAGGACGCCTCACGGAAAGCCGTTGATGAAAGACGGCAGATATGCGTCTTCCTATGAAGCTTTTGTCGCGGACCCCCAGTACCGCTTCACGCGCGATATCTGGTATCATGACGAACGCATCCAGCAGGCGCGGACGCGGAACAGCAGAATCGTCATTCATCTGAATGATCAGCGGGGCGTGTTGTGGGTTGACGGCAAGCCGGCCATGAACTTTCCCGTTTGCACGGGCAAATCCGCCCATGAAACGCCGCGCGGCAAGTTTTCCATCATCCAAAAAGATGCGGATTACCGTTCCCGGTCTTACGGCAGCGTGTTTGACGCAAGCGGCCTGTGCGTGAATTCGGACGCTACCTCTTCTTCCCGCGTGCCGCCCGGCGGTAAATTCATCGGCGCCAAAATGCCGCTGTGGATGCGCATTCATGGCGGGATAGGGCTGCATGTGGGCACCGTGTACCGGGATGCCAACTCCCATGGGTGCATCCGGGTTCCGGTAGAGGCATGCCGCATCCTGTTTGACAAATGCGGCCTGGGAACAGCCGTCATCGTTCAGGAATAAGCGTGAGCGCGAATAATCGTTGATTCCTTGCGGTATATTTGCCACACTCCTGCAAACTGATGAAAATAAAGGTTCTGATACGTTCCCTGGTATTGTTGGCCGGGTTGGCCGCGTGGACGGCGGATACGGCCTGGGGCCAGGCTTCCACGCGCCGTTCGTCTTCTCGGGGGGGAGCGGCTGCTGGCCGGGCTGCGGTGGAGCAGCGCGGAGAGGATGACGCTGTGGAAACGGTTGACCTGGGAGACAGGAAAAAGGATTCCGATACGGCCTCCGGAGAACGGGAAGGCGTGGCCGCCGCTCCGGAGATGCCCGGGGAAACGGAAAAGGAACAGAATGGCTTGGATTCCCTGTCCCTGATTCCTTCCCTCGGCGGGGGACGGCTGGACGCCGCGCGGGAAGCGCACACCAGCACGCGCCCTTCCGCCAGGACCATGGCTTTGCTGATTCCCGCGCCGCGCGGCCCCATCCTGGACCGCAACGGGGAACCGCTGGCCGTGACGTCCGTAGCCTATCAGCTGGCTTTGCGGTTTGAAATTTTTGAAAACCCCGACCGTTCCCGCGTAGTGGAATTCGGGCGCAACTGCTTGGAACAGGCCAAAAAAATTGCCGGAAAGGCGTGGTCTTTTTCCGACGAACAGCTCTGGAAACATTATGAGCACCGCCGCTGGCTGCCTCTTCCGCTCACGAACGTCATTCGTGCGGAGGAAGCGGAAAAGCTGAAGGATAAAGTGAAAAGCGTGCGCGGCCTTCAGCTGTTGCCCATTTACATCCGTTCCTATCCGGAGAAGGAAATCGCCGGCCATATCATCGGCTATGTGGGATCCAAGGGAAAACTGCCAACCGGCCCCATTAACCACATGGACCCGCTGTGGGAGCAGGTGGAAGGCCGTGCGGGGCTGGAAAAGGAATTCAATAAAAATCTGACCGGAACGCCCGGCGTATGGCGTTTGATGTTTGATGAAGACGGCAATAAAATTCTGGATGAACTGCAAATACGCCCCAAGCCCGGCGGAGCTGTCGTCACCACCCTCAACCTGAAATGGCAGAAGGATGCGGAACGCATCCTTTCCCGCGGCAAGAGGCGCGGCGCCATGGTGGTGCTGGATTGCGTGACGGGTGAAGTTCTGGTGATGGCGTCCACGCCGTCCTATGACCCGAACATGTTCATTCCAAACATATCCCAGAAGGATTACGACGCCCTGCGCAACGATCCTGCCGGTCCTCTGGGCGCCCGTGCTTTCCAGGGCCGTTATCCTCCCGCTTCCACATTTAAAGTCCTGACGGTAGCCAGTGCCTTGAGGAACAACAAAATCACGGAAAATACGCTCGTTTACTGCCCGGCTTCCGTGACGATCGGCAACCACGTTTTCAAAAACTGGAGCAAGACTCCCCTGGGGGATATCAACTGTGTCCGCGCCCTGGCGATGTCCAACAATCCGTTCATGTACCAGATGGGCCTGAAGCTGGGTGCGGAAGCCCTGATGGATACGGCCCGCGCCTTCGGTCTGGGAGAACGGACCGGCCTGCCCATTCCGGACGATCCCGGCCTGGTGCCGACCAGTGATTATATGATTCGCAATTACAAGCGCGATTTCATGTCCGGGGATGCCGCCAATTTGTCCATCGGCCAGGGGACGCTGCTGGTTACGCCCCTCCAGGTGGCGCACATGATGTCCGGCGTGGCAAACGGGTATCTGCCCAGACTCCAGCTCATCAAGCAAATTCAGGACGGCAACGCCAATGTCGTTTACGCGCCCAAGCCCCAGGAAGTTCAGCGCCCGCTGCCTGCTTATGAGCGTGCTCTGTCCAGCGTGCGCAAGGGGATGAGGGAAGTGGTTGAAGCCGGTACGGGGGGGCGTGCGCGCCTGTCCTATTCCAGTATCGCCGGCAAATCAGGAACGGCCCAATGGGGGCCGGAACGGGAAGACAAGCGTCTGGCGTGGTTTGCCGGTTTCATGCCCTGCGACAATCCGCGCTTTGCCTATGTGGTGCTGTATGAAGGCCGCGCCCACGAACGGCTGGGCGGGGGAGCCGCCGCCGCTCCCATCGTCAAGGAGTTTTTCGAAACGGAGAAAAAAGACATCAAGGCTATTATTGACCCGCCCAAGGACGACATTCCGGTGGCGGAACCGGTGGAGGAAACCCCGGAAACGGCCGCGGCCGCTCTTCGGGAACGGAGCGGGGCCCCTGCCGTCGTGCCGGACAACCTGCCCCCCGGGTTGTATGATCCGGAAGGGATGGAGCCGATCAAGGCTGATGAAATCCCTGCCGATCTGGATGACTCTTCCGATGCGGAAATCAAGGCAACCCCGGTGGGCGGCTCCTCAGGGCATGCCGGGCCGTCGGTGCCCCCGTTGTCGGAGGAGCCTTCTGCGGCCCCCCTCACGCCGCGCCGGGGAGACTCCGATTACATTCCCGGGTTGCCCCAGCAGATTCCCCGCCATCTCAACCGCTCCACTCCCGTAAACGCTCCCGCGCCGCAGTCTCCCCTGCCGGAGGATGATATTCCCATGGCGGAACCCCTTTAATCCGTTTTTCAGGGAAATCCGGAGCGTTTTTGCGGTTCCCGGAAAATCCCGGGAAGATGCGGAAAGGGGCGGCGCGGAAAGGTTCTCCATGCGTCAACGCCCTGCGCGCCCTGAGTGGCGTTAATGCTTTGCATTGTGCTTGCGTCTCGCGGGAAAACGCCTGTATAATGAAGACGGTGCGCTGATGAGACTGTTGCCGCAAGGAGCGGCGTTCCTGTCAGATGACATCATGACCCCACGTTTAAAGATAATGAAAAAGCATTATTTCTACTCCATACCCTGTTTGGCGCTGACCTGCGCTCTTGCCGCCTGCTCTGACGATGATAAATCATCTTCCGCCAAGGCCGGCCAGGATACGGCCGGCCTGACTTCCGCCGCTTCGCCTGATCCTTTGACTTCCGTTGCTTCCGATCTGGTGGCAAAGCGTGCCGAACGCCTCGGAATAGCCGCCCTCTTTCCCAAGGATATGGGGGTGGTAGCGGGGGTTTACGATATCCCCGGCATCATGAAGAGCGTTCAGAATTTGAACATGGTTAAAACCTGGAGTTCCTGTTCATCCGGGGAGGTGGCCGATGAATCCATAGCCATTCCGGGAGAAGACGCTCCCGAACCCGTGCAGCGGAAATGTTCTTTCAGCAGTCCTGTCATTGACGCGATGATCGGCTTGGGCCCCGAATGGGCTCCGTGGCTGGATAGCGCGCAGTCCTCTTTTACCAGGATGGGCCTGAACCAGATGAAGGAAATTTTATCCGTTTACAGGCTTTTCCAGGGAGTAAAGAATGGAAGCGGGGATGACGATGGCGCGGAAGCGGAGGCCATGGGCGGCCAGGGGGTCGAGATGATTGCGCAGTGGGCTGAGCTGATGGATTTACGCCCTTCCCAGGCTGCGACGGCGCCCGTGATGATTGCCGCCAAACTGACGCCGGAAGCCCTGGCCCAGGCCAAAGCTTTCCTGAAGGACGCCAATCTTCAGGAGGATATGGAGCTGCATGGAATGGTTTCCCTGTACGAAAAGACCTACAATGGCCTGGCCTGCAAGGTGGCGGAAGTGGACTGCAAAAAGGTGCGCGCGAAGCTGGAAGAGCTTCTGGAGGAGGCAAAGGGGCAGATGGACATTTCCCAGGAAAATATGGACCGCCTCAAGGCGGCGCTCGTTCGTCTGGATGAATCCAGGCTGTATGTAGCCGTCTCTTTTGTGGAGGATACCCTGGTAGGCTTTATAACCACCAATCCTGAAAAACAGGTCCGCATAGCCTCTTCCCCCCAGGACTCCGTGCTGTCTCGTCCTGATTTTTCCATGGCCGATGCCCGGTCCCAGTATCCGGCCTACGGTCTGCTCTTCGCAGACAAAGCCTCCGTCAAAGGGGTTATTAACATGGATCTGGCCTATTACAAGGGCATGTTCACCGGGTTGAAGGACGTGATGCAGGCAATAGGCGCCGATTGGAAGATTGCCGATCCGGCTCCTTCCATGACGGCTCTGGATTCCATCAGGGGCAGCATGCTTGGCATGTATGAAGAGCTGGCCCGGAAGGCCACGTCCGTTTCCTACTATTCATGGCAGGATCAGGGGGTGCATGTGGAAGCATGCACATATCCGCTTGAATTTTACAAGCTGGACGCCCCCTCCGCCATGAGCGGCGTGCGTCCGGGCGCGTCCACAGTGTTGTATTCCTCCTGCACGGTCAATCCGCAGATGATGGATATGGGTTGTTCCCTGTGCAGTAACCTTGCCCAGATTGTATGGGACTACGGCAATGCCTATATTTCCAACCCGAAGCATGATGTGAGCGATCAGGTGCGCATGGCCGCCCCTATGATCCAGATGGCCAGGCCTACCATTGAAGAGCTCTGGAAGGCTTATAAGACTGCTCTTTCCGGCCTTACGGGTTCAGGCGTATTCATGATGGACATGCAGGGCGCTCCCAATCCCATGCTCAAGAATGTGCCGGCGCCGCGCTTCTCCGCTGCGTATGAAGTGAACAACCGCGCCGCTCTGGGCGAGGCCTGGCAGAAAGTGACTCATGCCGCCAAAACCGTCGTCACCCTGCTCAGCCAGGGTAAAATGGCGGAGCTTCCCGCTCCCCAGTCTTCTGTGGACGGGAATATCACTACCTACGATTACCAATGCCCTCTGGGCGCCGATCTGAACCCGGTAGTAAGCGTTTCCGACACCCGCTGGGCAATCAGCATGCCGAAGGCTTTCGGCCTGGAAGTCCTCAGGGAATCCGTGAAATCTCCGGCGCAGGGAGCCCCTCTCGAATTTCAGCTTAACCTGGTTCCGGTCCGTGACGCCCTGAAGAGCGCGGCGGAGGACAGCAAGAAGCTCCGGAAGACTGTGGAAACCCTGGATGTAATCACTTCCGATGTTACGGGAGTGCATGCCACGGGGCGCAAGGCCGCGGACGGCAGGGATGTGTACCACATCCATATTATTCCCGCCGCCAAGTAACGGCCTTCCTCCGCCCAGTTTTTCCTGCAGGCTTCCGGGAGTTTATTCCGGAAGCCTTTTTTGTTGATGGAGAAAAGGTTGTGTTCATGACGCAACGGTCATCCAGGTAGGCTTTAAAATTATGTACAAATGTATACAATTTGCGTACGCGCCAAGTTTTGGGCTTGCCAAAAGAAAGAGGGAAGTACATAATCAAAACCGTCAAATAAAGGGAATGGATTCCCTCTTCCAGTATTTACAGGAGTTGGCACAAGTAATGGTGAGAGAAAGACAATGAGCAGATTTTTCCAGTTCCTGTGGTTGGCGGCGTTGACCATGTTCGGCGTTATGGGCGGCAGCGCCTGTGCGGCGGAAGCAGGAGCGGAGCACGGATTGGAACAGGCTGCTCCCCATTTGTTTTCCATTCCGCTGCCCGGAGGCATTGAGCTCCCGGTGTCCAACTCAATGCTGATGCTGTTTCTGGCGGTTCTTCTGATAGGGGTGGTCGTATGGTCCGCCACCCGTTCCATGCGCATCCTGCCTTCCCGTTTGCAGAATGCGGTGGAATACTTTTTTGAGACTCTGTACAACTTTGTGAAGTCCCTTCTGGGGCCGCGCCTGACACGCAAGTACTTCTGGTACTTCGGGACCATTTTCACCATTATTCTGGTCAGCAATTACATGGGGCTTCTTCCCGGGGTGGGAACCGTCACTTACCATGGGGTGCCGCTGTTCCGCGGCGCGAATGCGGACATGAACGTGACGATGTTCCTGGGTATTTTTTATGCGCTGATGTGGCTTTACTGGTCTATCCGGGAGCAGGGACTGAAAGGCTTCTTTATGCATCTGTTCGGCCCCAAGGGAAGGCTGCCGGGGTTCATGGGATTCGTGCTGGTGTTCATCTTCATCTTTGTGGGGCTGGTGGACGTCCTGAGCATCACGATCCGCCCCATTGCGCTGGCAGCCCGTCTTTACGGCAATATTTACGCCGGGGAGACGATTATTGACACTATGGCTCACATGTTCGGGCCCGTGCTCAGCGCCCTGTGCGTACTGCCGTTTCTGGCGATTGAACTGCTTGTGGGGTTCATTCAGGCTCTGGTTTTCCTGCTCCTGACGGCGATTTTCCTGAAACTTCAGGTAGGGGACGATGACGCCCACGGCCATACCTCCAAAAATGAGGAAAAGGAACTTCCCGTTCCGGACAGCCCGCCTCCCGGAAAAGCCTCATAAACCGTACCGCCAACTTTCCGTTCCGGACCATGGGCGACCTGTGGGGGAACGTTCAACAAAAAACATAAACCATACCAATAACATGATCGATCCTATCGCAATGACCTCCCTGGCCGAATTGTCCGGCAACGTAGGTTTCGGCCTCGTCACCATCGGCGCCGGCCTCGGCATTGGCCTCATCGGCTCGAAAGCCGCGGAAGCCACCGGGCGCAACCCCGGAGCCTCCTCCCCCATTATGGTGATTGCCATCACGCTGGCGGCCCTGATTGAAGGCGTGGCCCTGATCTCCATTTTTGTGAAATAAAACGGAAGTTCCGTTCCCGGAGGGAGCTTTTCCGCTCCGGGGCGGCGCGCCCGTCCCCTGCCGGTCCGGAAAATTTCCGGCATGTTCAAACCGCTCATCTTATGCTGAATCTCATAGCTGACCAAGCCTGGAATCCTTTTGCTCCCTTCGGGGTAACGAGTTGGGAGCCTTTTGTTGCCAACCTGATCGCTTTCATTCTGATGGTGGCGATCCTGCGGTATCTGGCGTTCAAGCCCATCCAGAACGTTCTGGAAAAAAGACGCCGGCGGATTGAAGAAGGAGAGGAAATGCGTGAGGAAAGCGAGCGGCAGCTGGCTTCCGTCAAGGAACAGACGCATGAAATGCTGGTGGAAGCAGGGGAAAAGGGGCAGGAGAAAATAGACGCCGCCAAGGCTGCCGCCGCCCGCCTGTTGGAAGAACAGGAAGCGGAAGCCTCCCGGAAGGCTGAGGAAATCATAAAAAAAGCCCGGCAGCTTGCGGAACTGGAACAGCAGAAAGAGCGTGAAGCGTTAAAAGAACAATTTGGCCAGCTGGTGGCCCTGGCTGCGGCCCAGGTTACCGGAAAAATGCTGACGGAAGAAGACCAGCGGAGAATCAACCGGGAAGCGATCGACAGCCTGGATTCCTGAAACGTTTATGAAGATCGGAAAGGACACGCAAAATGCCGCCCGCAGGCTGTTCCGGCTCTGTATGGACGGGAATGCCGTGGCGGAGGACCGCGTGCGTCTGATCGCCCGGAAAATTGCGGAACGCAAGCCCCGCAATTATGCCGCTCTGCTGAAAGCTTTTTCCGGCATGGTGGAATATGCGGTGAAAAGCCGTACAGCCACTATTCAAAGCGCCGTGCCCCTCACGGAAGAGGAACGTTCCCTGATTCAGGCCAAACTGGAGGCCAGATATGGCGGCGCCCTCTACTACCGCTGGGAGGTGGAACCGTCTCTGCTGGCGGGTGTCCGCATCCAGGTAGGGGACGACGTGAAGGACGGTTCCGTGCGTTCCAGAATCGACCGTCTGGCTGCGATGGCCCGCACCCTTTCCAATTAACCAACGAATTTTTCCCATGAGCAACATACTTCAAGAACTCGAAGCAGAAATAAAAAAAGCCACGGCTTCCGTCAGTCAGGAAAACGTGGGCGTCATTCGTTCCGTGGGGGACGGCGTCGCCAAGATCGAAGGGCTGAGCGGCGTCATGCTCAATGAAATGATAGAGTTCCCCGGCGGGGTGATGGGGCTGGCGATGAACCTGGAAGAACATGAGGTTGGCGCCGTGATTCTGGGGGATGATTCCAAGTTGAAGGAAGGGGATCTGGTCAAGTGTTCCGGACGCCTTCTTTCCGTGCCCGTGGGCCGCTCCCTGCTGGGCCGGGTGGTGAACACGCTGGGAGAACCTATTGACGGCAAAGGGCCGATTGAGGCGGAAGCGTATTACCCGGTGGAAAAAATCGCCTCCGGCATCATCTCCCGCCAATCCGTTTCCGTGCCCGTCCAGACCGGCATCCTTCCCATTGACGCCATGATTCCCATCGGCCGCGGCCAGCGCGAACTCATCATCGGGGACCGTGCCACCGGGAAGACCGCCATTGCCATGGATACCATGATTGCCCAGGCGGAACAGAACCGTCTGGCGGAGGAAGGCAAGCTTCCTGATCACCAGCCTCTCTACAATATTTACGTGGCTATCGGCCAGAAGCGCGCCAACATCAGCCGCCTGGTGGCGAAACTGGAGGAAACGGGAGCCATGAAATATTCCATCGTCGTGGCGGCTTCCGCCTCCGATCCTGCCGCCATGCTGTACCTGGCGCCCTACGCCGGCTGTGCGATGGGGGAATACTTTATGGACAAGGGGGAAGACGCCCTTATCGTTTATGACGACCTTTCCAAGCATGCCGTGGCCTACCGCCAGATTTCCCTGATTCTGCGCCGCCCCTCCGGCCGCGAGGCGTACCCGGGGGACGTATTCTACCTGCACAGCCGCCTGCTGGAACGCGCCGCGCGCATCAACAAGGAACACGGCGGCGGTTCCCTGACGGCTCTTCCCATTATTGAAACGCAGGCAGGCGACGTTTCCGCCTACATTCCCACGAACGTCATTTCCATCACGGACGGCCAGATATTTCTGGAAACGGACCTGTTTTACCAGGGGGTGCGCCCAGCCATCAACGTGGGTATTTCCGTCTCCCGTGTGGGTTCCTCCGCCCAGACGAAAATTATCAAGAAGCTGGCCGGCTCCATTAAGCTGGATCTGGCCCAATTTACGGAATTGCAGGCGTTCGCCCAGTTCGGGTCTGATCTGGACCCCAGCACGAAGGCCAAGCTGGCCCGCGGCCAGCGCATCGTGGAGCTCTTTAAGCAGAACCAGTATGAGCCCAAATCCCTGGGTCTGGAGGCCGCTGACTTGTATGCCATGCAAAAAGGGTACTTTGACGACGTTCCGGTGGACAGGATCAAGGAATGCCAGAATGCGTGGGAAGCGGTGATGCAGGATCAGCATCCGGATCTGCTGGAAAGCATTCTGAAGGAAAAAGACCTGACGCCGGAAATAGACGCAGGGCTTAAAGCCGCTATCGAATCCTTCAAGCTCAGCTGGAACTAACGATTACGGGAGTACTGACACATGGGCAATCTGAGAGACATCAGACGCCGGATCAAGTCCGTCAAAAACACGTCCCAGATCACCAGGGCGATGCAGATGGTGGCTTCCGCCAAAATGCGCCGCGCCCAGGACCAGGCCGTCAAGGGACGCCCCTATATCCGCGCCCTGGCGGAAGTGCTCTACCATCTCCAGGATGAAATTGACACCAGCAACAGCCCTCTGATGCAAACCCACGGCGGCGCGGATCTGGTGCTGCTGGTGAATACGGATCGCGGCCTTTGCGGCGGGCTGAACGCCAACCTGATCAAAATGGTCCGGGAACAGGCTCCGGAAAACGCCCATTACATCACCATCGGCCGCAAGCTGAATGCTGCGCTCGCCAAATTGAATGAACGGTTGGAGGCCACCTGGAGCCTGACGGATCCCCTGTCCCTGCTGGAACTAAAGCCGGTATTTGATTTCATCGTGCAAAAGTTCAAGGCGGAGGAATATGGGCGCGTTTTCGTGGCTTTCTCCGGTTTTGTGAACACAATGGTCCAGAAGCCTGTCTTTCGCCAGCTTCTTCCCATTGAGCCGGAACCCCTGATGAACATGGCGAAAGCCGGAGGCTCTTCCCTGGACGGAGCAGATGCCCATAAGCAATTCCTGCTGGAACCCAGCCCCGCTGCTCTGCTGGATACCATCCTGCCTCTTTACGTTTTCCACGGACTGGTTCAGATTGTGCTGGAGGCCCGGGCATCCGAACACTCCGCCCGCATGGTCGCCATGAAGGGAGCCACGGAAAACGCCAAAAACATCATCGGCGGCCTCACCCTGGACTACAACAAGGCGCGCCAGACGCAAATCACCAACGAACTTCTGGAAATTACCACGGCTATGCGCGCTATGGAATAACATGGTTCCGCTTTCTTTACCCGCTTTTCAAACAGAACATTCTTTCCTCTCCATTTCAACACCAAGTTTTTCCCATGATGAATAACACAGGCATTCTCGTTCAGATCATCGGCGCTGTGGTCGATGCGGACTTCTCCCAGGCAGAAACGCTCCCCGCCCTGCTCAATGCGCTGGAAGTGGACTATGAAGTTGACGGCAAGCGCAAGACCCTGGTTCTGGAAGTCCAGCAGCACATCGGAGACGGCTGGGTCCGCGCCGTGGCCATGAGTTCTACGGACGGTCTGCGGCGGGGGATGCCGGTGCGCGACACGGGGCGCCCTATTGAAGTTCCTGTGGGACAGTGCGTGCTGGGACGTATTTTCAATGTGCTGGGGGAAGCTGTGGACGAGCGCGGCGGACTCTCCTGCGCCGGTATGAAGAGCATCCACCGCGGCGCTCCGCCGTTGGACGAACAATCCACCAGCACGGAAGTGCTGGAAACGGGCATCAAGGTAATTGACCTTATCTGCCCCTTCCTGAAAGGCGGCAAAATCGGTGCCTTTGGGGGTGCGGGGGTAGGCAAGACCGTGCTCATCATGGAGTTGATCAACAACATTGCCAAGGCGCGCAGCGGCCTCTCCGTTTTTGCCGGGGTGGGGGAACGCACCCGTGAGGGGAACGACCTGTACAATGAGATGATAGAATCCGGAGTCATCAACCTGGAGAAACCGGAAGAATCCAAGGTGGCGCTGGTGTACGGACAGATGAATGAACCCCCCGGCGCCCGTCTGCGCGTAGCCCTGTCCGCCCTGACGATGGCGGAATACTTCCGTGACGAGGAGCATAAGGACGTGCTGCTGTTCATTGACAATATTTTCCGTTTCTCCCAGGCGGGGTCGGAAGTGTCCGCCCTGCTGGGCCGCACGCCGTCCGCCGTGGGTTACCAGCCGAACCTGGCGGAGGAAATGGCGGATCTTCAGGAACGCATCACCTCCACCAAGCACGGCTCCATCACCTCCATGCAGGCCGTGTATGTTCCTGCGGACGACTTGACGGACCCGGCCCCGGCCACAACCTTCGCCCACCTGGACTCCACGGTGGTGCTGGAACGCTCTCTGGCGGCCCAGGGGCTCTTCCCGGCGGTGGAACCGCTGTCTTCCACTTCCAAGGCCCTGGCCCCGGAAATTGTGGGGAATGAGCATTATGAAGTGGCGCGTGGCGTGCAGATGGTGCTGCAGCGCTACAAGGACCTTCAGGATATGATTGCCATTCTGGGCATGGACGAACTTTCGGAAGAAGACAAGCTCATCGTGAGCCGCGCCCGCAAGATTCAGCGCTTCCTGACCCAGCCGTTCCATGTGGCGGAAGTCTTTTCCAGCATTCCCGGTGCCTATGTTCCCGTGGCGGAAACCGTCCGGGGCTTCAAGGAAATCCTGGAAGGCAAGCTGGACATGGTTCCGGAGGACGCCTTCTTCATGCGCGGCGGCATTGATGACGTCCTCAAGGAAGCCAAATAACCCTTTTCCCGCCGTCCCGAACCATGAGCATGGAGTTCAAAGTCATTACCCCGGATGAAGTGGCGGTTGCCGCTACTGTAGAATACGTTTATCTGCCCGGCAGTCTCGGGGAGATGGGCGTGCTGGAACACCATACGGCCCTGATTACCTCCCTAGAACCAGGGGAACTCCGCTACAAGCCCATGGACGGCCCGGAGGAAAGCATGGTGGTGGGCACCGGCTTTGTGCAGGTCAATGACGACCATGTTCTCATGGTAACCGACCTCGCGCTTAATTCCTCCCAGATTGATGAAGGCAGCGTGGAACGGGCCATTCAGGAAGCGCAGGAGGTGCTCAAGACGCGTTCGGAAATGTCCCGCGAGGAACAGGCCCGCTTTGAAGCCAATCTGACCAAGCAGATCATGATGCTTAACTTCAAGCGCAAACATAAATCGCCGGGCCGATGATGGAAGAAGATTGGAACGATACGTTTTACGACCTTTTCCGCGAAGCGGTGGGGCGCTACCATGAAGGCCACAGGAATGTGGACGGCTTCTTTACGGATCAGGAAATTATCTTTCTTTCTTCCATCGGCTGCCGCACTCGGGAATTGTTTGATTTTGTAGAAACCTATGCCCGTACGGGAGAACCTTCCCCCACCACGGTTCTGCTGATGGCTGCGGCGCGCCGGGACTTCTTCCTGACCGTCCAGCACGGGCAGTTTTACCAGGGGAAACCTGTGATCGGGTATGATTTGCCGGGGTTCGGCGACGAACTCTGCGGTCTCCCCTACCTTCCGCGCCTGATTGCCAAGGCGCGGGCCAAGCTCGTCGGTTCCATGGGGGATGACATCATTTACTGCTGTGAGAATGACCGCCGTTTCTTCCGGGATCACGGAAATATTCATCCCGCCGACTTCCTGCGGGTGGTCTGGGCAGCCGGAGACAGCGACCCGAAGGTGTACGATTACGTACGCCAGCGCACCTTGAGTGTTTCCTCTGCTGTTCCGGATAATGAGCAGACGTAAAAAATGGAAATGCCCGGAATGGGATGATCGTTGATGCTGGAGAATACCGGAAACGGCTCGTTTCTTTCAGCTTTTGTGGACGTTATTCTTCATAAGGCGCCAGCTCCAGCTGGCCCAGCGTATCGGGGCGGCCTTTCAGGGCCATGCGCTTGAGGTATTTGGCGAAAGAGGGGCGGCGGTGGTATTTGCCGACGACTTCGCCCGTCGTTTTCAGACGCAGGATATATTTGTACGTGGTGACGCGGACGGCGTCCTGTTTGGCGGCGGCGCACGGAACGGCCCCTATTTCCCTGCAAATCTGTTTCCATCGCGGTCCGTGGGTGCGTTCCCCATGGCGGGTCCACGCCAGGGCGTGGGCGATCTCATGCAAAATCGTGTCACGGATTTCGTGAGGGGTTTCCAGATTGGCGCGGACGAAGTGGATGGAAATCGTAATGCTTTTTTCCAGCAGGCGGCACACACCCAGCCTTCTTTTGGCCCGGTCCCAGCCGAATTGCCAGTCTGCCAGACCAAGTTCATCCATTTTCAGGCGGGCGTAAGTTTCAATATTCCGGACGCTGTCGCGTTCGCCGGATTGGTCGTTCCCCATGGTCATGTTGCGGGGAAAGCATAGCATGGAAGACGGGGAAGGGAATATGGAGAAAGGCATCATGACGGAGTTGCCGTGGAGGACAGGTTTTTCCGGAAACAGCCGTTTTTTTTACGGAGCCTGAGAAAAAGAAAGTCTTTGGAAAGGTTGGCGGACATAATGCCGTAGTTGGAATATCGCCATGAGTTCTCTTTCCGATACCAAGCCGCAGAGGATTGCGGCCATTGACGCCCTGCGGGGATTTGACATGTTTTTCCTGACCGGGGGGCTGGCTCTGGTTGTTTCCGGCATCAACCTTTTTTATGACCGGAGCCCCGAGTGGCTGGTGAAGCACAGCACGCACGTGAATTGGGAGGGGTTTGCCGCCTGGGACCTGGTGATGCCCCTCTTTTTGTTCATTGTGGGAACGGCCATGCCGTTTTCCTTTTCCAGGCGCATCGGTTCGGAACCCCTGTGGAAGATTTACCTGAAAGTTGCCAGGCGGGTAGTGGTGCTTTTTTTGCTGGGCATGGTGGTGCAGGGAAATCTGCTGAGTTTTGAACCGTCCAAAATGTCCCTGTACTGCAATACGCTCCAGGCCATCGCTTCCGGCTACCTGATTGCGGCCATTTGCCTTCTTCATCTGTCCGTCCGGTGGCAGGTAGCGGCAACGGGGGGGCTGCTGGCTGTGTACTGGCTGGTCATGAAGTTTGTTTCCTTTTCTGACCCAGCGGTGGGTTCCTGTGCGGCAGGAATGCTTGAACCGGGGAGGAATCTGGCCCTGCTGCTGGATAAATACCTGATGGGAAACTGGCAGGATGGAACGAATTATGCATGGATTCTGGCGCAGTTCGGTTTTGGCGCCATGACCATGCTCGGTCTGCTGGGCGGCCAGATTCTGAAGCGGGTGCAGGGGCATGGGAAAAAGCTGGCGTGGCTGTTATGTTCGGGCGCGGGCTGCCTGGCGCTGGGGTATGTCTGGAGCCTGGATTTCCCGATAATCAAGCGTTTGTTCACCAGTTCCATGGTGTTGTGGGCGGCGGGATGGTGCTATTTGCTGCTGGCCCTGTTCTACCTGCTGACGGATGTGCTGAAATTGAACTGGCTGACATTCTTTTTCTCCGTAATAGGGAGCAATGCCATTTTCGTGTACATATGGGTATCTCTGTGCCCCCCTACGAGCAATTTCTCCCGGGTATTGTTTACCGGGTTTAGCGGGTGTTTCGGGGATGCGGACAGGTTTGTCTTTTATCTCTGCAATTATGCCCTGATTTGGGGCGTGCTGTATTACATGT
This sequence comes from Akkermansia sp. UNK.MGS-1, assembly GCF_000980515.1. NCBI lineage: Bacteria > Pseudomonadati > Verrucomicrobiota > Verrucomicrobiia > Verrucomicrobiales > Akkermansiaceae > Akkermansia > Akkermansia sp. UNK.MGS-1. The sequence continues at coordinate 27,396 of NZ_LBCB01000012.1, read as the reverse complement.
ACAAAAACCGGACCTTCATCAAGGTCTAGGCTTGTTTTCAGACCTCCGTTCATAGTAGGGTCTCCCCGTGCGGGAGGCGGGGAACGCCTCCCGCACGGGATCGGCATGCCTGCGCCGGGCGTCCGTTATGGGCCGGTCTTTTCTGAAGCCATGGAGATTCCTTTCAACCAACCTCACCAGCACGGTCCCGAATTGGATTATATCCGGGACGCCATCCAGCGCGCCCATTTATGCGGAGACGGCTATTACACGAAAAAATGCCATGAACTGCTTGCGGAACGCACCGGCGCCGGAAAGGTTCTGCTGGTTCATTCCGGAACCGCCGCACTGGAGATGGCGGCCCTGTTGATCGACTGCCGCCCGGGCGACGAGATTATCATGCCTTCCTATACGTTCGTCTCCACGGCGAACGCGTTTGTGCTGCGCGGCGGCGTTCCCGTATTCGTGGATATCAGGCCGGATACGCAGAATATTGACGAGACGCTGATAGAAGCGGCCATCACGGACCGCACCCGCGCCATTTGCGTGGTTCATTACGCGGGTGTGGCTT